>JBGPJC010000053.1:0-25676 GCA_041485165.1 Terriglobia bacterium | reverse complement strand
TTCCATGCGGACACGCCTGGCGAGCCGGTTGCAGTTATTGACGGGCGGCGCGCGGGACCTGCCGCAGCGGCAGCAGACGCTTCGCGCTGCCTTCGATTGGAGCTACGATCTGCTGAGCGCTGCCGAGCAGAAGCTTTTCCGAAGATTATCGGTGTTCGTGGGGGGATGCACTCTGGAGGGCGTGGAAGCTGTGTGCGACACCAAAGGCGATTTCGATTTGGACCTGCTCGACGGTATGGCATCCATGGTGGACAAGAGCCTGCTGCAGCCGGTCGAGCAAGCGCACGGTGAATCGCGGTTCGCGATGCTGGAAACGATTCGTGAGTACGCTCGGGAAAAACTGGAGGCAAGCTTGGAGGAGGCCTTGACGAAGCGCGCCCATGCCGCCTACTGCCTGGTGCTGGCAGAAGAGGAGGCTACGGAGCAGAGCGGCGCGGAAAGAGCGGAATGGCTGGAACGCTTGGCGTTAGAACATGACAATTTTCGCGCGGGCCTTGAGTGGCTGACAGAAACCGGAGATGCGGAGTGGGGCCTGCGTCTCGGCGCGGCCCTGTTTCGCTTCTGGGAGACGCGAGAGTATCTCGCCGAAGGCAGGGACAGGCTGGGCAAGCTGCTGAAGCTCGCAGGAGCGGCAGCTCCCACGAGGGCGCGAGCGCGCGCACTATTTGCCGCAGGCGTGCTCGCGGGCGAGCAGGGAGATTACGCCTCGGGGGATGCGCTCATCAGGGAAAGTTTAGACATCGCGCGTCAGTTGCGTGACAACCAGGGCGTCGCCGTCTCCCTAAACGCGCTGGCGGTCTTTGCTCGGGACCGGGGTGACGTCGCAGTGGCGCACTCGCTGTTCGAAGAAGGCCTGGTGCTGTGGAGAGAATTGGGCGACCCGAAGGCTGTCGCTCGTTCTCTCAGTAACCTGGCGAGTGTCGTCAAATTGCAGGGTGACTATGCCCGCGCGCGCTCCCTCTACGCAGAGTGTCTCTCAATCTTCCAAGGACTGGGAGATCGGACAGGCGTCGCCTGGTCGCTGAACTCTCAGGGGGATGTCGCCCGAGATCAGGGTGACTCCGCAGCCGCGCAGACGTTGTACGAACAGGGCCTGGCAATTTTTCGGGAACTCGGTGACCGCTGGGGCATTGCTGGCACGCTGGCTGATCTGGGAAGCTTGGCGAGGGAACAGCGGAATTGGCCCACAGCGCACTCTCTGTACCGGGAAAGCCTAAAAATTTTCCAGGAACTGGAACATAAACGCGGAATTGCCCGCCTGCTGGAGTGTTTCGCGTGCTCAGCGGCGGCTCAACTGCAAGCAGAGCGTTCGCTGCGGCTGGCAGGCGCAGCGGCTGCGCTGCGCCAAAATATTGGCGCTCCGCTCACGCCCGCGGAACAGGCCAAACTGGAAGCCATTCTGGACCCGGCAAGGATAGCATTGAGCAACACGGCGGGCGCGACGGCCTGGTTAGAAGGTTGGGCTATGCCGGTCGAGAAAGCTATTGAGGACGTGCTGTTGCCCGAGGCGGCATCTTCCTCGTGTTAGCGCACGGGCGCCCGGACGGGCTGATGCTGATGGCGAAGGAAATCCGGATGCCACCGGAAGGTTCAGGCAGCGCTTACTCCGCGCTTGCCGGGTCAAGGAGTCGGCGCACGGCGGAGACCCGATTGGCAGGAAGGCCGGCGCGCTTGGCGTGTTCTTGGATGGTCGCCTCGTCCGGAGCGAGGTAGACGCAGTACACCTTATCGCCGGTAACGTAGCTATGGAGCCATTGGATCTCGGGACCCATTCCCTTCAGAACGTTGACCGACTTTTGGGAGAGTTCCCGCAATTGGGCGTCGGATAGATTTCCAGCTCCCGGGACTTCGCGTTCGATGACGAATTTGGGCATGGCGTCCCCCTGATGCGCGCGCATGCTAGCATGCGGATGGAGCGGCTTCAAGACGGCTTGGCCGTAGCTGCCCCGGTCGGCGAAAAATGGCCAAGAATAAGAGAATGAGGTGGCCATGGATCTTCGATCGCTTCAGAAGCCACTGAAAGAGCAATACCGCGTGCTGGGCGCTTTTAAGCGCGCGCGGGCGCGTGTTATTATGGAGACGGTGGTGAGCGTAGCTCAGCTGGTAGAGCATCGGATTGTGGATCCGAGGGTCGTGGGTTCAAATCCCATCGCTCACCCCAACTCATCCACGACCGAATCCCCCCTCCCCAATTCTGAAGACGCAGTTCGCGGGCGTGGAGAACCGGGTTTGTGCCGGACTTCTGCCGGCGCAATTCGGTAAGACTTTCCACAGTTTAGCCGCTTGCTGTTTCGGCCCCTATTGCCATACACTTTCAGCGTTTTGCATTCCGGCAGAGTTTTCCGGGGATGCAAGAGATGCCGGGTGTGCCGAAACATACGCAGTCTGAGGGGGAATAATGAAAAAAGTTGGGTGTGCGGCCTTTGTGCTGGTTCTGGTGCTGGCGTGCGCTTCCTCCGGTTGGGGACAGGCACAGATAACCTCGGGCACGGTGCAAGGAGATATCCTCGATGAGAAAGGCGGGAGCGTTCCCGGCGCGTCGGTGGAGGCAAAGAATCTGGATACCAATTATGTCCGCACAGAAACTTCCAATAACGACGGACACTTTGCGTTCCTGAACCTGACCCCGGGACGTTATACGCTGACCATCAGCAAACAGGGATTTGCCACAATTCTGCAGCAAAACGTAAACGTGACCGTCGGTCAGGTGATCACCATCCCTATGACGATGAAAATCTCCACAATCGCGCAACAAATCGTGGTCACGGACGTGCCGCTTGTGGAAGTAACCAAGACGGAATCCTCCTCGACTCTGATCGAAAGGGCCGTGGCCACCACTCCGGTGTTGGGCCGCAAATTCGAAGATCTCCTGACTCTGACGCCGGGTGTTAGCATCGTGCAGGGGCCCGACGGTGACGAAATCAACATAAACGGACAGCGCGGGATCTTCAACAACTTCAGCCTGGACGGAGGCGACTACAACAACGGGTTCTTCGGCGAGCAGGTCGGCGGGCAGCGCGCGGCCATCGACATCACCCTGGAAGCCGTCAAGGAATTCCAGATCATCGCCAGCGGGGCCACGGCCGAATACGGCCGCACTGCGAATGGCGTGGTGAACGTCATCACCAAGTCCGGCACCAACAACTTCCACGGCAGCGCCTTCGAATACTTCCGCACCGAGTCGCTATCCTCGAACACTTCGGATGGGAAGCCGCTGAAGGATTTTCTGCGCAATCAGTTCGGCGGGAGCATAGGCGGCCCGCTCATCAAGGACAAGCTGTTTTTCTTCGCGGCTACCGAGGGGATTCGCGAGGACCTCACGCGCCCCAACCTCAGCGTCCCGATCGGTACGCCCTGCAGTGTGGCCAATCCGGTCTTTGGCCCGGTCGGCGGCCCGGGCGTCAACATCACCGAGGCGCAAATCAACGCCAGCCCGGATTGCCAGCGGCAGGTGCTGCTGAATTATTTCCAGACAACCTTCAGCGTAAAAGAGGGCCTGCCGGTCCTCCATACAGCTAGAAACGTCAACGTAATCGGGAAAATTGACTACAACTTGAACGCCAAGAACCAGATCTCCGGCTCGTACAACTTCGATTGGTCGAAAAACCCGAATCAGACCTTTGACGTCGCCAGCTATGGGAGTACCGCGAACGGCATTGAAGGGCCGGCGAAAATACAACTGATCAATACGAACTGGTTCAGCACACTTTCAAATACCATGCTGAACGAGGCGCATTTCACGTATTCCAGAGACGTGCGGCCGCGCGCAGCAATCAATCAGTCCTCCGTGCCGGATACGGGAGTGGGCTTCGCGCCATCGTTCCGCTTTGGCCAACCGTGGTTCCTGGAACCGACCATCGACGAGCTCATCTATCGCACTGAAATTCGCGACAACTTCTCGCTCATCAAGGGGAAGCATACCTGGAAATTCGGCGGCGGATGGATCCACACCCGGAATTCACAGATCTTCCGCGGATTCTTCAATGGCCGTTACCTGTTTGACGGTGCGGTGGGCTTCCTGCGTTATGCGTCTGCTCCCGCCGCGAATGGGTTCGGCCCCAATGCCGGAGAATGTTTCAGCACCACCACCCCCTTTGCTTTCACCGGCTGGATCACCCAAAACGCTCCCTTCAATCAGATGTGCGCGGCGGGAAGCACTGTCGGCGGTCCGCTGCTGCTTTACTTACAGCATGGACCCACGACGGCGGGGCAAACGAAGGACCAGTCCGGCCAGTCGAGCATCGCCAACGAGGACTATTCACTTTTTATCCAGGACACGTGGAAGGTTTGGCGCAATTTCACGCTGAACTACGGTCTGCGTTGGGACGCCCAGCACTTTCCCGATCCGACAATTGCGCCCTCAAATACCGCCTACGGCTCGAACCTGAGCAATCCGGCATTTCCGTCGAACGGCAAAATTCCCAACCAAAACAAGTTGTTCCAGCCGCGCGTCGGGTTGGCCTGGGACATTCGCGGCAACGGCAAGTCGGCGCTGCGCGCGAGCTGGGGCATCTACAATGCCCGGCAGAACATGCTGACCCAGGTTGGCGCGATCACCACGAACGGCGTGCAGCAGCAGGGAATTGCGGCGGCAAGTTGCCTATTCAAGATTGCAGGCGTTTGCCAGCAGAACTCGGCCTCGTTCGGTGCCCCTGCACCGACGTATCCTGGGACAACTCCCATTCTACCTTTGGCGCCCGGAGCATTTCCCTTCCAGCCGGGGGTGACGGTGTTCGCCAAGGATTACGGCAACCCGCGCATCTACACGACGAATGTGGGCTTCGAGCAACAGCTCGTGGGTGATTACGCAGTGTACGCGGACTTTACTATGTCGAAGGGCGTGCACCTGACTCGGGTCATCAACCCTAACGGGGGAACGGGCTTTACCCTGCCCATCAAGGGCCAGGACACCGTCGACTATGTCGGTGTGCATGGCGTCTTTCCCAATCTGGGCGACATCACCGATACGGTCGGCTCGGCGAAGTCGCTCTACCGAGGATTCACGATTGGAGCGCGAAAGCGGCTGAGCCACCGCTTCCTGTTCGACGCGAACTACACCGTCTCCGTGGACCGGGACGACGACTCGAACGAGCGCGATCCCTTCACCTTCCGCTACGCGAACTTCTTCAATCTCGCGAAAGAATATTCGTACTCGGACCGCGACAATCGGCACCGGTTCAACTTCTACACGGTGGCCGACCTGCCATGGAAAATCCAGGGCAACGTTCGCATGCAGGCGCATTCGGCGCAGCCCATTACCGATGTGAGTGGACCCGGAACCGGAGCACCTTGCAGTATCACCAACTCGAACACGCGGTTTGTGATTCCGGCGGGCGGCGGCACGGCCATTGACTGCGGGCGCAATCACCTTCGGAAGGACAATGGCTTCTTTTCGTTCGACTTTGGAGTCGCGCGCCCGTTCCAGATCGGCGAGCATTTCCGGATCATCCCGAGGATCGAGTTGTTCAACACCTTTAACAACACCAACAACGTAAACCCACTGTCATCGCCGGCGTTGTTCGACTTCAACGGCTTCCTGCGGTTGGGTGTGGGCGATCCGCGCCAGGCGCAGTTGTCAGTGCGCTTGGAGTTCTAGCAACGGTTGGGCGACAGCCCGCGGGTTCCGTAGGGATGTTTCTGCATCACCCTGCGCGGCTCGCGGGCTGTTGCGCTTTGTTTCTGCATACCTCCAGGAAACCGGAAGTTGCGACATCCCGCGGCTTGGACTTCGCCGCGATTTTTGAGGCAACCCATATATAATCAATTGAGTCTGAATACCGAGGGCGGAAGCTCCGGACGAACTGCCGGAATTGCGCGCGCGGATACCGCCGGCACACTGGCAGCGGAGGCCACGAGCACACCATGTCAACGACAAACCAGAAACGCCGCGGCAACTGTCAGTTCGTGATCTCCTGGTTGGTTGTGATCGTGCTGGTCACCCCTCCACAGAGCTGGGCCACTTGCGGCGGAGGAGGTGGCGGCGGGCGCGGCGGGATGTCACCATCCTCGGGAAATGAAGAGCAGGTTTACTCCGTGCCGTGGCGATTTCAAAAGCCAACGGACCCTCCGATAACCTCCGGGCTGGTCCTCTACTGGTTCCCGTCTTCGAACGAGGAGTTGCGCCAATCCAGTCTGCGCACATCGCGCTCGCTCTCGCTGTATGCCGCGCAGTGCGTGACCATGGAGGTGGCCGAGGTGGCCTCCCCCGCGGGAACGAAGTTTGCAGCCGACACCAAGCTGCCGGTGGCGGTGCTGGTCACCGCCGAAGGGACGGTGATCGGCAAGGCCGAAAACCAGGCCGGCTTCCTCAAGGTGGCGCAGGTGGAAAAGCTGGTCGAGAGTGAGATGAAGAAACGCGAGCAGGCTCTCGAAGAGAAGATCAAGGATGCCAGGGCCAAAGCGAAGGCGGGCGACAGTCCCGCCGCCATCGCGCTTTTTCGTGGCGTCCTCGAACAAAAGTGCCTGTTCCCCAAAAAGGCCAAGGACGCGGCCAAGGAGTTGAAGAAACTCGGCGTCAGCGATGTTGCCGAGGTGGCCGACCCGCCGGTGCGCGAGCCGCGCGAAAGCGCGCGGATCGAGCGCACCATGCTTCGCGGCCTGGCGTTAGAGCTGCAGGGGAAATACGCCGACGCCGAGCGGCTCTACGCGGAAGCGCACCAGCTCGATCCTGCCGATCCCGCCCCGCTGCGCTATCTGGGCGAGCTCTACCGCCATCACACGGGCGAATGGGAAAAAGCCCGGCGCACCTTCGAAGAGATTCTCAATATGCCTGCCGACCCGCTCTCCCGCGCCGTCGCGCTGCACGGCTTGGGGAAGATGACCATCCACGAGGGCGAATTCAAAAAGGGTTTGGAGCTGATGGAAAGCTCCGTGCAAACGTATCCGCTGGCCCTGGCGTACCGCAACCTGGCGGTTTATTGGAACTCTGAAGGCGACGCTGCCAAAACCGACCACTATGTACGCGAAGCGCTGGCTCTGGATGCCACCGACCCCTACAACCTGGTCTTCGCAGCAGCCTTCATGGCCGGTAGCGGCCACGGCGAAGAGGCTTTGAAGATCGCGCGTGAGAACGAATCTCTGTTGCCCGCTTCGTACAACCTTGCCGCCGTCTTCGCGCAAACCGGCCAGCGGGAAAAGACGCTCCAACTGCTCAAACGTCACTTCTTCGAATACGAACGTTACGCCGCGGTGCGCTCCAAGGAGATGATGGAAGCGCGGGTGGACGCGGTGTTCGCTTCGCTGAAGAACGATCCCGCTTTCATCTCGCTCACCAGCGGGGCCGACGGAAAACTCGATCCGTCCGGCACAATGAAGGCCGGTCCACGGTCGAACCGTTAAGCCAAACGGCGAGCGCAGACTGGCGTAGGACTTTGCGGCAACACACCCTGCGGGACATCCAGCTCCGGGGTTGTCCCGTCGAATTCCGGACGGCGCCCGGCGAGCATCGAGTTCACTCCACGTACTGGCGCTCGCGCTCGGCGAGCGTTTTGAAGACTGGAGGCACCCCCCCGAAACCAGCTTGCCTCTTTGCCGTGAACGGGTACACTTTCCCCCGCGTCACCAACCAAAATCGAGGGAGCTAACCTGATGAGCGCAGCGAATCCAGCGCAGATGCCCAACCCCATGCACATTTTCGAGACGATGAACGCCTTCCAGCGCTCCGCGGCGCTCAAGGCGGCCATCGAGCTGGACGTATTCACCGCGGTGGGCGAAGGCGCAACAACCGCAGCAGCCCTGGCACAGCGCTGCGCGGCGTCGCCGCGAGGCATGCGCATCCTCTGCGATTACCTGGTGACACTCAGTCTTCTGACCAAAGAGGGAAACAGCTACGGGCTCACGCAGGACGCGGCCATGTTTCTCGACCGGAGATCACCGTCGTGTATGGCGTCGGCAGTGGGATTCCTGGGGTCGCCGCGAATGGCTGGCGCCTTCGAGGATGTCGCCGCCGCCGTGCGCAACGGCGGAACGGTGATGAGTCCCGAAGGCACACTCTCGCCGGAAGACCCTATGTGGGTGAACTTCGCCCGGGCCATGGCGCCGCTGATGACCATGCCGGCGGAGATGATTGCGGATTTCCTGCAAGCGCGTTCCGCCCCGCGGTGGAAGGTGCTGGACATCGCTGCGGGACACGGGATGTTCGGCATTGCCCTGGCCCGGCATAACGTAAACGCCGAAGTGGTGGCGACGGACTGGCCGAACGTCCTGGCCGTGGCGCTGGAAAATGCCCGCGCCGCCGGCGTTGAAGGACGTTATCGCACTCTGCCGGGAAGCGCCTTCGATGTGGAATTCGGCACGGGCTACGACCTCGTGCTGATCACCAACTTCCTGCACCACTTCGACCCGCCCACCTGCCAGCGGCTATTGCGCAAAGTCCGCGCGGCCCTCGCGCCGGGGGGCCGTGCGGCCACTCTGGATTTTGTCCCCAATGCGGACCGCGTGTCTCCGCCGATCGCCGCACAGTTCTCGTTGACCATGCTGAGCACTACGCCAAGCGGAGATGCTTACACATTCGCGGAGCTCGAACAGATGTTTCGCAACGCAGGGTATACGTCGAGCGAGCTGCATGCCTTGCCGCCCTCGCCCTCCCATCTGATCATTTCGCACCGATGAAGCAGAAGGACAAGCAACAGAAATCCTGAATCAAGCGTGGAAGGGCCGGCGCGGTGGAAAAGTGCGGACCCCTACGTTCTACAATTGAATGAAGGCTGACCCAGAACTTTGACAGGCGAAGTTACTTCAACGCCTCTTCGGCGGCGGTCCGAGTGGGGTAAGTGGTGAAAAATCTGTCCAGGTGGGACATCTGGAACAGTGTGACGGCGCGCTCGCTCATCCCCGCCAGCGCGAGCCGCCGGCCGCTCTTGTTGAAGTGGATGGCAGCCAGCACCAGAGAACCCAGCCCGGCCGAGTCAATGTAGGGCACTTCGCTCATGTCAATGACCATTGCGGGTGCGGGCTCGGTGCGAATGCGTGTCTGAAAGTCGAAGAGGGTCTCCTGAACCAAAGGGCCGCGGAGACGCATAACCTGCTGGCCTTCATGCCTGCCCGGCGTGATCTCTACCAAACATGACTTGCCGGCTGCGTCGGTTGGGTGCATGGCTGGCCTCTCGAAGGGTCCGATTCTGGAACAGAAAGCTCTCTGCGGCGCCGGAGCCCAAGATGGGTATGCTATCACCAAATTCCACAGGTAGCCACGCGGAACAGACGCGGCGGCGAGCCGCCGCACTCCAGGAAACCAGCCTGCAAATCCACCTGGGTCCTCCAGCGCACGCGGTGGTGTTCCGATCAAGCAACAGGGATCGCTGGATAGTACTGAAGTCCTATTCCTGCACATTCCTGCCGATGTGTACATATGTGGCGCACAAGAGCACCCTAGCTTTTTGGGGGATTGCGCCTGAGGGCGCTGAGGGGTTTCTGGTCAAAGTGAAAACTTTCCGTTCCAGCCATGGAAGGATGCCGCTCCGAGTCTGCGCGCTTGCCCTGATGCTGTTGGGCATTGCTGCCGCGTCTCGCGCGCAGGCGTTGAACACCAGCTTTGGCACGGTAAACCTTCAGGCCAACAGGACTGAGTCCCTCTCGGTGACCGCGGGACCGGGTACGGTCAATTTCGCCCTGGCTCCTCTGGGCGGTATCGCGGCCGGAAGCGCGCCGGTGGTGATTAACACGCAGTGGATTTTGAATCAGGGAAGAAACCGAGTGCGACTGTACGCCTACTTCTCGAACGCAGCGGCGGCGCTTTCCAGCGGGGCCACCAACATCCCCTCTTCGCGGGTCCTGGGCAGCGCCAACGGCGGGCCTTTCCGGACATTTACCAGAAACAGCCCGTTCGGCCCGGCGCGGAGCGTGCGGATTTTCAACCAGGTGATCAGGAACAACAACCGCACCGGCCAGCGGACCGACCAGCTACAGTTAGAGATCAACACGACCGGCCTGACGCTCCCCCCGGGAATTTACACCGGTCTTCTCCTGATCCAGGCTCAAGCTATCTAGCCCAACCGTTTGCCTTCCCGGCGTGCGATTCTCCTAGGCGCTAATGCGGGAGCGCTTCGATTTCCGCGTCCGAAGTGCGCCAGAAGAACGGGGGGAACTTCTTTTCGACTGGCCAGACCTGGTCCAAGGTGTCGCCATCGTAAACCACACCGTTCTTAATCACGTAGCGGATGTCCCGCGAGTTCTGAATGTTTTCAAGCGGGTTGGAGTTGAGCACGACGAGGTCGGCAAGCTTTCCGGGCTCGAGCGAACCGACCTGCTTGTCGAGTCCAATCGACTCGGCGCCGAGCATGGTGGCGCAGTGCAGGGCCTCCCAGGGCGTCATGCCGCCGGACTGGAGCATCCACAGCTCCCAATGCGCGCCGATTCCCTGCTGTTCGCCGTGGGAGCCGAGGGCGACGTTTCCGCCGCGGTGGACGATGTCCCCGGCGCCGCGGGCGATCAGTAGATGCTGGAATTCGTCGTCCAGGATCAAGGTGCGCCAGCGCGCGCGCTGGTCCACAACTTCATGCGGCGTGAAACGCCGAACCTTGGGGTCAGCGTGGATGTCCATGCGCTGGCGCCAGTAGATCTGCCCGAAGGGTCCGCTGTAAGAAACAATCAGCGTCGGCGTGTAGGTGGTCTTGGCCTGGGCTTCGAGCTCGATCACGTCCTTGTAGATGGGCACAATCGGCAGGCTGTGCTCCACGCCGGTGTAGCCGTCGAGGACCATGGAGAGATCGGTCTTCAGGTCGCCGCCGCCCTCGGCGGTGATGTTGACGCCTTCCTTGGCTGCGGCGATGGCCAGCCACTGCCGCTGGATGCGCCGCGACTTCAAATACTCTTTCAGTGAATCGGCGCCCATCTTCTTGAAGCGGCGGACGACGTTGTCGGCGTCCTCCTGGCTGGTGATGGGGGCGAACAGTTCGATCATGGGGTACCCGGTGGCATAAATGCGCGGGCCAATCAGCTCCCCGGCTTCGACCATCTCCCCCTGAGCGAAAACCTGGTTGGAATCAATCGAGGGGTCGCGTGTGGTGGTAACACCGAAGGCCAGGTTGGCGGCGTAGGACCATTCTTGATCGGTGACCACATCGTGGCGCGCGCCCAGGTGAGAGTGGATGTCCACCAGGCCGGGGATGATCGTCTTGCCCTTCAGGTCGATCACCTTGGCATCGGGTGGCGCAGCCATTTTGCCCGCCGGGCCCACCTTGGTGATGCGGTTGTTTTCAATCAGGATGTCGCCGCGATCGAGCACTTCCTGCCCTTTCATGGTCACCACGCGCGCGCCGCGCAGCAATAGCCGCCCTTGGGGAATCGCGCGCGGCACCTGGAGATGGATTTCGGCTTCTTCCGGAGTCCACTCTTCGCGTTTTTCGGCGCTAAGAACCTTCTCGCGAGCGATGCGATAGAAGTGATTGGCGTAGCCCCAGGTGAGGGTCTTGCCGCCGTCGGTCCAGGCCAGATAATTGGCGCCCTCGGTGGTCACGCGCTTCAGCGGCACAGGCGGCGTCTGCAAGTTGATGCTGATGGTCTGTGGCCCGGCCTTGGGAAAGGCGACCAGGTAAGCGTCGGACTTGTCCGACAGCGCGATGTACTCGCCATCCGGCGAGGGGATGGCCACGACCTGAACGCCCTCAAATCGCAGATGGGTCTGTTTGTCCACGCCGTCGAGGCGAACCGAACGCATCAGCCGCGCAGGCCCTCCTTCGCCGCCCGGGGGCGGTGGCGCCGACTCCATGTAGTAGATGCGCGTGCCATCGGGAGAAAAAGCCGGCGATTGGTAACCGCCCGGGATGCGGACGATCTCATGGCTTTCGCCGCCGTCGGCAGGCATCCAGCGCAATTCGAGGATGCCGCCGCCATCCGTAAGCCAATCGCGTGCCGATCCCGTTACGAAGGCGATCTTCTGGCCGTCAGGAGACCAGACCGGGCTGGTATAGAACGCCGCCAGACCGCCGAGCTTCAGGGGTGTACCGCCGTCCGCCGGCGCCTTCCAGATTTGGCCGCCTTCGGTGTCCGACCAGGTGACGTAGGCGATCCACTTTCCGTCCGGGGAGAACACGGGCTCGAATTCGCGGATGGATCCGGCCGGGGTGGAGGTGAGGCGGCGCGGAGTCGCGGCGGTAAGCTTGGCGCCGGATGGGTCTGCGGACAGGCCGGCCAGATAGATTTTTCCCACGGCGCTGAACACCACGCGCTTACCATCGGGTGAGACGCGCATCCAGCGGAGCTGGCGCGCCTCGAGCGGACCGTCGCTCACCGTGTAGCTGGCCGAGACGCGCGGGCCCAGTTCCTGCTCGACCTTGGCGGTGAATGCGATCAGGGACACCTGGTGCGTGGTCACGTCCACGCGATGGAATTTCCCACCGGCGGTGTAAATCACGGCCCTGGAGTCCGGAGTGAAAGCATAGCCGGGGAGCAGGTCATTGGCGGAAAAGCCCTGCTGGTCGTCGCGCTGGATGGGTGAAACCAGCCAGTGGTCCTCCAGGCTCTTGAGGTCGCGGATGCGCAGGCCGGTGACGGCGTCGAGTCGCGAGGCATAGACCAGGTAATGCCCGTTCGGAGAAACAATGGGCCGCAGGCCGCCACCATATTCCGCGGTGATGCTGCGGACCTCGCCGGTCTCGCGGTTCATGGTGTGCACCTGGAAACGCCCCGGCGGAACGTTGTACTGGAAGCGATCAGCGTGGCTCGAGAAGTAGATCGTTTTGCCGTCTGGAGAGAATATCGCCCCGGAATTAATCTGCGTTTCGCCCCGGCCTTTTACCAACTCGACGCCCTTGCCGCCGTCGCGGTGGTACATCCACAGAGCAATGCCGCGGAGATAATCGTCCGGGCCGGGATAGACGCCCCACTTGCGGGCCACCAGGTAATTTCCATCGGGAGTCCAAGCGGGCGAGCCAAGCTGCCAATCGGTCTCCTTGGTGACCTGGCGCAGCTTTCCACTGGCCACATCGATCAGCCAGATGTTGTCGCTGCCGGCGCGGTCGCTGATGAATGCGATGTCTTTACCATCAGGCGAAAATCGCGGCTGGCAGTCCCAGGCTAAACCAGAGGTCAGGCGATTGGCCTCCCCCCCGGCGATGGGAAGGAGATACAGGTCGCCGAGCAGGTCGAAGACCAACTGTTTGCCGTCCGGAGAGACGTCGAGGGACATCCACGTGCCCTCATCGCTGGTGAACTCGATCTTGCGCGCCGGCTTGAGCGGCAGCCCTTCTTCTTTTTTCTTTTCCGGCTTGTCGGCCTTGGGCTCGTCTTTCTTCTCCGTGCCGGCCTGGGCCCGCGCCGGGGCGGGCGTGCAAAAGATCCAGACTGCGAGCAAAACGCTGAGCGCGACGATCATCTTCTTCACAGCTCTGTGCATGACTCTCCCGCCTCCTGAACAATTCTCGACAAGAATGGCCCTGCGCTGCTCTTCACGCTCAGTGCGGAGCCGTGACCGGGTGCCCCGTCTTCAAAGCGTAATTGCGCCCGGTACCGAATAAACCCACGCCGATGTGCACGTAGGAGATCCAGCGCTCCAAAGCGTGATGCCCGGTGCGGTGCAGCAAATAAGACGCACCGATGGATGCGGCGGTTCCTGCGGCTTCGATGGCCGCGAAAGCCGCGGCATTGTCCACCACCTCGTTGTTCAACAGGGCCTCGTCACGGCCACGCGCGCGAAAGTTGCGCGTGGAAATGCCGTCCAGCGCGCGCACCGCGCCCACGCCGGCAAACAACCAGCAGTCTTGCTTGTCCCAGAAGCGGTGTGCCAGCTTATTCGGCGCAGCTTGGAGATCACCGGGTATCTGAGAGGTCGCCGTGGAACCCGGCGCGGGCTGTTGCGCCGCGGCTGCGTTCCCCGGAGCGCCGGAAGGCTCGCGCTGTTGCGCGGAGACCGGGCCGGCGCAGAAAGCGATCAGCAGCAGGGATACAGCGAACGGCGAGCGAAGTCTCGAATTGGTGGCAGATGCCATCAAACGGGTGATTCTACCTTGAAAATCGGCCCAGAAAGCATCCCCTCTTGCCGGGCAGCGGGAAAGAAATGGTTCGCCCTACCGTAGAGGTTCAAGTCCGAAGGGGCTCACGCCGATAAAGAAAGAGAATGGCGGAACCAGTTCGCGCGAAACACCGCGGTCTGTTCCCCGCGGAGGAATCGATGTCCCGAGATTCTCATTCCATGACGGCGGGAAACACTTCGACTCCAGTCTCGCCGGCGGACCTGCCTCCGGATCGCATCGATCGGAAATCGCTGCTCGAGATCGTGGACCAGGACGAAGGGCTGCTCAAACAGCTGGCCCGGTTGTTCCTGGCCGACAAGCCCCGCCTGATGGCCGAGATTCAGGACAGCGTGACCCGCGGAGATTGCGCAAAACTCGATGGGGCGGCTCACACTCTGAAAGGATCGGTGGGCAATTTCGGCGCGCGGCGCGCCGCTCAACTGGCGGCTCGTCTGGAAAAGATGGGGCGGGAGAAAAATCTGCAAGGCGCTGCTGAAGCCTTCGCCGCGCTCGACAAGGAAATCGCGCGGGTATCGGCCGCGCTTGCGGAGTTTTCCCGATAGTGAGGCGCGACGGGCTCTGTTGGAATCCGGGCTGGAACAACAACCTGCGCCCTGCACAGAAACAACCGAATGGAGAATAAACACAATGAAGATTCTGATCGCCGACGATGATGCTGTACTGAACCACCTGCTCGATCGCCACTGCCGCGAGTGCGGCTATGAGACCACGCTGACTTTCGACGCGTTGCAAGCCTGGCAGCATGTGATCTCCGACCGGCCGGATCTGATCCTGCTGGATGTCAAGCTGCCCGGGGGCACGGGGATCGAGGTCTTAAAGCGGGTCCACAAGACGGCGACAACCGCCGGGATCCCGGTGATCGTCATTACCGGGGTAGACGATCCGCTGGTGCTGCGCATGGTGAAAGAGCAGCATCCCGACGCAATACTCTCGAAACCTTTGAATATCATCGAACTGGACGTGCAGATCTCACTGCTTCTGGCGAGCAAGCGGCCCAATCCTGCCGGTCAAGGATCGGGCCAGTAAATCGGAACTGTCCTCGCGCATCGAGAACATCACTCCGAATCCGTTGCGAAGTCCTCAATATCTGCAAACGACGCCTGGACACCCGCAAGAGGCGCGCAGGCTGCCGCACTCCACGAGTTCCCCCGCCATTGCTTTATCTTTGCCGCTTCAATATCATGCGCGTTCCGCGACTCTGCCGCGGAGAGGCTCTGGCTTGCTGATGCCAATCGTCAATTCAGGACGCGCGCGGTAGTGAGCGCAACCGGAGCAACAGCCGCCATCCCGGCGCGGCGCGGCAGCCTGTTAAAGGCCCTGGGCGTGACGTTTGGCATTGCCGTGACGGTCGGCAACACGATTGCCGGCGGCATCCTTCGTACTCCCGGCGAGGTGGCCACTTATCTTCCGAGCACTGCGCTGTTTCTGGGTGTGTGGATCGCCGGGGGCCTCTACGCGCTGATCGGGACAATTTCCCTGACGGAATTGGGCGCGATGGTGCCGCGCTCGGGCGGGCAGTACGTTTTCGCCCGCCGCGCCATCGGCCCTTACGCCGGCTTCATCATCGGTTGGAGCGACTGGCTCTCCACCTGCGGAACAAACGCCGCCATCCCCATCCTGATTGGAGAGTACCTGGGCACGCTCTTTCCCGCGTTGAAGGGTCAGGCCCCGGCTCTCGGTGTCATCGTGATCCTCTCTTTCACCCTGCTGCAGTGGCGTGGAGTGAAGCAGGGGGGCCGTGCGCAGGAAATCACCAGCCTGCTGAAAGGGATAGTGTTCCTGGCCATGGTGGGGGGGTGCTTTCTGCTTGGCGGGGGCGTGAAAGCGGCGATGCCGGTGCCGTCACTGCCACCCACAGCCATGCCGCTGTACATCGCCGTGATCCTGGCGTTGCAAGCAGTCATCTACACCTACGACGGCTGGAACGGCCCCATCTATTTTTCCGAAGAAGTGAAAGACCCCGGCCGGGATCTCCCGCGCGCTATGTTCGGCGGCGTGATTTCCGTGATGGTGATTTATATCCTCTTCAACGCCGCTCTGGTTTATGTTCTTCCCATCCAAGCGATCGCCGGGAACAACTTCGCCATGGGGCTGGCGGCGACCGCCATCATCGGGCGGCACGGCGAGCAGATCATACTGGCACTGATGATCGTGGCGCTGTTGAGCGCCTGCAATGCGTACCCGCTGATGGCCACGCGGGTGCTTTATGCTATGAGCCGCGACGGCCTGGTTTCGCGGCGCGCGACGCAAGTCAACGCCGGCGGGACACCGACGATTTCGCTGCTGGCCAGCACCATCATTGCCATCGCCTTCATCGCCACCGGGACATTTGGGGCCATCATCGAAATGCTGGCGTATTTTTTCGTGGCCCAATACGCCATGTCGTATATCTCGCTGTTCGTCCTGCGCTGGCGCGAGCCGCAGACGCCGCGGCCGTATCGAGCCTGGGGATATCCGGTCACCACCGGGATTGCGCTGCTCGGGGCGGTGGCTTTTCTGGTGGCCGCGATTGTGGCTGACTTGAAAGACACCAGCGCGGTGCGGCATTACAGCATTTATGCGCTAGGGCTGTTGATCCTCAGCTATCCGGCGTACCGGCTGCTGCGGCGCGAGGGATTTGAGCAAGAGGCGGAATAGTCGCCACATCCCTGAAGCAAGCTTCTGGTAGTCAGGGCGGCAGAAAGCTTCCGCACTCCATAAAGGGCGTTAGATTTTTTCGGCGATGGTTTTGGCTTGCAGGAACAGCAGAAGGTAATCCCGCCCGCCGGTTTTCGAGTCCGTGCCGGACATATTGAACCCGCCGAAGGGGTGCGCGCCGACCATGGCTCCGGTGCACTTGCGGTTCAGGTAGAGATTGCCGACGTGGAAGGATTCGCTGGCCTTGCGGAGCTTCTCGGGGTTCTTGCTATAGACGCCGCCGGTGAGGCCAAACTCGGTGTCGTTGGCGATTTCCAGAGCGTGGTCGAAATTCTTTGCTGGGATCACGCCGAGGACCGGGCCGAAGATTTCCTCCTGCGCGATTCGTGACTTGGGGCTGAGGTCGGCAATGACCGTGGGCTGGATGAAGTAGCCATCGCCGCCCGCCGGCCCGCCGCCGGCGACCAGGCGCCCTTCCTTTTTGCCCACTTCGATGTAATCGAGGATGGATTTCATCGAATTTTTGTTGATCACCGGGCCCATGTAGGTTGCCGGATCGTCCGCAGGGCCCACCTTGATCTTTTTCACACGCTCGGTGAGCTTTTGCAGGAAAGTGTCGTACACCTTTTCGGTCACAATGGCGCGGGAGCATGCCGAGCACTTCTGTCCCTGGTAGCCAAACGCGCTCTGTGTCACGCCCTCGACCGCGGCGTCAATGTCCGCCTCGTCATCCACAATGATGCCGTCCTTGCCGCCCATCTCCAGGACTGTGCGCTTGATCCAGAGCTGCCCGGCCTGGGGCTTGGAGGCCACCTGCTGGATGCGCAGGCCGGCTTCCTTGGAGCCGGTAAAGCCGATGAAGCGCGTCTTGGGGTGGCTGACCATGGCTTCGCCCACGGTGCTGCCCGGCCCGACCACTAAATTCGCCACGCCAGGCGGCAGCCCGGCCTCGAAGAGCAGCTCGAAAAAGCGGTAGGCGATGGTCGGCGAATCGCTCGAGGGCTTCAGAACGACGGTGTTGCCGGTGACCACCGAGGCCACCACCAGCCCGGCCATAATCGCGCAGGGAAAATTCCATGGCGGGATGATCGCGCCGACGCCGAGCGGGATGTAGTACAGGTAATTCTTTTCGCCCTTCATCGGCGTCAGCGGCTGGGGTCCGGCCAGGCGCAACATCTCGCGGCCGTAGAACTCGCAGAAGTCGATGGTCTCGGCGATGTCGCCGTCGGCCTCGGCCCAGTTCTTGCCGACCTCGTAGCACATCAGCGCGGACAGCTCGAATTTGTGCCGGCGCAGCAGGTCGACAGTACGGAAGAGCACCTCGACGCGCTCGCCAGCCGGCGTGCGGCTCCAGGAAGCAAACGCAGCGTTGGCCACCTGGATGGCGCGATTGGCCATCTCCACCGTGGCCTGCTGGAAGACGCCGACGACCTCTTCCGGGTGCGAGGGGTTGGTGGATTTGGTTTTCTCCGGGGTGATGATGCGCTCGCTGCCGATAATCTGCGGGTATTCCTTGCCGAATTCGGACTTCACCTTGGCCAGCGCGGCCAGCATCGCCGAGCGGTTCTCCGGCTTGGAGAAATCGGTGAACGGCTCGTTGGTGAACTCTCCGCGGTCAATCCTCACTTCAGCGGTGGCCATGACGGTGTCTCCTTCGCTTCAGACGGGCGCGGCGCGCTCCGGGCAGACCGCCATTCTACTTTGCCCAGCGGCTGCTCACAAGCGCCAGGGGTTGGGGCCGGACGGAAACCAAGCATCCAAGGCTGGTTGGGGGCTGGTTGGGCGCAATCACTCGGGGATAGAAGGCGATCGATACCGAAGTGATTCGCGGCACCAGCCGCGAGGGGCAGGGTTTGAATCGAATGAATTCCGGAAGGGGTTGGAAGCAAGGCCCGTACGGGCCTTGCTTCCAACCAAGGATAGGCGTGAGACGCGAGGCGTTACGGCGCGATGGCGTTGACGAAATTCGCGCCGTTCGGCGTGCCGACACCGGTGACGTTATCCCACCCGGGGCCGGTGGTAAGTGATGAATCGGTCCCGAAGGTGAGGACGAACCAGCGCGTGGAGAACGGGCTGTTGTACAGCGCGCTGAAGTACGAGGTGGTGTTGCTTAGCGGCGCGGCCAGTTGGTCCGCGGTGATGGGATTGCCGTTGATGACGCCGGTCACATTGTTGGGCGAGCTGAATGCTGTCACGTCCGTGACCGCGCCAGCAGGCAAGTTGTAGACAAGCATGGCCGCCTGGCCTAGCCCGTGGCCGGCCTTCTGCGCGGCGATAGCCATGATCGCGGAGAACATCGGTGTGGCCAGGCTGGTGCCGCCAACGACGCCGACACTCAGTTGCCCGTTAAACGTCTGGATGAATTCACCGCCGGTGAACGGGTCGGCCAGCATGGCGATGTCTGGGACCATCCGCGCTGTGCCCGGCAAGCCGCTCTGAAATGAGGGTTTGGCGAAGGTGAGGCTGGTGCCACCGCCGGCACCGTTCTGGAAGCCAAAGTTGATCGGCGGAATTACCGGCGTGCTGCCCTGCGAGATAAGGTTGGCGATGCGGGTCAAGTTGTTCCCCCAGCCGGTCTGGAAGGCCATGGAGTTGTCCGGATTGAGGGCCAGGCTGGTGCCGCCGATGCCGGTGGCGAAGGGCGAGCTGGCGGGGAAATCCACGGTCTTGAAGCCAACACGGACGGTTTCGTCTCCGAAATCGCCGGAGGCGAAGTTCACGTCAATGCCCTGCACCGCGGCCATCTCCAGGATGCGGTTTATGCGGTCGAATTGGGCGGGGTTGCCGAAACCCTCGAGGCTCGACCAGCTATTCGAAATGACGTTGCCCAAGTGATGGACCACGGCGTAGTTGATGGCCTCGTCCAGATCCGCGTGGTTGGTCGGGCCGATCACCAGCGCAATGTTTGCGCCGGGAGCCAGGGCATGGGCCCACTCGACATCGAGGGTCGTCTCCACATCCCAGCTTCCGGCGGGGCCGAATGGATTGTTGACCGCGCCCGGCGCACGATAGATCTGGAAATTGGCCGGAGTGAGATCGGGCAAGCCATAGATCTGCGAGAAAACCTCGGCGTCCTGGCGGATGGTGGGCGAGCCGAACGCGTCAGTAATGACAATCGTTTGGCCGGTGCCGTCCAGCCCGGAGCTGTAGAGAGACTTGAGGTTGTAGGCCGTCTGCATCTCGTCCGGGGAGTAGCCGCACGGCGGGAAGTGGCCGAAGCCGCTGGTGATGTCAGAGCCGTAGCGGTTGCCGGTGTAGGTCGCCGTGTTGGGCCCGCCTGTAAAGGTGTGCGTTTCGGGCGCTCGGAAGCACTGGCCTTCGAAGAACACCCCGTTGGGCGAAGGACCCAGGGGAGTCATGGGGGCGACCGTGCCGTCAGCATCAGTCGGCCTGACGTACATCGGCTGGAAACCGATATCGTCCATGCCGGTGATGGCCGCGACGTGTGCGCCGGTGGCGTCATTGACGGAGGGGTCGGCAGTGTTCGAGCGGTGGATCGTCCCGTTCAGGTTGTAGTTGTGGATGGCGACGTGGAAGGCGGCTTCGATGTCGCCCACCGTCCCTTGGACCTTCACGTACATGTTGTTTTCGGCGACAAACAGGATGGAGAGCTTCTTCGCGCTCAGGAAGTTCCGCAGCGAATTCACCTCCTGCGCGGTGGGGCCGAAGCTGGTATTGAACTGGTCCTGGGTAATCCACTTGTGGTAGCTGCTGGAGCCGCGGTGCTGCTGCTGGGCGGCGAGGGAGTCCAGTTGATTCTGATTGTGCAGGTTCAGCCAGACGGTCACGCTGATCACAGTATTCGGGTCTAGCGCACCGAGATCGGTGGCCCTCTGGATAAAGCCCGGCGTATTTCGGCTTACCGTGAAACTGACCGGTGATCCGCCCGCCAGCGCGGCTGAACGGCTGAAGGAAAAGAACGCAGCAAAAGCGAGCAGCGCAACAATGCCGAGCCCCGCCCTGGAAAAGCGCTTTCTTGTCTCTCTTGTCATCTTGATTCCTCCTTGCAACGGACCGCTTGGAGCCGCGTCCCTGGGAAGGGCGTGGCTTCCGGAACCTCACCGAATGGCTTGGTCGAGAACCGCATCCGAACATTCATGGCAAAGAAATCGAGCGGAAATGACGAACACAGCGGGAAGCCCGCAATGGGGGAGCATGGGAGTCGATGCATGTCGCCATCGTTCCTAAGACGTAAGGAACAGCGGTCGCAACGCTAGTGCTCGGCATTCTGGTTGTCAAGAGGAAAAGATAATCGTTACGGTAAATAGTCTCGGAGAGAAGCCGGAGCTCAAGAGGATGGTGCAAGTTCTTGCAGTTTCTCTGCAGAACGGTTCACATTCGGACAGGATCAAGGGTAATCCGACGTACGGATTGCCCGTTTCAGGTCCCAGGGCTCAAGCCGTGCTGTGGCGGTACGGACCACGCCATGACTATGGGAACAGCTTGGGCCAAACGCAGAGTGGGGATCGACAGCGGAGGCGGCGCTACGTTGCTAATCGCGCGCCCAGCCGGAAAAGCCGCCGGCATGGCGCAGATCGTCTTCGAGGTCGGAGATATTCTGCTCGATCTGCGCGACTTCGGCCTTCTTCTCCCGGATTTTCCGGGCCAGCTTGTTGATCTCCCGGCGGCTGAACTGTTCGTGCAGCGCTTTGTTGGGGTTGGGATAATGCTGCACCAGGCTGACATTCCACTCGCGCTGGAGGACATCCAGCTCTTTCTGCGCATAGTAGAGTTGCTCGCGAAGCTCGGCGAACTCCTTGCGCCACTGGGCTTCGGTCTGCGGCGGGTCTGCATCCAGAGGGGCGTTGGCCGCGTCCTCTTTGTAGGCGTCCATGGCCAGCTCGCCGGGTGAGCGAGCTTTGCGCAGCTCGCCGGGCGGGATTTCATTGCGCTGGGCCAGGTCCTCGATGGCATCCATGCGGCTGAGGATATCGCGACGGCGCTGCTGGAGAAGTCGGACCTCGCTCTCGGGAGTGATGCCCTCGGTATCCCGGTCGAAATTGATGGCGTTGGTGCCACCCTTAGCACTTGTCAGCGCGGCGCGAAGCCGGCGCAATGCGGAGTTGATGCGGTCAAGTTCAATGCGCAGCGGCTGGAGCTGTTCGCGATACCACCGCGGATCCTTGAAGCGGACGTACTTCGCCGGGGCCGAGCCTGCCCGGCTCGTATCCCCTGCTTCGCGCAAGCTGGGGGAGAAATTTGGGGTGATGCCGCGGAGCAATTGGATGTCGTCGTTGGTCCAGACCTTCTGGCGGCCGACTTGCTGCGATTGCTCCGCCGCAGCGGCGGAGACAGGCCCGGAAACGGACGCGCCGAGAAACATTGCCGCAGCGATCACAGAAAGGCGAATCTTGCGAGCCATGGACCCCTCCAACTGCAGCTCGAGCTATTCCTCTTATTAGATGCGAGTACCGCGTGTAGCGCAACTCTGACGCGTCACCCCGCCAACTCTTTAGTGGAAGCCGCTCCGAACGATGATCGATGAAGGGGGAGTGCAGTTTGGCGCAAAAACCTAGCGGCGGAGATCGCGGAGGACTTCGCGGGCGGCGTTGTACCCTGACGCGCCGGTGAGGCCGGTGCCGGGGTGGGTTCCCGAGCCGCAGAGGTAGAGTCCCTTGACCGGCGCGCGGTAACGGCTCCAATCGATGATAGGACGCATGGTAAAAAGCTGGTCGAGGGCCAACTCGCCGTGGAAGATGTGGCCGCCGGTGAGGCCGTAGGTGCGCTCGAGGTCCAGCGGGGTGATCACCTGCTGCGCTTCGATCATCTTGGGCAGCTTCGGAGCATAATCCGCAAGGGTGTGGACGACGGTCTTGGCCAGGTCATCCCCGCGGCTTTCCCAATCCCCCTTCTTCAGCTTGTAGGGCGCAAACTGCGCATAGATGGACATCACATGTTTGCCCGCCGGCGCCAGAGAGGGGTCCAACAGCGAAGGGATGGAAACTTCCAGGCAAGGGTGCTCGGAAAATTCGCCATACTTTGTAGCGTCGAAAGCGCGTTCCAGGTAGTCAATCCCCGGGCCGATGTGGGTGCGCCCGGAAAGGATTCTTGCGGGGTCACCATCGCCGCCCATCTTGGCGATGGCGGTGAATTCGGGGAGACCATTCAAGGCCAGGTTGAGCTTGGCCACATTGCCCACGCAGCGATAGTTGCGGGCCTTGACTACAAATTCAGGGTCGAGGTGCAGGGGATCGACCAGCTTGAGGAAAGTGTGCCTGGGGTCGGCGCCGGAAACGACGGCTCGCGCAGCGATCTCTTCTCCACTGGTCAAAGCGACGCCGGTGGCCGCACCGTCCTTCACCAGGACTTGTACAACCGCGGCGCCTTTGCGGATTTCCGCGCCGGATTGCCGCGCCGCAGCAGCCATCGCCGCAGTGAGCGCGCCGAGACCACCCTTGGGAAACGCCGAGGTGCCCGCCGGGTTGGGCTCCGCCGCGGCGCGCAGCAGCAGCGTGGCTGTCGAGCCTGCCGACCACGGTCCGAAGGCCGTGCCGAAGATGCCGCGCGCGGCGATGGTGGCGCGCAGCAGATCGGTCTCAAAGAACTCGGCGACAAAATCCGCCACGGCCATCGGCCCCCAGCGCAGGAGCTGGAACATTTCCTTTTTGCCCAGCTTGCGGAAGCTCCGGCCGGTCTGCAGCAGTTTCCAGAGGTCGCCCTTGGACTGCGCAGGTCGGTCAATCGAAGGCGGGGTGATGGTCAGCAACGGGCGCAGCACCGTCGCGACGCGAGCGAGCGCGCCGTGCAGGCGCTCATATCCCTCGGCATCTGCGCTGGATAGTTTGCGGATGGATTCCGCGGAGCGGCGCACATCCGAATACAGCACCGCGGCGCGGCCGTCGGGCGCCGGCGCGAAGACCCGCGGCTCGGGTTCGATCATCTGCAGGCCGTGGCTGGCCAGATCCATCTCCCGCACAATTTCCGGCAGCAGAGGCCCGGTAGAGTGAGCAAGGATCGAGCAGCGGAAACCAGGAGCGAATTCTTCGGTGATGGCGGCGCCGCCGATGGTGTCGCGGCGCTCGAGGACCAAAGGTTTGAAGCCTGCTTTCGCCAGGTAGAAGGCGGCCACCAGACCATTGTGGCCCGCACCAATGATTACGACGTCCCGAGGAGCAGCCATGACTACGCCAGCGCTCCCCTCTTGAAGTCGTCGAGTATGGTCAGCGCGGCGAGCCTCCCCGGCGCGCCCATGATCCCGCCGCCGGGATGCGTGGCCGAGCCGCAGAGGTAGAGGTTCTTCACCGGAGTGCGATAGCGCGCCCATCCGGCCACCGGCCGGAGGAAGAAGAGCTGCTCGAGCGAGAGCTCGCCTTGGAAGATGTTGCCCTCGGTGAGGCCGAAGTCGCGCTCGATGTCCAGCGGGGAAAGAACCTGGCGGCCGATAATCAGGCTCTTCAGGTTGGGGATGTGCTCGGAAATAGTGTTGATCACCGTGTTGCCGAAGTCTTCGCGCATCTTGTCGTCCCACTTGAGGCCCTCGGCGAGTTTGTAGGGCGCGTACTGCACGAAGCAGGACATCACGTGCTTGCCCGGAGGGGCCATGGAAGGATCGGTGAGCGTGGGGATGACAATGTCCACGTACGGGCGGCGCGAGAAGTGGCCGTACTTGGCGTCGTCGTAGGCGCGTTCCATGTATTCCATGCTGGGCGAAATGGAAATCGCGCCGCGCAGGTGCGGGCCGGCGCCGGGCTTTACGCGCAGCTCCGGCAGGCCGTCGAGCGCCAGATTCACTTTTCCGGAGGAGCCGCGATATTTGTAGCGCCGCACTTCGGTGACGAAATCGTCGTCGAGCGTACCCCGCTCGATCCACTTCAGGAAGGTCAGGTTCGGATCGCAGCTCGAGGAAACGATCTGCGCATAGAGTTCATCGCCGTTTTCGAGGACCACGCCGGTGGCCTTGCCGTTCTTGGTGCGAATGCGGGCGACCGGAGATTGGGTGCGGATCTCCACGCCCAGCTCGCGCGCCGCCGCGCCGATGGCATTGGAAATCGCGCCGGTGCCCCCGCGCGGGAGTCCCCAGGCGCGGAAGGTGCCGTCAATCTCGCCCATGTAATGGTGCAGGAGGACGTAGGCGGTGCCGGGCGAGCGGATGCCGAGTAACGTGCCGATAATCCCCGAGGCGGACATGGTGGCCTTGAGTACGTCGGTCTCAAACCACTGGTCGAGGAAGTCCGCCGAACTCATGGTCATCAACTGGACCAGGTTGTAGCGGTCTTCGCGCGTCAGCCCCTGGAAACGCCGGCCAAGGAAAAGGAGCTTTCCGAGATCCTTGGGGTTCAGCGTGGTGGGGTCGGGCGGCGTCATCCCCAGGATAGGCTTTACAAACTTGCAGAGCTGGTGCATGGACTTGCCGAACTCTTCGTAGGCCTCGGCGTCGAGCTTGGAATGGCGAGCCACCTCGCGGCGCAGCTTGCCATGGTCGTCCATGCGCCAGAGATAGTCGCCGTTGAACATCGGCGTGAACGTGCCGTCAAGCGGCAGGATCTCCAGGCCGTGGCGGGGCAGGTCCAGGTCGCGGATGATTTCCGGACGCAGAAGCGAGACGACGTAGGAGCAGACGGAAAACTTGAAGCCGGGAACGATTTCTTCGGTGACTGCGGCGCCGCCCAGCACGTGCCGCCGCTCGAGCACCACCACCTTCTTGCCCGCTTTGGCGAGGTAAGCGGCAGTCACCAGGCCGTTGTGGCCTCCGCCGATGACGATGGCGTCGTAGTGTGAGTTCGATGCGTTCATTAGGATCGTTTCGGCGCCGTTACGGTCGGGCGCGATGCGCACAAAACAAACAGCCATTCTACAGGCGGGTGTCTCGCCGGACAAGAACTGTTAATGAAGTGGAAGAGCCTACTCACATCGTATCCCCATCGCACGGCTCAAATGTCTGAGTGAGAAAAGACGGTTGGAGATTGGCGCCGGGTTGCGGCGGGTGCGCCGCCGCCGTTATACTCGCCCTTCTCCCTGGCCGCGGGAATTGAGGAGGAACTGTGCCGGTCGGAACGCCGTTTCACGAACGCGAGCTTGCTCTGTGCGAGAGCCTGAGCTACCGCGAATGGTCGGGCTACTACACGGTCA
>JBGPJC010000052.1:0-26536 GCA_041485165.1 Terriglobia bacterium | reverse complement strand
GCATTCCCACGCTTTATCTGGAATCGGATCTGGCCGATCCGCGTTATTTTTCCGAGGCGCAAATCAAGAATCGCATGGACGCCTTTTTCGAGGGCCTGGAGCACAGCCAGGCGGCCGGGAGCCTTCGTGCGGGCGCAGCCGTGCCGGCGATACAGCCGGGCGCGGAGCTGAAGATCCTCTCATGAGGTGTGCCCAATGAAATTCGCAGCCGGAGTAGACGTTGGATCGACGCAGACCAAAGCCGTCATCCTCTGCGATAACGGCAAGGTGGAAATCGTCGCGCGGGCGCTGGTGGATACCGGCGCGAATGTCCAGAAGGCGGCGGACAATGGTTTTCTGGCGGCCTGCCGTGCCGCTGGCATCACCCCGAATCAGATCGGCTTCGTCGTTGGAACCGGTTACGGCCGCTACAAGATTACCTTTGGCAACGCACAGATGACGGAAATCAGTTGTCATGCGCGCGGCGCGCACTTCATTTTTCCCTCCACCCGCACGGTGATCGACATGGGAGGACAAGACTCCAAGGCCATCAGCATCGGCGAGAATGGGCAGGTGCTTGATTTTGTGATGAATGACAAGTGCGCCGCGGGGACCGGACGCTTCCTGTCAAACGCAGCGGATGTAATGGGTGTCAGCCTGGACGATATCGGACCGATCTCCCTGCGCGGCAAGCATCCGGTGAAAATCGCCACCGTCTGCACCGTCTTTGTCGAGTCCGACATCCTCTCTTATCTCGCCCAGGGCAAGAAATCGGAGGACATCCTGAACGGGGTGCACCTGGCGATTGCCAAGCGGACCGCCTCCCTGGCGCGGCGGGTGCCCCTCGAGCCTCAAATCACGCTGACCGGCGGGGTAGCGAGAAACGCAGGCATGGTAAAGGCGCTCGAAGACATCCTCGGGGTGAAATTGCAGGTTAGTGAGGAAGCGCACTTCACCGGCGCCATTGGCGCGGCGCTATTTGCCCTCGAAAAGTCGGGGGAATCTTTTGAGGCGGAACTCGGGAGGCCGGCCAATGCGGTACGTAGCGGGGATTGACGTCGGATCGGCTTTCGTGAAAGCGGTGGTCCTGGGAGAAGCGCGCGCGGCCATTGCGCCGGTGGTACTGGGGCGCGGGCGCGAACAAACCGGCGTGGATATGGAGAAGGCCGCTCGGACGGCGCTGGCCGCGGCGTTGTCCGAAGCGGGATTGGAGGCCGGGGACATCGCCTACACCGCGACCACCGGGTTTGGCCGCTACAGTATCAGCTTCCGCGATATCCAGGTGACCGACATCACCGCCGGCGCGCGCGGCGCGCGGTACCTTTATCCCAAAGCCAGCGCCGTGCTGGACATCGGCAGCCAGACAACGCGTGGCATCACCCTCAAGGATAACGGCAAGGTGCACCAATTCAAGAGCAACGACAAATGTGCCGCCGGCTCGGGGAGCTTCATTGTCAGGGCGGCAAAATACTTGCAGGTCCCGCTGGCCGAAGTAGGCGAACTGGCGCTTGGCGCGAAAAACCCGCAGCCGATCTCCAGTGTCTGCGCGGTGCTGGCCGAAAGCGAGATCATCAACCATGTCAGCAACGGCGTCACCGTCGGAGACATTTTGCACGGCATCTATGATTCTTTGGCGGAGCGCGCCTGCCTGCTTCTCAAGCGGGCGGGAATGAGCGGCGAGTTGATCTTCATCGGCGGGGTTGCCAGGCAGCGCGGCATGGTCCGCGCCCTCGAAGAGCGCTTGCAGATCAGCGTGCGCGTCCCCAAAGAGCCCGAGTATGTCTGTGCTCTCGGCGCGGCGATTCTTGGGCTGCAACGGCTGCAAGCCACCGCCGCTTCGCCGCAACGTGCGGTCACCAAGGAGACCGCGCCCGCAGCTAGTTGAAAAGCGCCGCAGCGAGCCTTGAGCGTTTTTCTCTTCTACGCCTTCTCCCCGCTTCCATCGAATTATCTTTTTATCGCCTACGGCCTGACTGCTCTGGAACTGAAGCTCATCGCCGTTCCGTTCTCTATTGGGCGTTCCGTCAGTTATGCCTTCTGGGGACATGCCTCTTCAGCGGTGGCCCGCGAGGCTGCTGCACGGGCCTGCTACACTAATCCTCGCCGTGGCCGTCTATTGCGAAGTCGCTCTCCCTGTCCCGCTGCGCTCGACTTTTACCTACCTGGTGCCGGACTCGCTCGGCGAAGGGCCTGAGCCAGGTAGCCGGGTCGTCGTGCCGTTCCGGCGCAAGGCGGTGGTGGGTGTGGTGCTCGAGTGCACCAGCAGCAAGCCGGATACGGAGAATCTCCGCGAGATTGTCGAGGTGCTGGATGCGCAGCCGGCGCTCCCCCCGGCGCTGGTGGCGCTGGGGCGGTGGTTGGCGGATTACTACGTTGCTCCGGTTGGCGAAGTTTTTCGCGCGATGCTTCCGCCGGTGGTCGAAGTCAGGACTGTGCGCGAGCTGCGCCTGACGCCGGCGGGCCGGGAATACCTGCTCCGTCTGCTGGATGGCGGCGAGCGAACCGAGGAAGAGAATGCCGAGCTGGCTGTTCTGCAGCAGTTTGAAGTCGAGCAGCCCGTCCCCGCAAATCAGTTCCGAAAACTTGCTGGTGGTGAAGCCGCAGCCGCGCGCTTGCTGCGCGGCGGAGCGCTCGAAGCTCGCGAAGTGGCGCGGCGGCGTACCACGCGCACACAAAAGATTGTGGCTTGGGCGCGCACGGCTCCCCAGCCGGCGCCGGGCAGTGGGGAGGAGCGAATTCGCGATCTGTTGACCGCGACCCGCGGCCCGCTGCCGGTGCACGCACTCGCGGAGCAGGCCAAGGTCTCTCGCGCGGTCATCGAGCGGCTGGTACGAGATGGCGTGCTCGAGACCTGGGAGGAACCACTCGATGTTGAACTTGATTCTCTCGAAGCCGATATCGAGTTGCCGCGCAATGTGCTGAACCCCGGCCAGGCGCACGCGGTCGAGCAGATCCGCGGGTGGATGGACTGCGGTGGCTTCGTTACCGGCCTGCTGCACGGCGTCACCGGCAGCGGGAAGACCGAGGTGTACCTTGCAGCCATTGAAACCGCGCTGGAACGTGGCCGCTCCGCGCTGGTGCTGGTGCCGGAAATTGCGCTGACGCTGGCCATGAGCCGCCTGCTTCGCGCGCGCCTGGGCGAAGCTGCGGGCGTGATCGTGCTGCACAGTGGGCTGCCCGACGGCGAACGCGCGCGGGCCTGGTGGGCCGTGCGACGCGGCGAGTCGCGCGTGGTAATCGGCACGCGCTCGGCCATTTTTGCGCCGCTCGAGCGGCTCGGCCTGGTGATCGTGGACGAGGAGCACGAATCCAGCTACAAGCAGGAAGAGACACCCAAGTACAACGGCCGGGACACCGCGCTGGTCCGCGCCAAACTGGAAGGCGCTGTTGCTGTTCTGGGCTCGGCCACGCCCTCGCTCGAAAGCTACCAACACGCGCGCGCGGGGAAGTATCAACTGCTCGAGCTGGAAGGCCGGGTGAGCAATCGTCCGCTGGCCCAGGTTGCGCTGGTGGACCTGCGCGATGAATTTCGCCGCACGCATCGCGGCGGAGCGCTCAGCGAACGTCTGCGTTCCGCTATCACCGCGCGGCTCGAAGCCGGCACGCAGGCGCTGGTGCTGATTAACCGCCGCGGCTATTCGTGGTGCGCGCTGTGCCGGAGCTGCGGCGCCGCGGTGCAGTGCCAGAATTGCAGCATCTCGCTGACTTATCACAAGAGCCGCCAGCGGCTGCTCTGCCACTACTGCGGCTACTCGCGTCCGGTGCCCAAGGCCTGCCCCAAATGCAACGCCGAATATATGTATTTCGTCGGCGAGGGCGCCGAGCAGGTCGAGG
This sequence comes from Terriglobia bacterium, assembly GCA_041485165.1. Classification (GTDB taxonomy): domain Bacteria; phylum Acidobacteriota; class Terriglobia; order Acidiferrales; family UBA7541; genus JAAFGT01. The sequence goes on along the minus strand of JBGPJC010000052.1, from coordinate 22,723 downwards.
AGCAGCTCCGCGCGCAGTTCCCGGCGGCGCGCGTCGGCCGGCTGGACCGCGACACGGTGCGCAGTAAACGCGCCTACCAGAAAATCCTGGGCGCATTCGCCGCGGGCAAGCTGGACATCCTAGTCGGCACGCAAATGGTGGCCAAGGGCCACGATTTTCATCGCGTCACCCTGGTGGGCGTGGTCTCCGCCGACCTCGCGCTGGGGCTGCCTGATTTCCGCGCCGCGGAACGCACTTTCCAGATCCTCACCCAGGTGGCCGGGCGCGCCGGACGCGGCGAGCTGCCCGGTGAAGTCCTGGTGCAGACTTTTCATCCGGAGCATTACGCCATCCAGTATGGCGCGCGGCAGGACTACCAGGCCTTCTTCGAGAAGGAAGTGCATTTCCGCCGCATGATGCACTACCCGCCGTTCGCCGCACTGGCCAGCGTTTTGGTGCGCGCTCCCAAGATCGAAAATGCCATCCGCTGGAGCCGGGCCCTGGAAGGGTTCTTCCGGCCGCTCGAGGCGCGAGGACTCAAGGTGCTGGGGCCCGCGCAGGCGCCGCTGGCGCGGCTGCGGCGCGACTACCGCTTCCAGTTCCTGCTCAAGGCCCCCAAGCGGACGCAGCTTTCCCGCGTGCTGGGAGAATGCCTGGACTTTTGCGCGAAGAAAGAGATCCCCGACGGTGCGGTATTGGTGGATGTGGATCCGGTAAATCTCCTCTAGAATTTATTTCGTGGGAACGCCGGCGAGCATCAATCCTGAGAGAGTTCTTGGCGGGCAGGCGAACCGGGACTTCGCCACAGAAAGTATACTGGTACGCCGAGGAAGACGATTCCCAGGCCTAAGCCTGCGGCGCGTGGCGCCGCCGCGATGGTGTTGGCCACCAGGGCGAGGGCCGCGGAGACGAACAACAGCGGCGGCCAGGGATAGCCGGGGACGCGGTAGGCACGTTCCAGGTCCGGCATGCGCCGGCGATACACGAAGATGCTGGCGGCGCTCAGGCCGTAGAAGATCCAGCCGGTGAAAACAACATAGGTGAGCAGTTGCTGGAATGTGCCGGTGCAGGCCATCACCGCGGCCCACACGCCGCCGGCCACGACCGCGTTGGCCGGGGTGTGAAAGCGCGGATGCACCTCGGCCAGCTTGCGGAAGAAAAGCCCGTCAGAGGCCATAGCGTAGAAAACGCGCGGAGCGGTGAGCTGGATGCTGTTTGCAGCGCTGAACACAGCGACCAGTATGGCCACCGCGACCAGCTTGGAGGCCCAGGGACCCAGCGCTGCGGCGACGGCGGTGGCCGCCACGCGTTTCGATTCCGCCACGCCTTGCGGACCCAGGACCGCCAGATATCCCAGATTGGCCAGCACGTAGCCGCCGATCAGAAAAAGCATTCCGGCCAGAAACGCCCGCGGAAAATTCCGCTGCGGGTCTTTCACTTCCCCCGCGCTGTACGTGACAAACTGCCATCCCTCGTAGGCCCACAGCACGTCAATCATGGCCAGGCCGAAGCGGGAGACCATGGAGGCGTGCGGCTGCACCGCCGGAGAGGCGGCAGACGCGATGTGCATCCTCCCCAGCACCAGCAGCAGGACGCCCATGGCGATCAGCGCCACGGCTTTGAGCAGCGTCGTCCAGTTCTGCAGATCGGCGCTCTGGCGGGTGCCGCGGACGTTGACCGCGGTAAGCAGGGCGATCATGGACACCGAAATCACCTTGCCCGCCAGCGGGCTGAGCGGCACCAGCTCACCCAGGTAGTTGCTGAACGCTACCGACAGGGTGGCCACCGCGCCGCTGGCAATCACCAGGAAGAGCGTCCACCCATAGAGAAACGCGGGCAGGCGTCCAAACCCCTCGCGGATGAAGACGTAGAGGCCACCGGCTTCGGGGCGCATGGCGGTGAGCTCGCCGTAAGTCAGCGCGCCGAGCAACGACAGGACTCCGCCCGCCACCCACACGGCCATCGCCACGCCCACCGAGCCATCTACGCGCCGCAGGATCCCGCCGGGGACAAGAAAAATTCCCGAGCCGATCACCGAGCCGATGACCAGAAAGAACATGTCCCGGAGACCGAGTGTGCGTTGCAGCGCCGGCATTTTTGCGTATGAGTGCTCGACTCCCCTGAAAGGCGAGGAATCATAACTGGGAAGGGGCGGGACGGAAAGAAAGGATTGGGCGGGCAGGTAAAACCGAGCGACCGCTCAAAAGCGCACGGTCATCGGTGCGGGCATGAAGCAGAGGGCGAAAATCACCACAGCTACGAAGGCCCACATGCGGCGCTTGGCATCAATGGGCTCCCAGCGGTCGAGCAGCACGGGATGGCGGAAACCCAGCGCCAGAAGGAGCGCTGCCCACATCCACCAACCATTCCAGAAAAGTTTCCCCAGCGGGACCAGAAGAATCACTGCCGCCAAGGATATCCGGCGGTGCTTCTCGCTGCTGAGCGAGTAGAGTATATGTCCGCCGTCGAGCTGGCCGATGGGTAAGAGGTTCAGCGCGGTGCAGAACAGACCCACCCAGGCAGCCCGCCCCACAGGGTGCAGAAGCAAATCATGCGGGACAACATTGGGCCGCAGCCAGTGGGTGAACAGTTGCATCACGAGCGGGTCGCCGAAAAGAATGGCGGCTTCCCGCTGCGCGCCCGCGGCCACCTTGGAATAGCTGATGGCGATGGCCAGCGCCGGCAGCGCGAAGAGAAAGCCGACCACCGGTCCGGCGATACCCACGTCGAACAGCGCCTTGCGGTTGACGATGGGCGAGCGGATGCGGATGAAAGCGCCCATGGTGCCGATCAGCGTCGGCGCGGGGATAAAGTAGGGGTAGCTGGCAGCAATGCCATAGTAGCGGCAGGCGAAGAAATGGCCCAACTCGTGCGCCAGCAGAATGCCCATCAGCGTGAAGGAGAAGGGAATGCCCAGCAGCAACAGGCGAGGCGACTGCAGCAAGGCACCGTAAGGAGAAAAATCACGCGTGAACGGTGCCACGTCCTGCGCGTAGGCCACGGCAAACTGCGCGCCTACCGCCAGCGTCGAGAGCACGGTCAGAGCGAAGAGCATGGCGGCGATCAGGAGGGCGCGGCGCCCGGTAGGAGGCGGGCCGTAGCTCACTGTCTCCAGTGCGCGTGGAGAATACGCCATCTGGCGCTCGAGGCTCTCGAGCGTCGGCTGCCCGTGACCGTTTTCGTTGGTCATTTGCACTCGCCGGGACGCGGACGGAAACTGAGCGGCACAATAGAGCCGGGGGGAAGGCGCCCATGCCCCCACTGCGGGAGCTAAATGCCTTGCAGCTCCTTGCCCGGTTTGAAGCGAACAGCCTTGCCCGGCGGGATGCTGACTTCCTCTCCGGTGCGAGGGTTGCGGCCGATGCCGGTCTTGCGCGGCTTGACGCTGAAGACCCCGAAGCGGCGGAGTTCGATGCGCTGTCCCGCGGCGAGAGCTTTTTTCATGGTTTCAAAAACCGTTTCCACGGCGCGCTCGGCTTTGGCGCGGCTGACGTTGGTGCGATTGACGACGGCGTTGACGATATCGAGCTTGATCACTCGCGCCTCCAGCGCTACTGACAAATCTATGCTAGTCAGCAACTTGCAGGTTGTCAAGGAGCGCGCAGCGTAATAAACTGCCGGACCTTTCTACTACCGCCATCTTTTCTTTGCTGGGAGGCAGGCATGAGCGTCAAATCAGACCGCTGGATTCGCCGCATGGCGTTGGAACACCGCATGATTGAGCCGTTCGAAGATCGCCAGGTGCGCGAAGGAAAGATCAGTTACGGAGTTTCTTCCTATGGATACGACCTGCGCGTGGCCGACGAGTTCCGTATTTTTACGAACGTGAACTCCACCACCGTGGATCCCAAGAATTTTGACGCGCGCAATTTCGTCGAGTTCAAAGGGCCGGTGTGCATCATCCCGCCGAATTCGTTCGCGCTGGCGCGCTCGGTGGAATATTTCCGCATCCCGCGGAATGTGCTGACCATCTGCGTGGGCAAGTCCACTTATGCGCGCTGCGGGATCATCGTCAACGTGACGCCGTTCGAGCCGGAGTGGGAAGGCTTTGTGACCCTGGAGATCAGCAACAGTACGCCGCTGCCGGCGAAAATTTACGGTAACGAAGGTCTCTGCCAGGTGATTTTCTTCGAATCCGACGAAGACTGCGAGGTCTCCTACAAAGACAAGAAGGGCAAATACCAGGACCAGCAGGGAATCGTCCTGCCACGCATTTAGCCGTTGCTCATGCCGGCAGATCGAGGAGCATGAGCTCGGATTCCTCGCGGCCGCGGATATCGAGCTGCGATTCGCCGGAGATGCGCGCCTGGTCGCCCGCGGCAAGGTCTTTCCCGTTCAGCGACACTTCCCCCGAGATTACAAAGAGATAGCCCTTGCGATCCTTCGCGCTGGCGTGGGACACCTGTTGCGCCGTCCCAAGCTGCGAAAGATAGATGGAAGCGTCCTGGTCGATGCGCAGCGTCTGCGGGATGCGGCCATCGGAAACCACGGGAAGCAGCTTCCCTTTGGCAAGTGCGGAGGTAAAGTCGCGCTGTTCCCAGCGCGGCTCGAGGCCCTGCTGACGCGGGAAGATCCAGAGCTGCAACAGGTGCAGCGGCTTCGCTTTCGAATGGTTGTACTCGGAGTGGCGAATGCCTTTCCCGGCGGACATCACCTGCACCTCGCCCCTGCGGATCACCCCGGTATTCCCCAGGCTGTCCTTGTGTTCGAGGGCGCCATCGAGGACGCAAGTGATGATCTCCATGTCCTTGTGAGGATGGGTGCCAAAGCCCTGGCCAGGCTGGACCACGTCGTCATTGAAAACGCGCAGCGCGCCCCATTGCATGTTCTTGGGGTCGTAATAATCGGAGAAGGAGAAATGCCAGCGCGTGTCCAGCCAGCCTATATTCTGGTGATAGCGATCTTTTGAAGGAATAATCTGAATCATCGAGGCACCTCGCTCAGGCCTTCTGTTGCCTACCGCTGGCGCCGAGCAGTGGAGATGTCTCGCCCCACTTGCCGGCGAAGACAATTTTCTCCAGGGGTTGGCGCGATCGCGGCGCCAGTTCCTTCTCGCGCAGCGGCGCGGGGAGTGAATCCGCATCCCCTGGGTAGCCAATGGCCATCACCGCGCCCGGTTCGTATCCCGCGGGGATGGAGAATTCGGCACGCGCTTTTTCGACATCGAAGCCGGCCATCTGGTGGACGCAGAGGCCGAGCGCTGTGGCCTGAAGGCTCAGCGAGGCGGCGGCCTGTCCGACGTCATGCATGGCGTGGCGGTTAACCTCGTCGTTGTGCGCGAATCGCAGTTTGGCCACCGACAACGCAACTACCGGCGCGTGCTGCACCCACGCGGCATTGAACGGGATCAGAACATTGAGCATGCGCTGGAACTGTTCAGCGTTGTCGCTGGTGGCCGCAATAAAGCTCCAGGGCTGCTCGTTGAACGACGAGGCCGCCCAGCGCGCGGCCTCAAAGAGCTGCATCAGGATCCCGGGTTCGACTTTGCGCGGCGAGAAAGCCCGCGGGCTCCAGCGGCGAGCGAGCAGGTCGTGAATCGGGAACTGCGTGGGAGCAATTTTGTCCATGAGTATGCTTTTCTCCAGTGGAACTTGCTGCTTGGATACTTCCGATCGCGGCCAGGTTACATGGCGCTGGCCGCGGTAGGGGTTGCGTCCTCGGCAGAAGCCACGGGGAAGCCCAGCTCTCTCCAGGCATCCAGGCCGCCGGCCAGTGGGCGGACGCGGCTGAAACCTTTTCGCCGCAGGAGCAGCGCCACCCGGGCACTGCTGGCTTCGCTCGGTCAAGTACAGTACAGGATGACATCGCGATCGCGAGGAATATCCCCCTGTTTGTGGTCAAACTCCTCGGGATCAATGTGCAGCGCGCCAGGAATATATTCCGGGTCAGCTTCAAAACTGAGCGAGTGGCGCAGGTCCACGATCACCAATTCCTCTCCAGCCTTCATTTTCTCGCGCAACTCGGCGGGAGTAATCCGCGCCAGCCGCAAGTCGCGCAGAAAACGGCGGCGCTTAATGAACTTCCAAGCCACGAAGCCGGCCAGCCCGGCGATCATCAAGAATCCCAGCCCGGTGCCGAAGCGAGCGCCGTGCTCGGCCAGCAGTTCGAGTTTGTCGCTGAAAGCGTAGCCCAAACCTGTGTATACCCCCACCCAGAGCAATGAGCCCAAGGTGTCAAAGGAGAGAAACTTCCCAATCTTCATGTGGAAGACGCCGGCCAGCGGCGGCGCCGCCGTGCTGAGGCCGGGAATGAATTTTGCCACCAGGAGCGAGCGGGCGCCGTGGCGGGCGAAAATCTCTTCCGTGTTGCGCACGCAGGAGTCCGGCTCGAGCGAAATCCGGCACAAGAACTGGAGTACGCGGATTCCGCGCTTGCGGCCGAGTACGTACCAGATGAGATCGCCCAGCAGTGCGGCGAAAATAGCCAGGCTCAGAGCCAGCGGCAGGCTCATGCGCCCGGTTCCGGCAAGCGCGCCCGCCGCCAGAAGCATGGGCGGGGAAGGCACCGGCAGGCCGATCTGTTCGGCGAAGACCACGACGAGAAGCACGATGTATCCGTGGCGCACCAGGATTTCAATGGTATGGCTCACAGCTCGATCACCTTGATCTCCGCGGCCCCGCAGTTGGCGGGGCAAGCGGGGAGCGCAGGTCGCCGGGGAGGGGAAGAATGGTGACACCACTCCCCGGTTCCAACCCTGAAGGGTACTGGTGGCGGTCCGATCAGCCCTTCTTCACCAGTTCTATGTCTATGGTCATAGTCACTTCGTTACCCACCACCAGCCCGCCGGTTTCCAGTGCTCGGTTGAAGGTAAGTCCGAAATCCTGGCGGTTAATCTTGGCCGTGGCCGAAGCGCCGCGGCGCAGATTGCCCCAGGGGTCCTTGATGGCCGGAGTCAGGCTCTCGGCGTCAAAGGTGACTTCTTTGGTAACGCCGTGGATGGTCAGGTCGCCGGTAAGCTTCAGACCGCCGTCGGCCGCGCGGGCGATGCGCTTGGACTTGAAGGTGATGGTCGGAAACTTATCGACTTCCAGGAATCCCGGGCCCTTCACGTCCTTGTCGCGGGCGGGCTCGCGGGTGTTCAGCGTGGTGGCATCAATGCTGACTTCGATCTGCGACTTGGTGACGTCTTTTTCATCGATCTGCGCTTGCCCGGTGACCTTGGTGAATTCGCCGCGCACCGTCGAAATGGCCAGGTGGCGCACCGCAAATTGCGCATTGGTATGGACCGGGTCAATCTGCCAGGTTGCCACCTGGGAGAAAGCCGGCAAGGAAAAAGCAGCCAGGACGGCTGCCAACCGCAGTGCACGAATCATTATGATCTCCCCCTCTGTGTGTGGATTGATGTTGCGCGCCCGACCCAGTGTGAGCCGGGTAAAGCGTCGAGCAGGACCTCTGGTCCGGAGTTAATCCTAGCTCATCCCTATTGGATGCGGCACTTCCTAAATGGAAACGTGCCGCCGCGGTGCTTTCTGCCGCAGCGCTCGCTGCCAAGCCCTCATGGCTTGCGCGTTGGGCGCATCTGCACTTCGCTGATAAAGCTCTGCGGCGCCTGGGTCACCAGCATAGCCACGGCGTGAGCCACGTCGGTGGGCTGGAGCATCCTCGCAGGATCCTTACCGACATGCGGCGCGAACCCGGTCTCAACCGACCCCGGGCATACCGCACTCACGCGGATGCCGTGGCTCCGCAGGTCTTCACCCATGCACGCGGTCAGCCCCATCAGGCCCCATTTCGACGCGCAATACACTCCGCCGCCCGCAAACGTATTCTTCCCCGCCAGCGAACTGATGTTCACGATGTGGCCCGTTCCCCGCCGTATCATCTGCGGGGCGACCGCCCGGCTCATCAGGAAAACGCCCTTCAGGTTGGTATCCATCACCCGGTCCCAATCCTCCTCGCTCAGCTCGTGGGCCGGGCCAAAGACTCCAACGCCGGCGTTGTTCACGAGGATGGCGATGTCTCCCAGGGACTGCTGGGTGCGCGCGGCCAGCGCTTGGGCCGCAGCGGCGCTGGATATGTCAGCAGTAATGGCGAGAGCCTCAAATCCCGCCTGCTCGAGGGCCTGACCGGCTTCCTTGAGAGCAACCTGATTGCGACCGCAGATAGCCACACGCGCGCCCATTTCGGCCAGCCGACGGGCGATGGCCAGACCGATCCCGCGGCTGCCGCCGGTGACCAGCGCTACCTGTCCCTGCAATGGGGAGGCGTCCATGGAAGAGGCTCCTTCGGGAATCCGGCCGATAATCGGCCAGGCGACCATTCATTCAGGAAAGGACATCATATCACTGAGATGATAGGCTTATAGGATGTGGTGGCGGCGAGGAAAGTTACCTTGCGCTGGCGACGAGTATTCCCTATAATGCCGCCTTTTTGGTGCTTCCCCGGCAGCTCGTCGGCAAGAACGGGCATCGAGTGGCCGGACAGCAGTGCGTGCCGAGGAGGCCGAAGACCTATGAAGCGAAATCGCAATCTTGAAGCGTGGTTGATGGTCACACTGGCGGGAATCATGATTCTCCCCGGTGTGTTCGCCGCGCTCCCTCAGGCGCAGAGCACGCAACAGCCGCCCGCGCCCAAGTACACGCCGCAGGAGTACAGGGATTTCCAGGCGGCACGGGCGGAGACCAATGCGCAACAGAAGCTCAAGCTGCTGGATGAGTTCGTGGCCAAGTATTCCAACTCCGATCTGCTCATCTTCATCTATCCTGAGTATGCGGCGGCCTATCGGGAGACAAAGAACTGGCCCAAGGTTGTCGAATCCTATGACAAGGTGCTCTCCTTCCCCAACCTGGATCCGCCGACCCGCTTGAACAATCTCTACGGTCGCGCCGTGGCATTTGGCAGCGCGTACAACCCCAAGGCGCCGGATGCGCGCGAGCAGGCTGCCAAAGCCGTGGATGCGTGCAAACAGGGCTTGCAGACGGTGGAAACGATTGCCAAGCCGGAAAACGTCAGTGCGGAGCAGTTCGCGCAGCAGAAGAAGTCGGTCGTGCTGCTTTTCCTGAACACTGCGGCCTTCGCCTCTTTGCAGAACAAGGACGAGAAAGGGGGGATTGATTACTACAAGCAATCGCTGAAGCTGGAGCCCAACCAGAGCGCTGTGGCTTATCAAATGGGCCGAGCCTACCTTCTCTCCACCCCTGCACAATCAATCGACGGCTTTTGGATGATCGCGCGCGCCATATCTCTCAAGATACCCAGCGCCCCTGCCGTTGAGAAATACCTGAAACAGGAGTTTTACAAGTACGAGCTACCCAGTTGCGACTCCTCGGTGGACGCACAAGTGAAGGAATTGATCGCCTTGGCGGCGTCCCAGGCCGAGCGGCCGGCTAGCTACTCCATTCCCAGCGCCGCCGACCTGGTCAAAGCGCGCGAGCAGGCCAACATCGCCACCGTACTCGCCGACCTGAAAGCCGGTGGGGAAAAGGCCAAGGTGACCTGGCTGGCGGTGTGCAGCGGCGGATTCCCCGAGGCCCTGGGCAAAGTGTTCGAGGTCACTTCCGGGACCGATACGGTGACGATCAAGGCTTACGCCGGCACCACGGAAGAGGAAGTGCAAGCGGCGACAGTGCCCAACGTCGAGCTAAAGATCGCCGGGCAGCCTGAAGCGTCACGCCTCGAAAAGAACGCCCTGTTTCGCTTCGGCGGAGCGCTGGTTGAGTACATCCCCGACCCGCTGCTGATGCGCTGGGAGAAGGTGAAGATCAACGCGGAAGACATCCCGGATGATAAGACTGCCAAACCGGGGAAGAAAGCGGGGAAGGCTCCTGCCAAGCACCCTGCGAAAAAGGTCACTCCATAGCAGTAAGACGGCGCAAAGCATAGTAAGAAACATGAAGGCCGTCCCGGAGCATCGGGACGGCCTTCTTCTTTTTGTTGGCAATGGTCTGGTGATCTCGCGCGTTATCTGCGGCTGCGCGGCAGGTTGTCCAGCTTGTAGGTGTCAATCTTGCGGCTCAGCGTGTTGCGGTGGATGCCCAGCACCTTGGCGGCGCGGGACTGGTTGCCATTGGCGCGGTCGAGGACGCTCTTGATGAAGCGCTTCTCAAACTCGGAAACTGCTTCCTCGAACAGTATCCCCCGCTCCACCATCTGCCCGACGAGTGTTTCCAGTTGGTCTCTCACGGCACAGTCTCCGCAGGAATGCCCTTAGGCGATACCCTCGTCCAGATCGCGGCCCACCAGCCGCTTGTATGCTTCCCGATATTTCCTCTGGGTCCCGGCGACCACGTCTGCGGGTAATTCCGGCCCGGGTGGCTGCTTGGACCAGCCGCTCCGTTCGAGGTAGTCGCGCACGAACTGCTTATCGAAGGAAGGCTGCGCCCCGCCCGGCTGGTACTCCGCCGCGGGCCAGAAGCGTGAAGAGTCCGGCGTCAAGGCTTCGTCAATCCACAGCAGCGCGCCGTGGTCCATGCCGAATTCGAATTTGGTGTCGGCGATCAGGATGCCGCGTTGCGCAGCGTAGGCCGCCGCCCGGCTGTAAATCTCCACACTCACAGCACGTAGACGCAGGGAAAGATCCCGCCCGATGCGGCTGGCCATATCCTCGAAGGAAATGTTCTCATCGTGCCCGCTGGCTGCCTTGGTCGCCGGCGTGAAGATCGGCTCGGGGAGCTTCTCGGATTCGCGCAACCCGGCGGGAAGAGCGATCCCGCAAACCTCGCTGGTCTTCTGATACTCCTTCCAGCCTGAACCCGCCAGGTATCCGCGCACCACGCACTCGATGGGGATAGGCTCGGTCCGGCGCACGAGCATGGCCCGCCCGCTTAACTCGTCGGCAAAGGGCGCGAGCTCACCGGAAAAATCGGAGGCGGTGAGGACATGGTGGGGTACGATGCCGGCCAGTGTTTCAAACCAGAACAGCGAGAGTTGCGTAAGCACCCGCCCTTTGTCGGGGATGGGCGTCGGCAGCACGACGTCGAATGCCGAAAGCCGGTCGGTGGCCACGATCAGCAGGCGGTCGCCAAGATCGTAGATGTCGCGAACTTTTCCGCGCCCGCGAAGAAGGAGACCCGGAAAATTCGTCTCCCATACCACCGAACGTAACTGCGGAGAAGGCACTTGTGTTTGAACCCTTGGCTGGCGGCGGGAATATTAGCGCAGCGAACGGGAATGTCAACGGAAAAGCAAATGAGCGGGAGCGGCGTTACGCAGCGGCGCCGGCGGCGCGCGCCCTGGGCGTTCCGGCCGCTTGCTCCGGCGATGATTCCATCTGCTCGGCTTCGTCCCAGCGCACGGAAACAAGCTTGGACACGCCGGGCTCCTGCATGGTTACGCCGTAGAGCACCTGGCCAATCTCCATGGTGCTGCGGTTGTGGGTCACTACCAGGAACTGCGTCTGCGCGCTCATCTCCCCAAGCAGCCGCGTGAACCTGCCCACGTTGGCTTCATCGAGCGGCGCATCCACTTCATCCAGTATGCAGAACGGGCTGGGGTGGTAGCGGAAAATGGCGATCAGCAGGGCCAGCGCGGTCATCGCTTTCTCGCCGCCGGAAAGCAGCATCACATTTTGCAGACGCTTGCCCGGCGGCTGGGCGACAATCTCGATCCCCGGGTCGCCGGAGCTGTCCGGCTCGGTGAGCCGCATCTGGCCGGTGCCGCCGCCAAACAGCGTCTGGAACGATTCCGCGAAGTTGCGGTTGATGTGCTCAAAGGCGCGCTCGAAACGCTCGCGTGACACCGCGTCCAGTTCGCTGATGGCCTGCTGCGTATCGGCAATCGAGGCCAGCAGGTCCTGGCGCTCGCGCTCGATGAAGGCGTGGCGCTGCTCGCATTCCTGATATTCCTCCAGCGCCATCATGTTCACCGCGCCCATGGCTTCCAGTTTGGCGCGCATCTCGCGCTGCTCCGCTTCGGCCGCCGCCAGCAATTCGCCGCAGACCCAGTCGGTCTCCATGGCGATCAGTTCCTCGGGCTGCAGGTTCAGCTCGGCGACGCAGGTATCGCGGAGGTGGTTGCGGTCGGAATCGTTGCGCGCCCGTTCGATCTCGTGCCGCCCGCGCTCCTCGCGCAGGTCGCTCAGAGTCTGGCGGCGCTGGCGCTGCGCGTCGTCCAGCTCGCCCAGCCGCGTGCGGCCGCTCTGCCAGCCCTGTTCCAATTGCGATTGGCTGGCCATGAGGCGCGCGCGCTCGGCGGTCAGGGCGCCCAGCCGGCGTTCCTGCTCGGCGGTGGCCGCGGCCAGCTCCTCGCGCTCGCGCTCGAGCGCGTCCTTCTGCACGGCCAGTCCCGCTGCGCGCGCCCCGGCCTGATCTTTCTCCGTGGCCAGGCGCGCGGCTTCCGTTTCGGCGGCGTGGAGCCGCTCGGCGGTCTGCGCCAGCGCCGCTCGCCGCTCGGAAACCTGCTCCTGCTGCTCGCTCAAGGATTGACGCAGGACGGCGAGCCGTTCGGCGGCCTCGGAACGCTCCGTCTCGGCGGCCGAGGCTCCCTCCATGGTTTTCTCCAGCATGCGCCGCGCAGTCGAAGCACGGATGCGCGACTCTTCCGCCTCGGCGGCCATGCGCTGGGCTTCGATGCGGCTCTCCGACGCCTGGCGTTCCGCGCGCACCAGCTCGGCGCGGCCTTGCTGGCATTCCAGCGCAGCGCCTACCGACATCTTTTCCGCTTCGATGTGTTCGGTGCGGGCCTCCGCCAAGAGCTGTTCGGCGGCGATGATCTCTTCGTTGAGCTGGCCCACTCGGGCGCGCGCCGTCACAGAGGAATGTTCCAGCTCCGCAGAGCGCCCGGCAAGCAGGCGCAGCTCGCGTTTGATCTGCAACGGCCCGGCCTCGCCGGGGCGCCCGCCGCTCACCAGACGGCCGTGATAGCAGGTGCCGTCAGGGGTGAGGAATTGGTGCGCGCTGTGCTGGCTGGCCAGCCGCTCTGCGGCGACAGAGGTTTCCACCAGGAACGCAGTGGTCAGCTTGGGCAGAAAATGTTTGGCCGCCGAACCCAGCGGGTCGCGGAAATCCACCAGCTTGTCCAGGCGCGCCACCACGCCGTCGGCGGGAGCAAATGCCGGCCCTGGCGATTCCACAGGCAGCGGCAGGTGCCGCACCGAGTCCACAAAGAAAGTTGCGCGGCCCCCGACCTCGTCGCGCAGCAGGGAAACTCCGGCGCGCGCGGAATCGAAAGTTTCCACCACCACGTATTCCAGTTCCTCGCGCAGAAACTGCTCGAGAGCGCCCTCGTAAGGCTCGGCCACCTCGGCGTAATCGGCCAGAACGCCAACCGCGCGGAAACCGCGGGCCTCGGCGCCGCCGTTGGCGGCAAATAGTTTTTGTACCGCTTCCGCGGTATAGGAACGCTCGTTGAGGATGCGCTCGAGCGAAGCATGCTCGGCGCGCGCCCCTGCCAACTCTTCGCGCAGGCGCTCGGCCCGCGTGGCGGTCTCCTGGTGCGCGGCGCGAAGTTCCGCCGTGCGCTGCTGGGACTGGCGAACCTGCGCGGCCAGCGATTGCGCCTGCGTGGCTGCGGCTTCAGCGCGGATTACGCTGGAGGCGAATCGCTCGCGTGCCTCCGCTTCTTCCGCGGCCAACTGCTGTGCGCGCTGCTCCGTCCGGGAATGCGATTCCGCGAGCTGGGCCACGGCTTGCTCGGCGCTGGCTTGCTCGCCGCGCCAGTGCACCTGCTCTTCGCCCAACCGCGCCGCGCACTGGCGCAGCTCTTCGATGCGCGTTTCGGTGGTTTGCTGTTCGGCGAGACCGCGTGAAGCATGCTGCGTGATTTCGTCCAGCGCGATCTCCAGGTGTTCCTTTTCCTGGCCCAGCGCTGAGAGGCCGTAGAGCTGCGCTTCGGCGCGCTCCCGGACCGCGCACAATTCCGCTTCCGCGTCGGCCGCCTCGCCGGCCAGTTGCTGCACGCGCGCGGCGATGTCGCGGGCGCGCTCGTGGCCGAAGTTGATGCGGTTTTCGGCGCGGTCCAGCTCGAGCGAGCATTCGCCCAGGTGATTGGTCACCCGGCGGAGTTCGGTTTCGAGCTGGCTGCTGGCTGTGGAGAGTTGGGCCTGCTCGGCCTCCAGGGCCTGCAAAGCCTGCGCCTGCGCCTGCTCGGCCGCGGTTGCGCCACGCAACAGCGCCTCCAGGCGCTCGGCTTCGCCGTCCAGCTCGCGCGCCTTGCTGGCCAGCACCAGGCGCTGGCGCGCGCGGAGCTGCTCGCGCAGCTCGGCGTAGCGCCGCGCCTTGGACGCCTGGCGCTTGAGCGAGGCGAGCTGCTTTTCCACCTCGACGAAGATGTCGTTGACGCGCGCGAGGTTTGCCTTGGAGGCTTCCAGGCGCGCCTCGGCCAGTCTCTTTTTGGTTTTGAACTTGGTGACCCCGGCGGCTTCTTCGAGGATGGCGCGGCGGTCGGTGGGTTTGGCGCTGAGGATCAGCCCGATGCGCCCCTGCTCGATGATGGCATACGATTCCGGCCCCAGCCCGGTGCCCATGAACAGTTCCTGGATGTCGCGCAGCCGCGCGACGCGCCCGTTAATCAGGTAATCGCTCTGCCCGGAGCGATACAGCCTTCTGCCCACTACCACTTCGCCAAGCTTGGCCGCCGGAGCAGGCTTGGCAGCCCGCTTGACTCGAAAAAGTTTCCCCGCCACGCTGTCCGTCTGTTCGGGGACTTGCTCGACGCTCCCGGTCTTCTCTGTGTCCTCTGTACTCTCTGCGCCCTCGGTGTTAATTTCTATACTTGCTTGTCCTTCTTCCTCGGCAAGCGCCTCGTCAGCCAGACTTCCTTCCAGCACCTTCTTTGCCGCTTCCGCCAGCTCCGGATCCATGAGCGTCAGCAGCACCTCCGACATCCCCATCGGCGGCCGCTTTACCGTGCCGTTGAAAATGCAATCGGACATGCGCTCGGCGCGCAGAAGTTTGTGGCTCTGCTCCCCGAGCACCCAGGAGATGGCGTCAACGATATTGGATTTGCCGCAGCCGTTGGGTCCCACGATGCACGTGACCCCACTGCCGCTGAAGGTGATGACAGTCTTTTCGCAGAAGGATTTAAATCCCAGCAGCTCAATCTTGCGCAGTTTGAGCAAGGCAGCCCCTTTTTGAATCGGCGCCATGCATGCATTCTACATCGCACACACGGAGACGGGTTCTCTTTCCTCAGTCGGAGGACTTTTGCGACGCTAAATCCGGCGGGACCCTGATCAGAGGTCCAACCGCCTGGCGCTGCCCGGGCGGCGAACGAGGGCAAAGTACCACAGGGTGTGTGCCTTGTAAAGGTGTCCCCGGCATTTTGTGCCTGTGGAAAAACTGTCCCGGGCCTTGACGGGCCACACCGCTGCCGCCAGAGCATCCGCCAGCCTTGCCGCCGGGTGTGAATCGCATGGACGCAGGTTGGCCAGGGAAGATCGAACTTGACATAGGGGTAGGGGGTATCGTAGATTATAGGGGTGGAGGGTATATGACTTCGCGCCAGGTTTCCGACGCTTCCCCACAAACCAAACCCGCCCTCTGCGCCTGCACCCCGCCCGACAAAGGACGCAAGGCCGTCGCCGTCGATGCAGCGATCAAGATGGCCAACTTGAAGCGCCTGCGCCGGATCGAGGGCCAGATCCGCGGCCTGCAGAAGATGGTCGAGGAAGGGCGCTACTGTGCCGACATCATGGTGCAGATCTCCTCGGTCAACGAGGCCCTCCGCGGCGTCTCGCGTGCGCTGATGCGCAACCACCTGCATCACTGCGCTGCCGCGGCCATCGCCAAAGGCCCGGCACAAGCCGAAGCGATGTATGACGAGCTGCTGGCCCTCATTTACAAGCACTCCCGCTGAGCGGCTGGCGGTTTTCTGAAGTTGTGGCAAGGAAGAAAAGGATTACGCGATGGAAACGGGAAAACTGCCAGCTTTGACGGTAATCCATTCTGAAAAAAACAAAGACCCGGTCTGCGGAATGTCCGTCCAGCTCTCCGCCTCGACGCCTAAGGCAGAGTGGAAGGGAATGACTTATTTCTATTGCAGCCCGGGATGTCTGAAGAAGTTCCAGGCTGATCCGGGTCGCTACGCGCAGAAGCCGGAAGTCGCTCCGCCCGTGCCGCAACCAACCGCGGCCGAATACACCTGCCCGATGCACCCCGAAGTTCGCCAGGCCGGGCCGGGCGCCTGCCCGAAATGCGGGATGGCGCTCGAGCCTGTCGCGGTGACCGGCGAAGAAGACAACTCCGAGCTGGCCGGAATGACGCGGCGGTTCTGGGTGAGCCTGGCGCTCTCCATACCGGCGCTGGCTTTTATGTTTGCTGATTTTCTGCCCGGCGAACCGCTGATGAACGTGGTTCCCGCGCAAGTGCTCCACTGGATTCAGTTCGTCCTGGCGACGCCGGTGGTGCTGTGGGGCGGCTGGCCATTCTTCCAGCGCGGCTGGGCGTCTGTGCTGAGCCGCCATCTCAATATGTTCACGCTGATCGCGCTGGGCACGGGCGCGGCCTACGGGTACAGCGCGGTGGCCACACTGTTCCCAGGGATTTTTCCGCCGTCGTTTCGCGGCATGGATGGCGAGGTGGCGGTGTACTTCGAGGCCGCAGCCTTGATCACTACTCTGGTGTTGCTCGGACAGGTGCTGGAGCTGCGAGCGCGCAGCCAGACCAGCAGCGCGATCAAATCGCTGCTCGGCCTCGCGCCGAAAACAGCGCGCGTCCTGCGCGGCGGCGCGGAAGAAGACATTCCACTGGAGAGTGTGCAGATTGGCGATCGGCTGCGAGTGCGTCCCGGAGAAAAGGTTCCCGTGGACGGAAGAGTCGAGGAAGGCTCCAGCGCCGTGGACGAATCCATGCTCACCGGCGAGCCTATGCCGGTAGAAAAGACTGCCGGCGCGAAAGTCACCGCGGGCACCGTGAACGGAACCGGCAGCTTCGTCATGCGCGCCGAGCGTGTGGGCGCCGACACCGTCCTCGCCCAGATCGTCCGGATGGTAAGCGAAGCACAGCGCACACGCGCGCCGATCCAGCGCCTGGCCGATGTGGTCTCCGGATACTTCGTGCCGGCTGTGCTGCTGGTGGCTGTGGTGACTTTTGCAGCTTGGGCGCTGTTTGGCCCTGAGCCGCGTATGGCTCACGCGCTGGTCAACGCCGTTGCCGTCCTGATCATCGCCTGCCCCTGCGCGCTGGGATTGGCCACGCCGATGTCCATCATGGTGGGCACCGGGCGCGGCGCAACCGCAGGGGTCCTGATCCGCAACGCCGAAGCCCTGGAAACACTCGAGAAGGTAGATACGCTGGTTGTGGACAAGACCGGAACGCTCACGCTGGGCAAGCCGCGTCTGCTCTCCGTGGTGGTCATGCCGGAATACCGCGAGGAAGATCTGCTGCGCATGGCAGCGAGCATCGAGCAGTCGAGCGAGCACCCGCTGGCCGCGGCGATTCTCGCCGGCGCGCGGGACAAGGGAATTACGGCATCGAAGACAGAGTCGTTCGCCTCCGTCACCGGAAAAGGAGTGACCGGGAACGTTGATGGACACAAAGTGCTGGTGGGAAATGTGGCGCTGCTCGAATCCGCTTCTGTTGATATCAAGCCACTGCTCGAGCGCGCCTCAGTGCTGCAACGCGACGGTCAGACGGTAATGTTCGTGGCCATTGACCAGCGCCCCGCGGGATTGCTCGGCGTCGCCGATCCCATCAAGGAAGCAACTCCGGAAGCCATAACCATGCTGCATGGCGAAGGCATCCGCGTGGTCATGCTCACCGGCGACAACCACGCCACGGCCGAGGTCGTCGCGCGCAAGCTAGGCATCGACGATGTGCATGCCGAAGTGTTGCCCGAGCAGAAGAGCGCAGTGGTGAAGCAACTGCAGGCGCAAGGCCACACCGTGGCCATGGCCGGCGACGGAGTGAACGACGCGCCGGCGCTGGCCCAGGCGCATGTCGGCATCGCCATGGGGACGGGCACGGACGTGGCCATGGAGAGCGCAGGAGTGACGCTGGTGAAGGGCGATCTGCGGGGCATCGTGCGCGCGCTGCGTCTGAGCCGCGGCACGATGCGCAACATACGGCAGAATTTGTTCTTCGCGTTTGTCTACAACCTGTTGGGAGTGCCTATCGCGGCGGGAGTGCTGTATCCCTTTTTCGGACTGCTGCTCAGCCCCATGCTGGCCAGCGCGGCGATGACTTTCAGTTCCGTCTCGGTAATCACCAACGCCCTGCGGCTGCGCAAGCTGGCGTTGTAGCGCCGCCCTTGCGGGCGGCGCCATTTTTGCGCGGATTTACGCTTCCATCTGCGCTTGCAGAATTTCTCCCGGCAGCCGAGCCATCCTGGGCCCGGAGGCTGAATCGCTGTGGTCCACGTGAACGCGCACTCGCGCCGGTTTTACCGGCAGAGCGCCGTCCATTTGCATCCGCTCCATCTTCAGGCCGAGGGTGCGCTCCAACTGGTGCAACTCCGTCCTCTGGCTGCTGGCGAAGAGGGTGGAGGCAACCCCGCTCCCACCCGCGCGTCCGGTGCGCCCCACGCGGTGGATAAAGCTTTCCGCGACCTCGGGCAAATCGTAGTTGATGACGTGAGCGATGTCCTGGACGTGAATGCCGCGGGAAGCGAGGTCTGTCGCCACCAGGACGCGGTAGCGTCCCTGCTGAAATCCGGTCAGCGCCGCGGTGCGCTGGGATTGCGAGCGGTCGCCATGGATCATGGCCGCGGGGATGCCATCGCGATTCAAGTTTTTGGCAATCCGCTCGGTGCCGCGTTTGGTGCGTGAAAATACCAGGCACCGGCCGCTCTCTTTGGTGAGCAAGCGGTGCAGCATTTCCTGTTTGCCATCCAGCGCAACCTCGAAGGCCTGCAGCCGCACATTTTCCGATGGCTTGAGCGTGGAGCCGAAGGCCAGGCGCACCGGGTTGCGCATGGCGTCGTTCACCAGGCGCACCACCGAGGCTTCCAGCGTGGCAGAAAAACACATGGTCTGGCGTTCTTTGGGGAGCACCGCTGCGATCCTGCGGATCGCGGGAAGGAATCCGATATCCAGCATGCGGTCGGCTTCGTCGAGCACCAGGGTGCGCAAGGCGCGAAAATCGATGAGCCTGCGCTCGAGAAAATCTTCCAACCGGCCCGGAGTCGCGACGATCAAGCGAGCTCCCTTGCGGATGGCGTTGATCTGTTGTCCTTCGGACAAGCCGCCAACCACCAGGGCCGCGGGCGCGAGCTGTTTGCCGCGCAGCGCGTTGAATTGATCCACAACCTGCATAGCCAGTTCGCGCGTGGGAACGAGCACCAGCGCGGCTACGCCCGGCGTTTTGTGCTTCAGGAGCTGCTCCATAATCGGGACCAGGAAGGCCAGCGTCTTGCCGGTTCCGGTCTGCGCGGTCGCGAGTACATCTTTGCCGGCAAGGGCTTGCGGGATGGCCGCGGCTTGCACCGGCGTGGGCACCGAAAAACGGGCTGCTGCCAGCCGCTCCTTGGTGTAAGTGGAAATGGGTAGTTCTGTAAAAGTCTGCATTTCTATTTTCTTCTCTTTTGGGGCTTCTGCCATCGCCGGGCGCGCGCGAGCTTCCGGGCGAGCACAGCAATGTGCATTGCCAGTTTTTTTCAAATTACGCTGAAAACGTACGGAGGATA
The DNA here is from genome assembly GCA_041485165.1 of Terriglobia bacterium. Lineage (GTDB taxonomy): Bacteria > Acidobacteriota > Terriglobia > Acidiferrales > UBA7541 > JAAFGT01. The sequence continues at coordinate 3,247 of JBGPJC010000052.1, read as the reverse complement.
CTGAGGGCGGGTATTCTCAGATCAGGTACTGAACCAGAGGGACCGCACAACACAACCGAGGTGATAAGCGCAAGAAGACAGTAGCACACCTTCCGGCAGATTGATACCCGATTATTTGGCGTGCTTTTGCCCTTCTTGGTACCAACCCGACCTTCAGGCCCGTGTGCCGGCCTTCCGCTGACCCTACTGGACGGTAATGGTGACCGGAACAGTGTGGCTCGTCCCACCCGCGGTGGCCACAACGTTGACCGTGTAAGTGCCGGGCGGCGTGCCAGTGAAGACTTTCGGCGTGTTAACGCAAGCGCCCAGGCCCACTGTCAGCCCGAGCACTGCGCAGGCAAAGGCAAGTCGCCGCGGGACGCGCCGGGCGACCATCGGCAGGAGGAGAAGAGCCAGGCCGAAGAGAATCACCAGGAGCCCTGGCCGCGCGCTCGGCGTGAGCGGGTTCGGCCGCGTGGAGAAGGGAACGGCGGTATTGGCCGTGGTCATGATGGTGCCCACGGAGTTCGCAGGGTTGACGCCATTGAGCGTGACCGATGGCGGAACGAAGGTGCACATACTCCTCAGCGGCAGATTGTTACAGCTGAACGTGGCCACCTGCTTCGAGCCGTTTATCGGGGTCACGGTAAACGTGATGTTGCCGGATTGCCCGGCGGTGATCGTCAGCGCAGTTGGCGCGGCGGTGACGGAGTAATCGGGAGTGGTGACGGTCTGGGTCAATGGCGCAGAGGTGCTGGTGTTGAAATTGGGGTCCCCGGAGTACTGCGCGGTGATTGTATGCGTGCCCGAAGTGAGCGTGGTCGTTGACACCGTCCCCACCCCGATCACGGAAGCGCCGAGCAGTGTGGCGCCGTCAAAGAAATTCACCGTGCCGGTGGGCATTCCGCTGGCGGCAGTTACTGTCGCGGTGAAGGTCACGTTCTGGCCGAGATTCGAGGGGTTCAGCGAAGACATGACTACTGTGGTCGTCCCGGTCTTCACCACCTGCGTCACAGGGGTAATAGAGGTGCTGCCCGTAAAGTTAGCATCCCCTGCGTAGGTGGCGGTGATGGCATGGAAGCCCAAAATAAGCGTCATGGTTGAGATCGTGGCCACGTCCTGAGCGTTTAGCGCGCCGGTGCCGAGCGTGGTCGCGCCGTCAAAGAAAGTCACCGTGCCGCTGGGGCTGCCCGACCCCGGCGCCACAACATTGATTGTCGCGGTGAAGGTAACCGAGGCGCCAAAGGACGATGGATTCGGCAAAGACGCGAGGATGGTGATTGTGCTCGCCTTGGTCACGGTCTGTGTCAGATTGGCAGAGCTGCCGCTATTAAAATCGGCATCGCCCAGGTAACTCGCGGAAATCGTATGGCTGCCTGGAGAGAGCGTGGGCGTTTGGAAAGTCGCCACCCCCGAAGCGTTCAACGTGCCGGTGCCGATCTGCGTCGCGCCATCAAGGAAATTCACCATGCCGCTGGGAATTCCCGCTCCCGGCGACACCGCATTGACCCTCGCGGTGAAGGTCACGGACTGGCCGAAGACTGTGGGGTTTACCGAAGATATGACCAACGTAGTTGAATTCGCCTTGCTCACTGTCTGCGCGGTCGCGGCAGATGTGCTGGCGTTGAAGCTGGCATTGCCGGCGTACATTGCAGTGATGGAATGGCTGCTCGGAGCGAGCGTGGATGTGGTGAAGGTGGCCATCCCCGTCCCGTTCAGCGTGGCGGTGCCCAGCGTCGTCGCGCCGTCAAGGAATGTCACCATGCCGCCGGGAGTACCCGCTCCCGGCGACACAACATTGGTCGTCGCCGTGAAAGTCACGGACTGGCCGAAGACTGTGGCGTTCGCCGAAGACATGTCCACAGTGGTCGAATTCGCCTTGCTCACCGTCTGAGTGAGCACGGCAGATGTGCTGCCGGTGAAGTTGGCATCACCGGCGTACTGCACGGTGATCGAATGGCTGGCCGGAGCGAGTGTGGATGTAGTGAACGTGGCCATCGCCGCACCGTTCAGCGTGGCGGTGCCGAGCGTCGTTGCGCCGTCCAGGAATGTGACCATGCCGCTGGGAGTACCCGCCCCCGGGGCCGCAGCATTGATCGTCGCAGTGAAAGTCACGGACTGGCCGAAGGTCGAGGGGTTCGCCGACGACGCGACGGCAGTCGTTGAACTCGCCTTGTTCACTGTTTGCATCAGCGGAGTAGATGTGCTGGCACCGAAATTGACGTCGCCCCCGTACATCGCGGTGATCGAGTGAGTGCCCGGAACGAGCGTAGATGTGGAGAACGTCGCCACCCCAGCGCTCAACGTGGCAGTGCCGAGCGTCGCCGCGCCGTCAAGGAAGGTCACCATGCCAGTAGGCGGTCCGCCCGAGCCGGTCACCGTCGCCGTAAACATCACGGCCTGGCCAAAGACCGAGGGGTTCGCCGAAGACGCGAGTGCAGTACTCGAACCTGTCAGGTTCACCGTCTGATTGAACATCCCAGAGAGGCTGCCCGCGAAGTTGGCATCCCCGGCGTAATTCGCCGTGATCGAGTGGGGGCCCACAGTGAGAGCAGATGTGGTGACCATCGCCACACCGGCGCTCAGCGTGAAAGTGCCGAGCGGGGTCCCGCCATCGAAGAATGTCACCATGCCGGTGGGAACGCCCGCCCCCGGGGCCACAGCATTGAACGTGGCAGTGAACGTAACAGCCTGGCCAACCGCAGACGGGTTCAGCGAAGACATGAGCGTGTTGGTCGTTCCAGCCTTGTTCACGTTCTGGATCAGCGCGGGAGACATGCTGGGATTTAGGTTGGCATTACCCCCGTAGTTCACGGTGATCGAATGGACGCCCGGAGCGAGCGTAGATGTGGTGAGTATGGCCACCCCCGCCCCGTTCAGCGTGAGGGTGCCGAGCATCGTGGGGCCGTCAAAGAAGGTGACCATACCGGTGGGGGTCCCGGCGCCGGAAGTCACCGTGGCCGTGAACATCACGGACTGTCCGAAGACGGTTGGGTTAGGAACGGATGCGAGCATCGTGGAGGTCGCCGCCGGCGTCACCGTCAGCACCGCGGTGTTGGAGGTCACACCGCCTTGCGCCGCAGTGATGTTCGACGTGCCTACGCCGGCGCCAGTCGCGAGACCGGTGTGCAATCCAATCGTGGCCACGGTCGTCGTTGCCGATGCCCAGCTCGCTGTCGTGGTCACATCCAGCGTGGAGTTATCTGTAAACGTTCCGATGGCCGTGAACTGCTGCGTCAAGCCTTTGGCGATGGACGGAGCCGTCGGG
>JBGPJC010000051.1:0-27774 GCA_041485165.1 Terriglobia bacterium | reverse complement strand
GGAAAACCCTATCATCTAGCTGGCAATCTGCCGGTGAGGCCATCGGCCCGGCGCGCACTGCCTCTGCCCAACTTGCGCCCTCCGGGAAGCATCCAAGTCTAAAGGGAGATAATCGTTGCGGATTCGATTCGCCCGCGGGTTTTGGACATCGCAGTTCGGGATCGCGCTGCTGTCGAGCGTGTTGCTGCTGTTTGTCGCCGGCACGGCGGTCTTCGTCTATCACTACATCCAGTACTCGCAAATGATCGAGGCGCGGCTTTCCGGCGAAGTCTTCGCCAATACCTCGCGGGTTTTCGCCGCGCCGCGCCGGCTGTATACCGGCGAGCCGCTGTCGCTTGCCGAACTGACCGCAGCCCTGCAGCGTGCCGGGTACCAGCAGGGGGAATCCGCCGAAGCGCCCGGGCGCTACAGCGTGACCGGCAGCACCGTCTTTATCCGCCCGGGAAAGAGCTCCTACTTCAGCGGGGTTAACGCGCTGCGCGTGGATTTCGGCGGCCGGGAAATCACGCATCTGGAAACGCTCGCCGACCATGCAGCGCTTACTTCGGCAGAGATCGAGCCCGAGCCGCTCACCAACCTCTTCGACAGCTCGCGGGAGAAGCGCCGCATCGTAAAGATGGACGACCTGCCCAAGGTCCTGGTGGATGCAGTCCTTTCCGCGGAGGACAAGCGCTTCTTCGAGCATTCCGGTCTGGACCCCATCAGCGTCCTGGGGGCAGCGTGGGCCGACCTGCGCCACCGCAGCGTGGGCCAGGGCGCCAGCACGCTGACCATGCAGGTGGCGCGCAGCTTTTTCTTCACTACCGAGCGCACCTGGCGGCGCAAGCTGGCCGAAACGATGGTGGCCTTCCAGCTCGAGAAGCGTTTCTCCAAGCAGCAGATCTTCGAGTTGTATGCCAATGAAATTTATCTCGGCAACCGCGGTAGTTTCGCCATCCGCGGATTTGGCGAAGGCGCGCAGGCCTACTTCGGCAAAGATGTCCACGACCTGACACTTCCTGAAGCCGCTTTCCTTGCGGGCATCATCCGCGCGCCCAACCGCTACGCAGTGGCCGAGCACAAGCCGGAACGGATCGCCGAGGCCCGCGACCGGGTCCTGACGCAGATGCTCGAGAACAAGCAGATCACGCAGGAAAAATTCGAAGCCGCGAAGCGCGTGCCTTTGCGCCTGGCCCGCGGCGGCGGGGACACCGGCTCCGCGCCGTACTTCGTGGACATGGTGAAAGACCACCTTCTCGACCATCTCTCTGAGGCCGACCTCTCCTCGCAGAGCTATCGCATCTACACCACCATCGATCCCAATCTGCAGCGCGCCGCCGTTGAGGCGGTCGAGGCCGGAATGAAGGAGGTGGATGCACAGCTCGCCAAGCGTTATGCGCGTTGGAAGAAGGAAAACCAGCGCGCCGGGAAGTCCGAGTCCGGACCTCTGGCGCAGGTGGCGATGGTGGTTCTGGACCCGCGTACTGGAGAAATCCGTGCCCTGGTGGGAGGGCGCGATTACGGCTCGAGCCAGCTCAACCGCGCGCTGTCCCGCCGCCAGCCCGGCTCGGCATTCAAGCCTTTCGTTTACGCCGCGGCATTTGACAACGCCGTCGAGGGGCTTACGCCGGTGTTCACCCCGCTGACCACCGTGGTCGACGAGCCCACCACATTCCTGTTCGACGGCAAGGAATATACGCCCAACAATTACGGCGAGAAATTTTACGGCACGGTGACGCTGCGCGAGGCCATGATTCGCTCGCTCAATGTGGCCACCGTCCGCGTAGCAGAGATGGTGGGCTACCAGCACGTTGTGGACATCGCCCGGCAAGCCGGGCTCGACCCGCGCATCCAGGCCACGCCCGCCGTGGCGCTCGGCGCGTACGACATGTCGCCGCTGGAGGTCGCCGCCGGCTACACGGTTTTCCCGTCCAACGGCATCCGCGCCGAGCCTCTGTATGTCCGCGGCGTTCGCGATGTGTCCGGTGAATGGATCGAGCGGACCCAGCCGCGCACGCGTCCCGGGCTCGACCCGCGCGTCGCCTACATGGTCACCAACATCATGGAGGACGTGATCAACCGCGGCACGGCGGCAACGGTTCGCGCCCGCGGCTTCACTGCTCCCGCCGCCGGCAAGACCGGCACGTCGCATGACGGCTGGTTCGCCGGGTTCACGTCCAATCTCATCTGTGTTGTGTGGGTGGGTTTCGACGACAACCGCGAGCTGAACCTTGCCGGCGGCGCTTCGGCGGCTCCGGTCTGGACGGAGTTCATGAAGCGCGCCGTCGCCCTGCCCGAATACGCAAACGTACAGCCGTTTTCGCCGCCCGACGGCCTGAGTGTCGTGACCGTTGATCCCGAGACGCTCCAGCGGGCCACGCCGTTGTGTCCGGTCAGCCGTCCGGAGGTTTTTCTACTCGGCACCGAGCCGGCGGAGTATTGTGAGCGGCATGGCGGCGCCCGCGCCGCGGAGATGCTGGCCCAGTCTACGCTTCCTTCCGGGCAGCAGCCTTTACAGGGTGTCGGCGGGAATTCGCCCAATGGCGTTCCGTCATCGAAATCTACCGCGACTGGAAAGCTTCCCACACAGGAAGCGAAGAACACTCCGCCCCAGAACGCCCCCGCCCCCGAGGCGCCAAAGAAAAAAGGATTTTGGGCGCGGGTTTTTGGTATCTTTGGGCCAGGGAAGAAGCCATAAAGCGCCTTCCGGCCCCCACTGCGTGAGTGTTCCACAGCCGGCCTGTAGGTGCCATCGGGGTGGGTGATGTGGGCGAGAAAGTGTTCTGAAGCCAGGCTACGCTTCTATCTCCTGGTGTCACTGCTGCTGTGTTCTCTCGCCATGACCAGCCTCGCTCCGAGTTTGCGGGCGCAGGAAACCACCAAACCGCCCGATCAGCAGGCCTCTGCTCCCGTAGGTGACCCGCTGCAGGATGCAGAGGTTCGCGCCGACAACATGATGGGGCAGAAGTTGTACTCGGACGCGCTGGCCGCTTATAAGGCGCTGCTGATCAAGCAGCCGCAAAGCGCCGGCTTACAGAACAAGATCGGCATCGCCTGTCACCACTTGCTCAAATTCAACGATGCCAAGCGCTACTACCAACTTGCTCTGCGCAACGATCCGACATTCGCCAGCGCCGCCAATAACATCGGCACTATTTATTACCAACAGAAGAAATACAAGAAGGCCATCAAGGAATATCAGCGCGCCATCAAAATCGGACCCGAGCTGGCCAGCTTTGACAGCAACCTCGGCTACGCCTTCTTCGGCGACAAGCAATACGATCCGGCGATGCTGGCGTTTCGCCGCGCGCTGCAGCTCGACCCCACTCTCTTCGAGCGGCATAGCCTGACCGGCACTTCGCTGATGGAGCGGTCCGTCGAAGACCGCGGCTTTTTCTTCTTTTTCCTCGCCAAGTCCTATGCGCAGATGGGCAACGCCGAGCGTTGCGCCGAATTTCTCCGCAAGGCCCGGGATGAGGGCTTCAACAAGATGGCCACGGTCAAGACCGACCCCGCCTTTGCGGGTGTCCGCGATAATCCATTGGTAAGACAAGTACTCGAAAACCTGCCGTCAGACAGCAAGCCGAACTCGAGTTCTTGACCGACCCTCGAGGCCGGCAAGGCGTCCGGCAATGCTGGACGTTCTTTTTCCGCGCGCTGTGTGATAATGGCGGTGGAATGGCCGCACGAACCCTTCTCGTTACAGGCTTTCTCCTCCTGCAGCTAACGTATGGCGGGGTGCGCGCGGCCGAGGCTGGACCGTTGCCCAGTGGCACCGCCGCGTCCGCGGGTACGGCCATTCTCGTCCTCCCCTTCGAGAATTCCTCGCCTGGTCCGAAGCTGGAATGGATCGGAGAAGGTCTGGCGGAGCTGGGCATTGAGCGGCTGCGGGGGGAGGGGCGGATGGTTTATCCCCGCGAAACCTGGCAGGCCGCGCTGGAAAAGCTCGGGCTGCCCAACTCGCGGCACTTCAGCCGCGCGACAATGATCAAGATCGCCGAAGAAACCGACGCCGATGCCGTGGTTTTCGGCCATTACGACTGCGAAGGCAAGGCCTTGCGCATCTCCGCGCAGATCCTGCGGCTCGACGTTCCCGGCTCGGACGGTATCGAGGGGCCCGCGCTTTCTCCGGTATTCGAGGAATCCGGCGATCTGGCTGAGATGATGGATATCCATGCGCGATTGGCTTGGAAATTGCTGCGCTTCCGCGACTCCTCTTTTATTGCCGCGAAGCAGGAGTTCGTGCAGCGGCAAACGCGCTGGCGGCTCGATGCCTTCGAGCAATACATCCGCGCTCTTACCGCTGCGCCGGGCACCCTGGACGACGCGCAGCGCCTGCGGCTCTATCGCGAAGCGGCGCACCTCGAGCCGGCCTGGCCGGAGCCTCTCTTTGCGCTCGGCCAGGCGTACTTCCAGCGCAAAGACTGCGCCACCGCGCTGATCTGGTTTTCCAAGGTAGCGCCGGAGAACGAACGCGGCTTCGAATCCGGCTTCCTGGCGGGTGTGTGCCACCTTTGGCGGAACGATCCGGCGCGCGCCGAGGCGGCGTTCGCCGCGCTTTCCGAGCGCTTCCCGCTGGCCGAGACGCTCAACAACCTCGGCATCGCCCGCGCACAATTGGGAAAGCTGCGCGAAGCCATCGAGCCGCTGCGTGGCGCGACGCGGATGGACCCGGAAGAGCCAAATTACTGGTTCAACCTCGGCCTGGCGCTGCTCTCTCTATCGGAAAAGCCTGAAGGACCGGGGCCCGATGGCGGTAAGCAGGTGAGCGGACGCAACCTCGGCGCTCCGCCAAACCAGCCGCAGCTTGTTCCGGTGGCATTTCCTGTCCGTGGCGAAAGGGAATCGGCCGCGGCGGCAGTTCGCGTCTTCCGCGAGCTGCTCCTGCGGCGCCCGGAGGATTCCGAGGGGCATCTCCTGCTGCTGGCCGCGCTGGAGCGCAGCGGCCGGACCATCGAGCTTGAGGCCGAGCGCGAAAACTTTCCGGAAGGCGGAACGCCGCCAAAAATTACTCTGGATGATTTGAACCGGCGTTACCGCGTAATGGCGCGGCTCCCGCTGGCGCCTTTACTCACTGCCGCGCTGCTGGCCGGGAACGCGGCAGGCGGCCAAACCAACGAGGCCAATGGCGACGCTCGCTCTCGTCAAATCGAACTGCTCACTTCGCGCGGCAGGGAGCAACTCGCCCAGGGACACCTGGATCAAGCCGAGCATTCCTTCGCACGCGCTGCGCGGAAGTCGCCGGGTTCCCCGGAAGCGCATCGCGGCCTGGCGGAGATCTACGAGCGCCGGGGAAAACTCGATGACGCTATCCGCGAGCTGCGCGCCTCGCTGTGGAGCAGAGAAGATTCTGCCACAAGAGTCGCCCTGGCGAAGCTCTACCTGCAGCGGAAGCGTCCGGCGGACGCCGTGAGCGAGCTGCGCGCCGCGCTCCAGGCCGATCCAGGCAGCGCCGAGGCCAGGCAAATGCTTCGCTCCATCGAGTCCCGGAGCGGGAAAGGAGATGCGCAATGAAGGGACATCTCGGAATGAATGACAGTCGCGCGCTTCTGGCCTCGCTTGTGTTGGCGGCTTTCTTTCTGGCAGCAGGGCTCTGGAAGGAGCAGAGCGCCCTGGCGGCGGAATCGCCGGCGCCCGGGCAGTCTCTCCAGGCTTCCGCGGGCCAGGCGCCGCGAGTCGTCGAAATCAATATCGACGGGATCATCCAGCCGATCCTGGCGGAATTCGTCTCCGGAGCATTCGATGAAGCGGCGCGCTCGAAAGCCAGCCTGATCCTGATCACCATGAACACGCCGGGGGGCCTGGACACTTCGATGCGGCAGATCATCCAGCGCATCATCTCCTCGCCGGTGCCGGTGGCCGTTTTTGTATGGCCTTCAGGCTCCCGCGCCGCCTCGGCCGGGTTCTATATCCTCCTATCCGCGGACATCGCGGCCATGTCTCCCGGCACGGACACCGGCGCGGCATCGCCCATCTTTATGGTCGGGGGGACTCCCATCCAGATTGACGAGACCCTCAAGCGCAAGGCCATGAACGAAGCGGCTGCCTATTTGCGCAGCATCACGGAAAAACGCGGGCGCAACGTCGAACTGGCGGAAAAGGCGGTCACCGAGGCGAAGGCCTATTCGGCCAGCGAAGCACTGAGTGGCAACCTGGTGGACATGATCGTTGCCTCGCCCGAAGAGCTGCTCGCTAAGCTCGATGGCCGGACGATCAAACGCTTCGACGGCGCAAGCGTGACCCTGAAGCTTACGGGCGCGGTGCGCTCGAAGGTGGAAGAGTCTGCCAAGCAAAGATTCCTCGGCTTTCTGGCGCAGCCCGATTTGATGTTCATTCTCCTGATCGTCGGTATCCTGGGGCTGTACGTGGAGTTCACTCATCCTGGCCTGATTTACCCCGGCGTCCTCGGCGGAATTTCACTTTTGCTGTTCCTGACCGGCGCGGACGTGGTGCCGCTGAACATGCTGGGAATCCTGCTGATCGCCGGGGCGGTGGTGATGTTCGTGCTGGAAGCCAAAGTTACCAGCCACGGCGTACTGGCGGCGGGAGGCGTGCTGGCCATGCTGGTGGGCGCGCTGATCCTGGTGCGCTCGCCGATGACGGGAATGGGTGTGAGCATCGGTGTGGCACTCAGCGTTGTCCTGCCTTTCGCGGTGATCACGGTGATGGTGATGCGCCTGGCCATCGGGACTTTTGCACTGAAGCAGACCGTGGGCACCGCCGTCCTGGTGGGGGCAATCGGCGAGGTCCGCGAGGTGGTGGACGGCACGGGTATGGTATTTGTAAAGGGAGAGCTGTGGCGCGCCGCTGCAGGAGTTAGGATTCCCATCGGCGCGCGTGTCCGTGTCGAGCAGGTGAATGGCCTCACCTTGCAGGTGGTCCCGGCACGCGAGCAAGCTGTTGCCGGGAACTCGCCCGCCGGCAGCGAGCCAGCGCGCTGAGTTCGGGCAAATTTGCACTACCGCCGCGCAGCGCGGCGCAGTTTTCTCTGAGGGAGGAAGCGCATGGATGGACTGTACGGTTTGATGATCGCGTTTGTGATTTTCCTGATCTGGTTTTGGAACTCGGTATTTATCATTAAGGAGTGGGAGCGCGGGGTGGTGCTGCGGTTGGGGAAGATGCTGCCGGTGTCCAAGTCCGCCGGGCTGAACATCGTGGTCTGGCCGATTGACACTCTTTACAAGATGTCCCTGCAGATCGAGACCCTGGACGTTCCCCCGCAAGATGTGATCACCCGGGACAACGTCTCCGCCAAGGTAAATGCGGTCTGCTACTTCAAGGTGGTGGATGCCAACCTGGCTCTCTCCCGCACCAAGAATTACCTCTACGCTACCTCACAGCTTGCTCAGACCACGCTGCGCAGCGTCTGCGGCCAGTTCGAGCTGGATGGAATTCTTTCCGAGCGCGACAAGGTGAACGCCAAGCTGCAGGAGATTTTGGACCAAGACACCGAGCCGTGGGGAATCAAGGTCACCAAGGTCGAGCTCAAGCAGGTGGACATCCCCGAAACCATGCAGCGCGCCATCGCCCGCCAGGCCGAAGCCGAGCGCGAGCGCCGCGCCAAGGTCATCCACGCCGACGGCGAATTCCAGGCCTCCGGCAAGCTTGCCGAAGCCGCTGCGATTCTCTCGGCCGAACCCGCCGCCATCCAGTTGCGCTATCTCCAGACCCTTACCGAGATCGGCGCAGAGAAAAACACCACGGTTGTGTTCCCACTGCCGGTAGATATTATTAGCCTCTGGGCGAAAACGCTGGACCAGCAGGCCGCCAAGAAAGCCGCCAACAAGCTTCCGGGGCAGGGCGACTAGCGGCTGGCGCGACACGGAAAAGGGGACGCAAGATCATGGCCCGAGGAAACGGAGAACGTGGCGGGGGAGAGCGCTCGATCGGAAGCAAGCAGCTGGTCGGATTGTTCCTGGGCATCGTCTTCCTTTGCTGCGTCTTCTTTATCCTGGGCTACTGGATGAGCCGCGCGCAGTGCGAAGCCAGCAACATTGGAGTGAAACCGGGCGGCAAAGCGACTGCCGCTTGCTCTGGCCAGGGCAATTCGCAGCCGGACGCAACTGGTGTGCAGCGCACTGAGCAGCCCGTAACTCCGCCTGGAAAAACCACGCAGCCGCCGGCCAAGATCGAGGAGCCGGGCACCAAGAAGCCGGGCACTTCATCTACCGCTCCGCCGCCTCCTTCTAAGAGCGCGGTGGGCAAGACCGCCCCGTCCGGCAAGGCCGGCGGATTCAACCCACCGCTGATCCCGCGCGGCGCGATCGTTTTGCAGGTCGCCGCACTGACCAAGGAGCAGGACGCGCTTGCGCTGGCCAGCGCTCTGCAGGAGAAGGGCTTTCCCTCATTCGTATTGAAGCCCTCCGGAGACAATCTCTTCCGCGTGCAGGTAGGGCCGTACGCGGACGCCAAGTCGGCCGAACAAGCCAAGCTTGCCCTCGAGCGCGAAGGCTTCAAGGCCATCCTGAAACGCTGACGGATGGGTACCGGACCGAGGTTGACGGCGGCGGCAGCATCAGGTGTGGCGCTGGCGTTCTGCTTTCCACCCCACTCCCTCTCCATCTTCGCCTGGGTCTCCGGGGCCATGCTGATGGCTGTTTCTCTGGGGGCCTCGTACCGTGCCGCGTTCACATTCGGGTTCGTTCATGGCGCGGCTTTTTATGTTATCGGAGTGCCGTGGATTTATACGGTCATGCGCACTTACGGGAACTTGAACATGATCGAATCGGCGGGAGTGTTTGCCGCGCTGGCGGGCACGCTCTCGCTCTATCCGGCGGTTTTTTGCGTGTGCCTAGCGCGCCTGGGACGCGTTTCGGTCACCACGGCATGTCTCGCCGCTCCCTTCCTCTGGGTAGCGCTGGAATTCGCCAAGACCCACTTTCCTTTCCATGGTTTTCCCTGGAACCTCCTGGGATACGCAGGCGCGCGGCACCTGGGGCTGCTGCAACTCGCCTCGCTCACCGGGATTTACGGCCTCTCCTTCGTAGTGGCCAGTTGCAACGCATTTGCCGCCTGGCTTTTTCTGGCGCGCCCCCGCCACCCCTGGGTGGTGGGCACAGTGGCCGGCGGGATCATGCTCTCCGCCGTCCTGGTGGGAGATCAGTTCGTACCGCAGGAAGCGCCCGACCGCGTCGCCGCACTGGTGCAGCTCAACTTCCCGCAGTCTATGGAGTATCCGCCGGATTGGTTCCAGCGCCATGCCGCGGACCTGGGAGAAATCGAGCGGTTGAGCGCCGATCCCTCCAAGCCGCGGCCCGGCGTGATCATCTGGCCCGAGGCTCCGGCGCCGTTCTACTGGCAGGACCCGCGGTTCGCGACATTGCTCAGCCGTATCGCGCAGACCGCCGGGAACCACGTCCTCACCGGGGTGGTGGATTGGAAGCTGCCGGCCGGAGCGTCTAGCGGGCGCCTAGAGCCGTACAACACCGCCATCCTGGTGGACCCCACCGGGCGCCGAGTATTTTCGTATGATAAAATTCATCTGGTCCCGTTTGGTGAGTATGTCCCCCTTCGCCGCTGGCTGACCTTTGCCGGAAGGCTGACCGCGGAAGTCGGTGATTTTCGATCCGGATCATCCTACGCGGTGGGGGATCTGCCCGGCGGCTCGTTCGGGGTCTTCATCTGCTATGAGGGGGTTTATCCCGATGAAGTCCGGCAGTTTGTCGTCCATGGGGCGCGGCTGCTGATCAACATATCTAATGACGGCTGGCTCCAGAACTCGGGTGGGGGAGAGCAGCACCTGGAAATGGTTCGGGTGCGCGCGGCCGAGAACCGGCGCTGGCTTTTGCGCGCGACCAACACCGGCATCACTGCGAGCGTCGACCCCTACGGGCGCGTCGCCGCGCGGTTCGCTCCGGAGGTGCGCGGGCTCTTTCGTGCCCCGTACGGGTTTCGTAAGGACTTGACGCTGTATGCCCGCTGGGGAGATTGGTTTGCCTGGCTGTGCGCCGCCGCGGCCGTTACCTCGGTGCTCGGGAGCGGGTTTCTCCGGAAAAAGAGCTAAGGACGACGGAAGGAAGACGGACTGACTATGATCCTGGAAGACTTGGAACACCGCTACGAACAACTCAAGAAGCGTACCGAACTCATTCGGAGCTATCTTTGACGCTCCCAGCGCCCGTCGAAAACTGAACGCCTTCGAAGAGCAGATCGCTGATCCGCAGTTTTGGGGCAACCAGGAAAAAGCGCAGAAAGTTCTTCAGGAGCGCAAGCAGGCGGACGACCTCGTTCAGGCGGAGGCTAAGCTGCTCCGCATGACCGGCGACCTGGATGCCTATTTCCACCTGGCCCACGAGGAGACTGGCGCGCAGGCGCGCGAAGAGCTGGTCGCGGAGATCTCCAAGGAGCTCGACGCTGCGGACTCCGCCGTCGCTGCCCTGGAGACGGCCACTTTGCTGTCCGGTGAAAGCGACCGGTTGAACGCCATCCTCACCGTCAAGCCCGGCGCCGGGGGCGTGGACTCGCAGGACTGGGCGGAAATGCTCCTGCGCATGTATCTTCGCTGGGCGGAGCGCCGCGGCTTCAGCGCCACGGTGATCGATTCGACCCCGGGTGAAGAGGCCGGCCTCAAGTCGGCCACCGCGCGCCTGGAGGGGGAAAACGCTTACGGATTGCTGGCCGGAGAAAATGGCGTCCACCGCCTGGTGCGCATCTCTCCGTTCGACCAGAATTCCCGGCGGCACACTTCGTTCGCTTCCGTCTCGGTGATCCCGGAAGTTGACGACCAGATCGAGATTGTCATCAAGCCGGAGGATTTGCGAATTGACACTTTCCGCGCGGGCGGCCACGGCGGGCAGAACGTGAATAAAGTGGAATCCGCGGTGCGTTTTACCCACTTATCCAGCGGCATCGTGGTGCAGTGCCAGAACGAGCGCAGCCAGCACAAGAACCGCGAGCTGGCCATGAAGATTCTCCGCTCGCGCCTCTATGATTATGAGCTCGCCAAGCGGAAGGCGGAGACCGATAAGCTCGATGCGCAGAAGCTGGACATAAGTTTTGGCAGCCAGGTCCGCTCCTATGTTCTCCATCCCTACCAGATGATCAAGGACCATCGCACCAAACTCGAAGTGGGCGACGTCAACCGCGTCCTCGAGGGCGACATTGACGAGTTCATTCGCTCCTATTTGCTCGCCCGGCGCACCGGCTTTGCCACTGCCACGGTTGCGGAAGACACTGAGGTCTAGTTCACCACACTCGGAAGGGCCGGCTCACCAACTGGCAGACGCACCTATTCCGCTATCTTCCCTGAAGCGAAAAAAGCGAAAGGATTTGCGCACTTTGAGGGGCGAGGGGTCTCGCCACGCGGATTGCGGAGTATCCGGATGCTCCATTCAGCCCACGATTTGAGCCATTCAAACGCGTTGTAACCCACTTGGGTTGAACGCGTTGACACCCCTGCATCGCTATGCTACGGTGGAAATTCGCCTCGCCTTGCGCGCGAAAATAATAAGGTCCTCGAATTGCTTTTGAATCGGCCGGAGGAATGTATTTTGAGATCGAACAACCATAGGTTCCTATTCACCTCGGAGTCTGTCACCGAGGGCCACCCCGACAAAATTGCCGACCAGATTTCCGACGCCGTCCTGGATACGGTGATGACGCACGACCCGATGGGGCGCGTGGCCTGTGAGACCTTGCTGACCACCGGCCTGGTGGTAATCGCCGGAGAAATCACCGCCAACAAAGAGGCCCAGGTTCACCTGAACTACGAGCAGATTGCCCGCGACGTGATCCGCAGGATCGGCTACACCAGAGGCAAGTATGGCTTCGATGCCGACACCTGCGGGGTCATCTCCGCTGTAAAGCCGCAATCGCGGGACATCGGCCAGGGTGTGGACACCGGCGGTGCCGGGGACCAGGGCTTGATGTTCGGCTTTGCCTGCGACGAGACCGAAGAGCTGATGCCTTTGCCCATCATCCTGGCCCACAAGCTTTGCCGCCGCCTCGCGGAAGTCCGCAAGAGCGGCCGGGCGGATTTCCTTCGCCCTGATGGCAAGTCCCAGGTGACCATCGAGTATGTAGGTGACCGTCCGGTGCGCGTGGATTGCGTGGTAGTCTCGACGCAGCACAGCGATAAAGTTTCCAACGACGAATTGCACCAGACTGTCCTCGATCATGTCATTCGCCCGGTAATTCCCGCCGCCATGCTGGACAAGAACACCAAGTTCCACATCAACCCCACCGGGCGATTCGTCACCGGCGGGCCGATGGGCGATGCCGGCTTGACCGGCCGCAAAATCATCGTGGATTCCTACGGCGGCTACAGCCGCCACGGCGGCGGCGCCTTCAGCGGCAAAGATCCCACCAAGGTGGACCGCTCGGCCTGCTATATGGCGCGCTACATCGCCAAAAACATTGTCGCCGCGGGTCTGGCGACGAAGGTGGAAGTACAACTGGCCTACGCCATCGGCGTTGCCGAGCCGGTCTCGGTTATGGCAGACACCTTCGGCACCGGCACGATTTCCGATGAGCAGATCACCGACCTGATCCGCGCCGTTTTCAAGCTGAACCCGAAGGGGATCATCGAATCCCTTGACCTGCGCCGGCCCATTTATCAGTCCACCGCGGCCTACGGCCACTTCGGGCGGAATGAGCCCGGCTTCACGTGGGAGCACGTCGACAAGGCCGAGCTCCTGCGCAAGGAAGCGGGAATACGGAGCGCAGAAGTCGCCGCGCCCCGCTAAGCACGATTCGACCAGTCAAATCCCAGCAAGGAGCTTCATTGTGTCTACTGTTGATCGCATCGTGGGCGATGTCAAAGACCTCGGCCTGGCCGAAAAAGGCAAACGCAAGATCGAATGGGCCAACCAGCAGATGCCCGTCCTGCAGTCCATCCGCAAGCGTTTCATAAAGGAACAGCCGCTGAAGGGTATCCGTATCTCCGCTTGCCTGCACGTCACCAGCGAGACCGCCAACCTGGCCATCACACTGCGTGACGGCGGCGCGGACGTGGTGCTGTGCGGCTCGAACCCGCTCTCCACCCAGGACGAGGTGGCCGCTTCGCTGGTCAAGGATTACGGCATTCCCACCTACGCCATCAAAGGCGAGGACAACGATACGTATTACGCGCACATCGCCTCGGCGCTGGACCACAAGCCGCAGATCACTATGGACGATGGCGCGGACCTGGTTACCACCCTGGTCACTAAGCGCAAGGACCTGATCCCCCACGTCATCGGCAGCACCGAGGAGACCACCACCGGCGTGATCCGTTTGCGCGCCATGGCCAAGGACGGAACGCTCCAGTTTCCGGTCATCGCCGTCAACGACGCGCTGACCAAGCACTTGTTCGACAACCGTTACGGCACCGGGCAGTCCACCCTGGACGGCATTATCCGTGCCACCAACCTGCTGCTCGCTGGGTTGAAACTGGTGGTGGCGGGTTACGGCTGGTGCGGCCGCGGCGTGGCGATGCGCGCCAAGGGTCACGGCGCGGACGTGATCGTCACCGAGGTTGACCCCATCCGTTCGATCGAAGCCACCATGGATGGATACCGCGTAATGCCCATGCGTGAGGCTGCCAAGGTCGGCGACATCTTCGTCACGGTCACCGGAAACAAGAGCGTGCTGGCCGCCGAGCACTTCACGGCAATGAAGGACGGGGCGGTGCTGTGCAACTCCGGCCACTTCAACGTGGAGATTGACATCCCCGCGCTGGAGAAGCTCTCCACCTCCAAGCGCGAGTCGCGCCCGCTGGTGGACGAATATTCGCTCAAGGACGGCCGCAAGCTCTACTTGCTTGGGGAAGGCCGGCTGGTGAACCTGGCCACTGCGGAAGGACATCCGGCGGCGGTGATGGATATGAGCTTTGCCAATCAGGCACTCTCCGCGGAATACTTGCTCCAGAACGGCAAGTCGCTCGAGAAGAAAGTGTATCCTGTGCCCGAAGCGCTCGATCGCCAGATCGCGCGCCTGAAGCTCGATGCCATGGGCGTGCAGATTGACAAGCTCACGCCGGAGCAGGAGCAGTACCTCGCGTCGTGGGACGAAGGAACGTAGCGAAATCCGAAACTCGAAAAGCGAAAATCGAAACTCGCGTCACACCAGGGCGGCCACCAAGCCGCCCTCTTTCTTTTCTCTGTGCCTCGGTGGTTCGTCTTCTCTGCTTTCTCCGCCTCCCTGCGGTAAGATGTCTGGTCTTCCACCGGCTCGATGCTCGACCTCGCCAACTCGGCACTCGACACCGTCCGCCGCCGCGGCGCTTCTTACGCCGACGCCCGCGTGGTGGACATCCGCCAGCGCGACCTTTCCGCGAAGAACGGCCAGGTCGGCACGCTCAACGAATCCGAATCGCTCGGCATCGGCATCCGCGTGATCGCCGACGGCGCCTGGGGCTTTGCGGCCACCGACCGCCTGACTCGCGAGGGTGTTCAGGCCTGCGCAGCGCAAGCTGTTTCCATCGCCAGAGCCTCTGCGCTCGCCAAGCGCGGCGATGTCGCCCTCGCGCCCGAGGAGGCGCACCAGGACACCTGGCAGAATCCCTTCGTCAAAGATCCTTTCCGCATTCCGGTCGAGCGCCAGATCGCCGTGCTGCTTGCCGCCGATGCGGAGATGCGCGCCGTAAAGGGCGTCACCCTGGCGGAATCGTCCATGACCTTTCGCCGCATCGAGCAGATCTTCGTTTCCACCGCCGGTGCCAACATTCATCAGGTCAAGATGCAGTCCGGCGCCGGTATCTGCGCCAACAGCTTTGCCAAAGACGAAATCCAAAAGCGTTCCTACCCCAACAGCTTCGGCGGCCAGCACATGCTGCAAGGCTACGAGCTGATCGAGGCCATGGACCTGCCCGGCCATGCGCGCCGCGTCGGCGAAGAGGCGGTGGCCCTGCACGGCGCCGCGCAGTGCCCGGAAGGTGTGTGCACCATCCTGCTCGATGGCAGTCAACTTGGCCTGCAAATCCACGAATCGGTCGGCCACCCCATCGAACTCGACCGCGTCCTGGGCATGGAGGCGAATTTCGCGGGAATGAGTTTCCTCACCCTCGAAAAGCTGGGCTCGCTGCGCTACGCGTCGGACATCGTCAATGTGGTTGCCGACGCACGCCTCGAGCACGGCGCGGGCCTGGGCACTTTCGGTTACGATGACGAAGGCGTTCCCGCGCAGTGCACTCCCATCATCAGCGCTGGCCTGTTCACCGGCTATCTCAGCAGCCGCGAGACCGCGCCGGTGATCGGCGCGCCGCGCTCGGGCGGCACCATGCGCGCGGAATCCTGGAATCGCCTGCCGATGATCCGCATGACCAACGTCAGCTTGCTGCCGGGTAACTGGCGCTCCGAGGACCTCATCGCCGACACCGATGACGGCATCTGGATGGAGACCAACCGCTCCTGGTCCATCGACGACCGCCGCTACCATTTCCAGTTTTCCACCGAAATCGCCTGGGAGATCAAAGGCGGCCGCAAAGTGCGCATGCTGAAAAACCCCAGCTACAGCGGGATCACCACGGAGTTCTGGAACTCGTGCGACGCCATTTGCGGCGCGGATGAATGGAACTTGTGGGGCACACCCAACTGCGGCAAGGGACAGCCGCAGCAGGTGATGGGCACCGGCCACGGCGCCTCGCCCGCCCGCTTCCGCAACGTTCGCGTCGGGGTGGCCTTCTCCAAATGAAAGCACACGCCAAGAAACGCCCATCGAGCGCGGACGCCGCCGCAGAACGCCTGCTCTCCCCGGCCGAGCTGCACCGCATCGCTGAGCGTATCTTCGCGCTGAGCGAGGCCGATGAAACTGAAGTGGCCGTTGATTGCGGGGCGGATGCCCTGACGCGCTTCGCCAACAACACCATTCATCAGAATGTCGCCGAGGAATTCCTGACCATATCGGTGCGAACTGTATTTGATGGCCGCACCGCCCGCGCCACGACGAACAAGACCGACGACGAATCGCTGCGCCGGGCCGTGGCCGCCTCCTCACGGCTGGCCCGCTGCCAGCCCAAGAATCCGGAGCTGTTGCCCATGCCCGGGCCGCTGAAGTATTTGAGTGTCATTCGCTACTTCCAGGCCACCGCGGGGGCCACACCGGAGGAGCGCGCCGGTATCGTCGCCGCTGTCTGCGAAGCGGCGCAGAAGGCCGGTCAGACCTCTGCGGGGATTTTTGCCACTGGCGCGATGCAGACCGCGCTCGCCAACTCCAAAGGATTGTTTGCAGCGCACCGGCAAACGCGCGCGGAATTTTCCGTCACCATGATGGGCGGCGATTCCTCGGGCTGGGCCAAGGCCAATGCACCGGACATCTCCGCGCTCGATCCGGCCGCACTCGCCGAGAGCGCCGCGCGCAAGGCCGCGCTCTCCCATGCGCCGCGCGAACTGGAGCCCGGTCGCTATACAGTGATCCTCGAGCCCGCCGCGGTGCTCGACTTGGTCGGCTTCCTTTTCTACGACTTTGCGGCCACTGCCGTCCTTGACCGCCGTTCTTGCCTTAACGAACGTATGGGCAAGCAGGTTTTTGGCAAAAACATTCACTTGTGGGATGACGTTTACCATCCGCTGCAGACCGGCGCCCCGTTCGATGGCGAAGGCCATCCTCGGCAGAAAGTCCGGCTGGTCGCCGGCGGCGTAGCCAAGAATCTGGTCTACTCGCGGGGCACGGCGAAAAAGATGAAGGCCAAACCCACCGGCCACGGCTTTGCCCTGCCCAACGAGTATGGCGAGGCGCCGATGAACCTGGTGCTGGAGGGCGGCAAGGCCTCGCTCGAACAGATGATCGCCTCCACCGACCGTGGAATCCTGGTGACGCGCGTGTGGTACGTCCGCGAAGTAGACCCTTACGAAAAAGTCCTCACCGGGATGACCCGCGATGGCACGTTCCTGGTCGAGGGCGGGCGCATCGTTGGCGGCATCCGCAATTTCCGGTTCAACCAGGGCATGATCGAGCTGCTCTCCAACGTGGAAACGCTCGGCGAATCCGTCCGTGCCGCGGGCGAGGAATCCTTCGAGATGGTCGTCCCGGCCATGAAAGTCCGCGACTTCCACTTCACCGAATTGACCAAGTTTTAGAGCGCGCCTGAAGAACTCATCCCCACTCACCGCCCGGGTAGGTTCTGGGAACGCTTGGATTGCGCTGTCTAGTGCGGGTGTGGTTAGATGACATTTATGAGCGAACTCATCTTCGAGGTGTCCGAGGATGGCGATGGAGGCTACTCTGCCGAGTGCCTTACCGAGAGTATCTTCACGCAGGGTCACTCCTGGGATGAACTTCGCGCCAACGTGAAGGAGGCGGTGACGGCCTTTTACTTCGACCGGCCTGTGCCGCAGCGAATCCGGCTCCGTCTGGTGCGAGACGAAATGCTTGCGTTGCCGTGAAGTTGCCGCGCGACATCAGGGGTGCTGACCTCATTGCCTGTCTTTGTCGCGACTGGGGCTACGTGAAAGTCAATCAGGTCGGCAGCTACGTTGTTCTGGAGACCGATCATCCTTCCCGCCATCGTATCGTGGTGCCCGCCCACAATCCTCTCAGGGTCGGAACCTTGAACGCCATCCTGCGTGCCATTGCTAACCATAAAGGCGTCCGCAGGGAAGAGATTTTGAGTTCTCTCTGAACCATTATTGCTAGGGGCGAACTGCTTCGAGCTTTTCGCAATTGATCTGTCCCTCTTGTTCTACGCGTCCGGTGACGCGCATGGTGCGCGTCTCGAATACCAGCCCGCCGTAGCGTTCGTAGGCTTCGGGGAAGAGCACGGCCTCGTAGATGCCGCGCTGGTCCTCGAAGGTGGCGAACATCATGTTGCGGTAGTCCTTGGTGCCGACGTGGCGGAAGGTAATCAGCCAGCCGAGCAGCGTGACGCGGCGCCCGCGATAGCGTCCCAGCTCGCTGCTCCATGCTTCGCCGTTCCGCGACACCAGGTCGAGCGGGTGCCCGCTGGCGCAGACTTCCAGCAGCTCCTGCTCGTAGCGCAGGCGCTGCTCAGGGGTGTAGTCGGTGAGCGGAAACGGTTCCGGCGCGATGCTCTCCAGCGTGGCTGGAAGGAGCGCGGCATCGGGGAAGAGCAGGGAATCGCCCGCAGCGCCACTGTCATTGTGAGGTTTCCGGCCCAGCAGGCTGAGCTGCCAGAGCAGCGCCGGGCGAGTCCGCCGCTGCCCCGCCTTGTCTTCCACCTCGTCAAATGCCCCGCACTTGAGCAGTGTCTCGATCTCGTCGCGCTCGACCGGCACGCGCCGCAGGAAATCCTCAAGCGAACGGAACGCGCCGCGCTCTTCGCGCTCGCGCAGGATCGTGGTGATGGTTTCCGCGCGCAGCCCGCGCACCTGCAGCAGCCCGATGCGCATGGCCCGCCCGGAGTGGCTCGCCACTGCGGCCTCGGTGGAATATTCCAGGCGTGAGTGGTTCACCGACGGCAGCCGCACCTCGATGCCCGCTGGCCCGCCGCCGCAGGTGCGCTTGGCCTCCTCGACGTACGCCGAGACGTGGTAGAAACCAGCGCCGGCGCTGCACATCGCCGCCAGGTATTCGGCCGGGTGATGCGCCTTGAGCCAGGCGATGCGCCAGGAAATCTCCGCATAGGTCGCGGCGTGCGCCTTGCAAAAGCCGTAGCCGGCGAATTTCTCCACCATACCCCAGGTTTCCTCGCGCCGCGCGCCATCGAGGCCCAGGTGCTCCGCGGCTTTCAGGAATTTCGCGCGCAGGCGTTCGCGCTCGCGCGCGTCTTTCCATTTGGCTTTGGCGCGGCGGACCAGGTCGGCTTCAGCCAGGGTCAGCCCGCCGGCCGCTTGCGCGATCTGCATCACCTGCTCCTGGTAGATGCACACGCCCAGCGAATCGCGCAGGATGGGCTCCAGCCGCGGGTGCGGGTAGCGCACCGGCTCTTGTTTGCGCAGCCGGCGCAAGAAAGTTTCCTTCGAGCCGTATTCCGACGCGCCGGGACGGATCAGCGCCAGCGCCAGGCACACCTCCTCAACCGTGGTGGCGTGCATGGTGCGCAGCAGGCCGCGCATCCCCGGCGATTCAATCTGAAAAATGCCCATGGTGCGGCCCTGCGACATCATCTCCCGCGTGGCGGGGTCATCTTCGGAAATGGCCTCGAAGTCCGGCCGCGCGCCGGTGGCCCGTTCGATGTTGTCCAGCGCCAGCGACACCGCGGTCAGCCCGCGCTGGCCGAGCAGGTCCATTTTGATCAGCCCCAGCGCCTCGATCGGGTTCATGTCGTACTGCGTGACCACGATGCCCTTGGTGGCCACCTCCAGCGGCACCAGTTCGGTCAGCGGGCGCGCGGCAATCACCGTGCCGCAGGGATGAATCCCCAGGTGCCGCGGAAAACTGTCCAGCCGCTCGGCCACAGCGAGAATTGTTTTCCATGGCTCTTCGTTCGCCGGCAGCGCGCGGCATTCCGGCAGTGTGCGGATGGCCTCGCGGATTTCTTTCACCGGGCGGTGCGGCAGGCGGCGCGTGAAGTGGTTCACCTCGCCGGGGGCCAGGCCAAATACTTTGGCCACCTCGCGCACGGCCATGCGCGCCTGCAGGGTGACAAAGCTCGAAATCATGGCCACGTGCTCGCGCCCCCAGCGCCGGTAGACGTAGTCCAGCAACTCGTCGCGCCGCGCCCCGCAGATGTCCAGGTCGATGTCCGGGCAGTCGCCGCGCTCTTCGTTCATGAACCGCTCGAAGTAGAGGCCCCAGCGCAGCGGGCAGACGCGCGAGATGCCCAGGCAGTAGGTGACGATCGAGCTGGCCGCCGAGCCGCGCGCCACTGCGGGGATGCCCAGCCGCCGCGCTTCTTCCGCGATGTCCCACACCAGCAGGAAGAAAGGCGCCAGCTTTAGCCGGTGGATCACTTCCAGCTCGCGCGTCAGCCGCGCCAGCACCTCCGGCCGCAGTGGCTTGTAACGCTGCCGCGCGCCCTCGAAGCACAGCTTCCAGAGATAAGAGAACGGCGTTTCGCCCTCGGGGACGGGGAATTCCGGCAGGATCAGCGTGCCGAGGTCAAGCTCCAGCGCGCAGCGCTCGGCGATCTCTGCCGTCACCGCCAGCGCCTCGGGGAAGTCGGAAAATTCCAGACGCATCTCCGCGCCGGATTTGAAGTAGGCATCGGCGCAGGTGATTTCCGGCGGCGCCACCTGGGTCAACAGCGTGCCGGTGCGGATGGCGTTGAGCACGCGGTGGTGCAGGTGCTCCTCGCGGCGCAGGAAGTGGACGTTGTTCGTCGCCACCAGCGGCACGCCGAATTGTCCGCCCAGGCGCACTGCCTCGCGCAGGTTGCCGGTTGCACAGCCACTATTGGCTGGGCTGTTTGTGGTGGGACAGGCATTCCTGCCTGTCCCGGCCGACGGGTGCCGGGTATCAGTCGGGACAGGCTGTATTGCCTGTCCCACCGCGGAATGCCACGCCTCCAGGTATAGCGCTGCACCAAAAATATCTTTCAACCGTGCGACGTGCTCATCCTCGCTCGTACGGGCACGGTCCCGCAATTGCGGGATGCCCCTACGATCCCCGGCCTGCCCCGGCGCATACAGCGCGATCAATCCTTCGCGATGCTCATTCAGCGTCTCGACCGTGACAGGCTTTTCTTCGAGGTGCCGCCGCGTCACCAGTCGGCACAGATTGCTGTAGCCGGTGTGATTCGTCGCCAGCAGGAGCAGGGAATCGAAACTCGAAACTCGAAACTCGAAATTCGCTCCCTCTGCGCTGCTGGAGTGGGGATTATCACCTTGCGATTTTCGAGTTTCGATTTTCGAATTTCGATTTTCGAGCTCCACATCCAGCACCGTGCCGATGATTGGCTTGACGCCGGCTGTGCGCGCCGCCTGATAAAACGGCACGGCAGCGTAGAGGCCGTTGGTGTCCGTCAGCGCCACCGCCGGCATCGCAAGCGCCGCCGCCGCGGCAACCAACTCCTGCGGCGACGGCACCGCTCTCAGGAACGAATAGTGGCTGTGACAGTGGAGGTGGATAAACATGAGCAAGCCAAATTGATAATCAACAGTCAGGGGTTCCAGGGAGTCTAGCTGTAGCTCGCCCCAGGCCGGCGAGACGCCGGCGCTACGGGATGCGGCAATGCCGCCTCCCTGCTACCGTGACAAGCACGGCGTCGAAAGTACCAGGCCGTTCTCCTTGGTGGCGTAATGCTCGCGCAGCTCGAGCCCCTTGCCGTAGAACACCGCGTTCCAGCCGTAGCGTTCGCGCACGCCGTCCAGGCCCTGGTTCAGGTACCAGCGGCGGTTGGAGGTGACATCGAACAGCTCGTTCTGCCGCCGGTCGGGCTCCAGGCTGGTGACACTGAGGCCCACGAACCGCACCGCCACGCGCCGCGTATAGAGCGCGACGCGCAGCTCCCGCGCCGCGGCGAGCAACGCCTTTTCGTCGTTGGCCGGCGGCACCAGGCGCACCGCGCGCGCCGCGGAGAAAAAATCGGTGTAGCGCAGCTTGAGCGCCAGCGTGCGCGCGCGGCGGTTGCCGGCGCGCAGCGTCTTGCCGATGCGCTCTGCGAGGTATTCGAGCAGCGCGTCGAGGAACTCGAGATCAATCGTGCCGCCCTCGATGGTGGTTTCGCGGGAGATGGACTTGGGCTCGGCGGGCGCGGTGACCGGACGCGGGTCCAGGCCCCGCGCGCGCTCGCAGAGCTGGCCGCCCACCACTTCGCCGAACGCCGCCACCAACGCCGCCAGCGGCACCGCGCGCAGCGCCCCGATGGTCTCGATGCCGCGCTCGCGCAGCGTCGCGGCGTGCGCCGGGCCGATGCCGTGCAGCTTTTCGATGTCCAGCGGCGCGAGGAAATCCTCCTCGAATCCCGCCGGCACGATCAAGAATCCGCGCGGGCGCTTGAGCCGCGAGGCCACCGCGGCCACCAGCTTCGACGTTGCTGCGCCCACCGAAACGCCCAGGCCAGTGCGGTCGAAGACGCGCTCCTGCACGCGCCGCAGCGTGCCGGCAAAGTCGGGATAGAGCCGCGCCGTGCCGGAAAAATCCAGGTAGAAATCGTCCAGCGCCGCGGTCTCCACTGCTGGGGTGAAATCCAGCAGCAGGCTTCGCACGCGCGCGGCGTAGTCGGCGTAGTGTTCGTATTGTCCGGGGACCAGAACGGCTTCAGGACACCGCCGCCGCGCTTCGCGGATAGTCATGGCCGTGCGCACGCCTCGCGCCTTGGCCTCGTAGCTGGCTGAGGCCACCACGCCGCGGCCCACCAGCACCGGCTTGCCGCGCAGCGCGGGGTTGAGCACCTGCTCGACGGACGCGAAAAAAGCGTCCACGTCCACGTGGACAATCTCTGGCCTGCGGTTTTCCATAAAGATCCTGGGCGGGGAGAACGGGTTCCCTCGGTCGCCTCAGGCGACCTGGGGATAAAGGGGAAGAGCGGCGGGAGCCATCGTGCCGGCGTTTTTTTCGCCCGGCGCAGGATGACCTTGGAGAGTCACTCGGACAATGGGGCCGCCCTGCGCCGGGCTCCCGTTACTCTACCCGGCTGCAACTATAGGAGAATAAAAAGCGAAAGTCAAGCAGACCGCTGGACGGCAATCTCGCCGCGACCCGTGGGCAACGGACCAGACGGCGTGCTTCAACGCTAGGCCGGGTATTCGAGCGCCACGATGCGCTCCTCGAGCGACCGGGTGATTGCTTCCGGCGGCGTCTCGGCAGGGAAGCGCACCGGCTCCCCGATGCTGACGCGCACCGCCCCCGGCCGGGCAAACCGGCGATGCGCAATTTTCAATTCATACAAGCCGTCAATGCGCACCGGAATGATCGGCAGGTTGAGCCGCTTTGCCAGGACGCCGATGCCGGCGCGGAACTCGGACAATTTTCCGTCCGGCGTGCGGCGTCCTTCGGGGAAGACCAGAACGCTGTAGCCGCGGTCGGCGGTTTCTCCCGCGAAGGCGAAACTTTCCCGGAAACCGGTCACCTGGGGCAGCGGGAAAACGTTGAACAGCGCCACCACCAGGAAATAGTTCAGGCGATTGAGCCAACGCGCGAAGAAATTCATTTCCGCCGGGGGATTGCGCATATCGCGCAGCCGTTCGCCGATCATCGCCGTGGCCAGCCGGTGGCGGAAACGCGGCGGCAGCGCGGCGAGGACGAAGCCGATATCCACTTCGGTGATGTGGTTGGAGACGATCAGCGCCGGGCTGGACAAACCGTGCAGGTGCTCGCGCCCGCGCACCCGCGGATGGGCCAGCAGGTGCGTCGCCGGCCAGATAAACAGGTAGTACAGCGCCACGCGAATGGCCCGCTGCCAGCCCTGCTGCGTCCAACGCGGGTAGACGAACCCCGCGCGCGCCGCGGGTGGCTCGCGCAGCAGCGTCTCCAGCTGGCCGACCGTGGCTGCGGCGGTGAACTGCGTTTCGTTCAGGTCCACCTGGAAGCGGTCTTCGATCGCGCTCAATAGCTCGATGCGCTCGAGCGAGTTCAGGTTCAGGTCTTCGGCCAGCGCGGCATCGGGGCGCAGCTTTTCCGGCGCGCGCCCGGTCACCTGGGCGATCAGCTCGGCCAGCGGGCCGGTCGCGCCGGCCGCGGCGCTCCCTGAGCGGCGTGCTGCCGCGATGCGCTCGAGGATCACGTTGCTGCGCGGCTTGAATGTCGAGGTCCGCGGGAAATCCTCCTCCGGCCACACGAACCAGTGGCGCATGCGCTGGTGCTCGCCCAGCGATTCATTCGCGCGTTTGACCACCGCGGCGGGGTCGGCGGCATCGCGCAGCAGGAGGACGGCGCAAGCCTCGGCGTTGCCCTCGCGCTCGAGCGGCACCACCACGGCATCGCGCACTTCGGCCTGCTGTCGCAGCGCGGCTTCGAGATCTTCCGGATAGACCTTCATCCCCTCCGGCGTGACGATGACGTTCTTCTGCCGCCCTTTGAAGTAGAGATGGCCTTCCGCGTCCAGCGAACCGACGTCACCGGTATGCAGCCAGCCCTCATCGCCGGTGGCCGGACGGAACTGCCCGCCCTGCCAGTAACCGCTGGAGATGTTTTCACCGCGCACCAGGATTTCGCCGCCTTCGCCCAGGCGCACTTCGCGCCCGGGGAGCACTTTGCCGATCGAACCTTTACTGAGCCGGAAGGGATGATTGACGCTGACCAGCGAGGTGGTTTCGGTCAGGCCGTAGCCCTGGATGACCACGAAGGAGAGCCGGCGCCAGAATTCTTCCGTCGCCGCGTCCAGCGCCGCGCCGCCGGAGATGAACGCCCAGAATTTCCACCCGAACTGGTTGTGGATTTTGCGGAATCGCCACCAGCGCCAGGCGAAGTGTGAGTCCCTTGCGGCCTGCTCGAATGCCTTGCGGAATTCGGCGAGCTTTCCCGCGCCATCGGCATCCCGCTCGATTTTCGCGCGCAGCGATTCGAGCATCCGCGGCACAGCCACCAGCACGGAGATGCGCTCCTTCTTGATCAGACGAATCACTTCCGAGGGGTTGAGCGTGTCGTGGAAGAAGACTGTCCCGCCCAGCAGCGGCGGCACGAAGATGCCCAGGAACTGGCCGAAGACGTGGCTCAATGGCAGCAGATTCAGGAAGCGCAGGGGATGGAAGATGCGCTCGTACTTCAGGTACGGGGCCATCTCCCGCTCCAGCGGCTCGAGGTTGGCCAGCAGGTTGCCGTGGGTGATTACCACGCCTTTGGGGTCGGCGGTCGTGCCCGAAGTGAAGACGATTTGCAGCATGTCGCTGCGGGAGAGAGGAGGCGAATCATACGCGGCGGCGGAGTGGCGAGCGAGGGTCGCGGCGAGGTCTTCGAGGATGAGAAGGGGAGTAGAGGAGGCAGAGGAAGTAGAGGAGGGAAGGGACAAAGATGAGGCGAGGTCGCGCGAGGCGACAATAAGCTTCGCCTCCACTTCGCGCGCCACGCGCTGCGCAAATTCGCGTGCGGCGATGCGGTCCATCGGCACCACCACAGCGCCTCGCAGGACACAGCCGAGGAATGCAACCACCCACTCGGCGCAGTTCTCGCCCCAGAGCAGGACGCGATCGCCCGGGCGGAGGCCGCGAGCTTCCAATTCCCTGGCAAATTGTCGCGCCGACGCCGCGACGCGGCGGTAGCTCCAGCGCTCGGTGCGATAGCCACGGCGGTGCGCGTAGGCTACGCCCGAGCCGTGGCTCTCGACATCGCGCAGGAATTCGACCAGTGAGTGGCGCGGCATGGTTTGCGGGTTCGAGATCAGCGCGTTTAGTGTACCGGGGAAGCAGTCCGCGTTGAAATCGAATCACGCAA
Organism: Terriglobia bacterium; assembly: GCA_041485165.1. Taxonomy (GTDB): domain Bacteria; phylum Acidobacteriota; class Terriglobia; order Acidiferrales; family UBA7541; genus JAAFGT01. Next base: position 2,670 of record JBGPJC010000051.1, on the reverse strand, counting down.
GAGGGGTAGCAATCGCAGCGCCAGTGTTTTGGACTGGCAGCCCGAAGGCCTTTGAATGCGGCGACATTCCGCCGCCTTCCCGCCCCCTGTCCAATGCCTGACTACTTTGCGCTTTCTGTGGCTCGCTCCAGCAGATTGCGCTTGTCTAACTTTCCTGTCGCCGTGCGCGGCATTTGTTCCACCACCAGGATACTCCGCGGGATTTTCCCCGCTTCCAGCCGCTCCCGGCATCCTGCCCGCACACTGGCTTCGGTGAGAATGCTGCCCGGTTGCGGCTCGACAAACGCCACCAGTGACACGCCGCGCGCCGCATCGGGCATGCCCATGACCACGGCCTGTTCCACTCCCTCGATCTGTTCCATCGCTCTCTCTACCTCGGAGGGATAAATCTTTTCTCCCGCCACCTTGAGCATTTCGTCCACTCGCCCGGCCAGATGCAGGTAGCCGTCGGGGTCCCGCCATCCACGGTCACCGGTGTGGAGCATGCCTCCGGAAATTTTCTGGCTGGTGGCTTCGGGTTGGTGGAAGTAGCCCAGCATGATGCTTGGCCCTTCGGCGCATACTTCGCCGTGTTCCCCTTTGGCCAGCTCGCGTCCCTCCTCGCGGATGGTGACGCGCACATTGGGGAGTGGCTTGCCGACGCTTCCGGGGCGATTCGCGCCCGGTCCGTTGAAGGAGATCACCGGGGATGCCTCGGTGGCGCCATAGCCCTGGAAAAGTATTTTCTTGAAGCGCTTCTCGAAATCGTTGGTGACTTGATCAGACAGCCGCTCCGCTCCAGCGATGCACAGCCGCAGCGAGCTGACATCGGTTGGGGCGGTCTCCTTGGCGATCAGACGATACTGGCTGGGCACGGCGATGAGCGCAGTCACACGGTTGGCTTCGATGTCCTGCAACACGGTGCGTGGGACAAAGCGCTCCTCGAGCACCACGGTGCCTCCCAGCGAGAGTGGCAGAAGGAGCGTTACCGTCAGACCAAAGGCATGGAAAAGCGGGAGGATGGCCTGCATCACATCGTCGGCGGTGAAGTCTCCAGCGATGCGGCAGCCTTCGATGTTGGCCAGGAGGTTCTCCTCGCTCAGGGCCACGGCCTTGGGACGCCCGGTGGTTACCGAAGTGTAGAGCAGCACCGCCTCTTCGAGCGCGCGCGCAGCGAGCGGAGGCGCGGTTGCGCCGGTCGGTAGGCAACTCTCGACCACTTCCGGAAGGAGCCCTGCTTCGACAACGCGCGGCGCGAGCTCCGCGTTGGTGAGCACGCGGTCCAGACCGGCCTCCGCCGCCATCATCCGCAGCAGAGGTGCGGGAGCCATGGTCGGCAGCACGGCCACGGTCCTGCCCGCCCAGAGTGCCCCCAGAAAATTCCACGAGAACTCCGGCACAACCGGGAGGAAGAGGCCGACGACCTCGCGTCCCGGGTCTCGCAACAGATAGGTGGCTACGCCCGCGGCAAGGCGCTCGAGCTCGCCATATCCAATGGCTTCGCCGCCAAAAACCAGGGCGGGATATTCAGCGCGGCGGCTGGCCGCGCCGAGAAACTGGGTCACAATCGCGCTTTCTTTCATCGGCCTGCCTTGGCGAAGCCAATTTTTCAGGTGGTATGACTTGCGCCCACTTCCTAACACAGCTTGCCGGGAAAACCAATCCTCCGTGCTTTCTCCGCACCGGGTAGAGCGTCAGGGCCGGGGTCTCTGTTACGATAGCGGGCCGGTATGCCTGCACCCTGGGTGATTGCGCATCGTGGCGCGTCGGCTTGTGCGCCGGAAAACACCATGGCGGCTTTCCGCCGCGCCGTGGAATTGGGTGCGCAGTTCATCGAAACCGACCTGCACCTCTCCCGTGACGGCCACATCGTGGCCATCCACGACGATACGCTCGGCCGCACCTGCAACGGGAGCGGCCTGGTCATCGAGCACACGCTCGAGGAACTGCGCCAGCTGGACGCGGGAAGCTGGTTCTCTCCCGAATTTGCCGGCCAGACGATTCCCACCCTGGAAGAAATCCTCGAGCTGTCCGGCCAGGCTGACTTGAGCCTCTACCTGGAGATCAAGGGAGGCTCGGGCTACGGAATTGAGCGCGCCCTGGCTGCGGCGCTGCACGAGCGCCGCGAAGCGCACGGAGTGGTGGTGCTCTCCTTCGAGGCGCGCGCGTTGGAAGTGGTCCACCAGCTCGACCGCGTGCTCATGACTGGCCTTCTCTTCGAGGATAGTAAAGTGGATTCCATCGAGCGCGCGGTGAAAATCGGCGCGCGCCAACTAGCGCCGCGGGGCGACCGCGTGACCCCCGAGCTGGTGGCGCGGGCTCACGCTCACGGCCTGCAGGTGGTCACTTGGACGATCAACGAGCCGGAACACATGCGCGCTTTGATCGCTGCCGGCGTGGAAGGAATCATGACCGACTATCCAGACCGCCTGGCTACCGTCATCGGTGAACTGCCCTCCGGCGCCGCGTAAGCTTATCGCTTTCGCCCGCGAACGCTCGCCCTATTCGCCGGGTCCTTCCGCAAACCGGTACAGAGCAGCGAATTGCTCGATGGTGAGCTGCTCGGCGCGCGCGTCGCGGCGCAGGCCCGCCGCCGCGAGCCAGTTCTCCGCTTGTGATCGCGAAGTTATCGCCAGCAGATTGTTGAGCAGCGTCTTGCGTTTGTGTGCGAAGCAGGTCTGCACGAATTCG
>JBGPJC010000050.1:0-28202 GCA_041485165.1 Terriglobia bacterium | reverse complement strand
GACTGGGTACACTCTGTCATGAAAAGGCCGCCTCTGTTCGGACATTCACTACGTCTCGACAACGCAGTTATGCCCGAAAAAGCGGCCTTTTTCTATTTCAATCAGCACATTTTTTCTATGCTGGTGAGATATCCGGGCTAGAAACGCGGCGGCGAGCCGCCACACTCCAGGAAACCCACAGGACACTGCACCGTGGAGACAGGCTTGGTGCGCGCGCGGGGGTATAGCATAATGGCAGTTTATGGCTCTTGCGAAAATCTCCCCTGTACTCGCCGGCTTGTTCTGCTTGGCGCTTTCCGTTTCCGCGCAGCCGGCGCGCCCGCCGCAACAGAACGCCCCTCCCGCGCCTGAGCCATCCGTCCCGACCCAGCCCGACCTTGACCGCCGCAGCCAGGCCTATTTCGAATTCACCATCGGGCGGCTGTTCGAAGACCGCTACGATCTGACCGGCCACGCCGAGGACGCCAACCTGGCGATTGCCGCTTACAAGAAGGCTTATGAGCTGGATCCCCGCGCCTCGGTAATCGGCGAACGGCTGGCCGAGACCTACGCCAAATCGCAGCGCATCCGCGAGGCGGTAATCGAGGCGCTGGAAGTCCTGAAGAATGACCCGGGCAACCTTCCCGCGCGGCGCATCCTGGGCCGCATCTACCTGCGCACCGCCGGCGACCTGGACCCCGACTCTCCTCCCCGCGAAACGCTGAAGCGCGCGCTCGAGCAGTACCGCGAGATCGTGCGGCTCGATCCGGAAGACACCGAATCGGCGCTGCTGCTGGCGCGGCTCTACCGCTCGCTCAAGGATGTCCAGCAGTCCGAAGAAGTCCTGCGTGATTTGCTGGCGCGCCAGCCCGAGCAGGAAGCCGCCATCCGGCAGCTCGCGCAGCTCTTGATTCAGGACGACCGCCCCGGCGAAGCGGTCAAGCTGCTGGCCGCGGTCGCCGAGCGCTCGCCCCGTCCCGAATGGCTGGAGATGCTGGGCGAGGCGCGCATCGAGGCCCACGATTTTGCCGGTGCCGAGCAGTCCTGTCACCGTGCCCTGGAAAGCAGAGCGGAAGACCTGCGCGCGCGGAAATGCCTGGCGCAGGCGTTGCTGCGGCAGGAGAAATTCGCGCAGGCCCTGCCGGAATACCAGCGCCTCTCCGAACTCGAGCCCAGCGAAGCGCAGCATCTGCTCCGCCTGGCGCTCATCTACCGGCGTCTCAAAATGCTCGACAAGGCCGAAGAGAGCTTGCTGCGCGCCAAGCAGGTGGCGCCCGGCAACCTGGAGGTGATCTACAGCGAAGCGCTGACCTATCGCGCGCAAGGCCGCTTCGAAGACGCCATCCGCGTCCTCACTGACGCCATCGCCGCGGCCAGGGCAACTCCGGCACTGGCCAACGACCATGGGACGCTGGCCATCCTCCACGAACAGGTGGGCATGCTCTACCGCGAAGTGGAAAATTATCCCGCCGCCATCCAGACTTTCCAGCAGATGCGCCTGCTCGGCCCGGAAGAGGACAAGCGCGGCCGCGAGCTGCTGATTGACACTTACCGCATGAACAAGCAGCTCGACGCTGCGCTCGAGGAGTCTCGCCGGGCATTGCTGGCGTCCCCTGATGATCCTTCGGTGATCATGACCCACGCGCTGCTGCTCGGCGAAAAGGGCGAAGCCGACCAGGGCGCGGCGATGTTGCGCAAGCTGCTCCGCGGCACGGCGGAGGATTTCGAAGTCCAGCTCAGTCTGGGCCAGGTCTACGAGCGCAGCCGGCGCTTTGCCGAAGCCGAACCAGCCGCACGCGCCGCGGAAAAGCTCGCCCGCCTGCCCGGCGAACGGGAAATGGCCTGGTTCCTGCTCGCCGCGATTTTCGAGCGGCAGAAAATGTACGATCAGGCCGAGGAGTTTTTCCGCAAGGACTTGAAGGAGAATCCCTTCAACGCTCCGGTGCTGAACTATTACGGCTACATGCTGGCCGAGCGCGGCGTGCGCCTGGAAGAAGCCGTGGGCTACATTCAGCGCGCGCTCGACGACGACGCTTACAACGGCGCTTACCTCGACAGCCTGGGCTGGGTGTACTTCAAGCTGAACCGCCTGGACGACGCGGTGATCGCCCTGCGCAAGGCGGTCGAGCGCAGCGCGCAGGACCCCACCATCCGCCAGCATCTCGGCGAGGTGTACTTGAAGATGGGCCTGGCGCGCCAGGCCGCCGTGGAATGGGAGAAGGCCCGCGAATACTGGCGCCGCGTGTTGCCCTCGGAGTACGAGCCGGAGCAGGTGGCCGAGCTCGAGCGCAAACTGGAGACCGTCAAGCGCAGCCTGGCGCAGTCCAAGCCGGGTGAGGCCAAGCAGTAGCACTTCTTTCCTTCAAGGTTGTGATTAACATCTGATGAAAGTCCTGCGTCTTCCCGCCTTCGCCAAGGTAAACACCTGCTTGCACATCCTCGGCCGGCGCCCGGACGGCTACCACGAACTGCGCACCATCTTCGAAACCATTTCGCTCTACGACACACTCGAGCTTTCCCTGCGCCGCGAGCCGGGCATCGCGCTGGAATGCGACGATCCGGCGCTGCCGGTGGGGCGCGAAAACCTGGTGTGGCGCGCTGTGGCGGCGATGCGCAAACGGCTCAAGCTCCGTGCCGGCGTACACGTGCGCCTCACCAAGCGCATCCCCGTGGCACGCGGCCTCGGTGGAGGCTCCAGCGACGCCGCGGTCGCCTTGCTGGGTGTGCAGCGCCTCGCCCGCCGCGAGCTACCCCGCGAAGAGCTACTTGAAATCGCCACCGGGCTCGGAGCGGACGTCCCGTTTTTTCTCTTCGGCGGGCGCGCGCTCGGGGTGGGCCGCGGCGAGGAGATCTACCCGCTCCCCGAAGTCCGCAAGCGCTGGCTGGCGGTGGTTTCACCCGCGGATATCGCCGTGAGCACGCGCCAGGCCTACGCCTGGGTCAGTTCGGAATTGACAAAGCGCCGCCGCCCCCCTACACTTAATCGGTTCTGCGCTCTTTGCTGGAGCGACCAGGGGACCGTCCTTAGCAATGATTTCGAGAGGGCGGTGTTTCGGCGGCATCCCCGGTTGGCACGCATCAAGCGGGCCCTGTTCCGGCACGGAGCTGCGGAAGTCGCGCTGGCGGGTAGCGGTTCGGCGGTGTTTGGAGTTTTTCCCTCCCCAGCGAAGTCGCGCCGAGCCGCATTGCAGTTTCCGAACGACCAGGTTTTCGTCGTAGAAACCATTTCGAGGGAAGAATACCGCCAGGCGCTTGCGCGTTTGTAAAGCGTCTGTTGGGGGCGTCGTTGCTGGACGAGAAATTCAAGATTTTTTCAGGGAGCGCGAACCGTCCGCTGGCTACTGCCATCGCCCGCGATCTGGGCGTGCCGCTGGGCGAATCCATGCTGGGACGCTTCAGCGACGGGGAAATTTATTTCCAGATCCTGGAGAACGTCCGCGGCGCGGACGTGTTTGTAATCCAGCCGTGCTGCCATCCGGTGGACCACCACCTGGTTGAGCTGCTGATGATGATTGACGCCTTCAAGCGCGCCTCGGCGTGGCGCATCACCGCCGTGGTGCCCTATTACTGCTACGCGCGGCAGGACCGCAAGGACAAGCCGCGTGTGCCCATCTCCGCCAAGCTGGTGGCCGACCTGCTGGAGACCGCCGGGGCCAACCGCACGCTCACGTTGGACCTGCACGCGCCGCAGATCCAGGGTTACTTCAACATCCCCGTGGACCACCTGTTCGCTTCGCCGGTGATGGTGGACTACTTTACCAAGAAGGATCTGGGGCCGTTCACGGTAGTCTCGCCCGATGCCGGCGGCGTCGAGCGGGCGCGCTATTTCGCCAAGAAACTGAATGCGCCGCTGGCTATCGTGGACAAACGCCGCGGGGATATGAACGTGGCCGAAGTGATGAACCTGATCGGCGACGTCCGCGGGCGCCCGGCGCTGGTGATTGACGACATGATTGACACCGCGGGCACGCTGGTCAGGACGGTCGAAGCGCTGCTCGAGCACGGCGCCACCGAGGTCTATGCCGCCTGCACCCACGCCGTGCTCTCCGGCCCGGCGGTCGAGCGCATCAATGATTCCAAAATAAAGGAAGTAGCGGTCAGCGATTCGATCCCGCTCAGCGACGCGGCGCGCGCTTCCGGGAAGATCACCGTGCTGAGCGTGGCGCACCTATTCGCCCGCGGGATCCAGTCGATTCACGAAGAAAGTTCGATCAGCGCGCTGTTCATCTAACCGGAATTCAGGAAAGACCCGCGGCTTGCGCCCGGGCAGGGAAGGACGTATGCAGCAGTTTGTGCTGGAAGGAAAAGTCCGCGAGGAGCGCGGCAAGAATGCCATGCGCCGGCTCCGCGCCGGTGGCCAGGTGCCCGGCGTGCTCTATGGCGGCAAGGGCGGCCCGCTGGCGCTGGTGCTCAACGCGCGCCAGCTCTCCATCCTTTTCCGCACCGAGGCGGGGCACAACGCCATCCTCAATCTCCAGGTGCCGGGCCAGTCGGAGGAGAAAGCCCTGCTCAAGGACTGGCTGGTGGATCCCGTCACCGGAAACCTGCTTCACGTGGACCTGCTGCGCATTGCCATGGACGTGCGCATGCGCGTGCGCGTGCCCGTGCACCAGTTCGGCGAGCCCGCCGGCGTCAAGCAGCAGGGCGGCGTCTTCGAGATGGTCACCCGCGAGGTGGAGATCGAATGCCTGCCCGCGGATATCCCCGAAGAATTTCGCATCGACGTGAGCGAGCTGATGATCGGCAAGCAGATTCGCGCCGGGGATTTGCCGCTGGACCCCGCCAAGATGAAGCTGGTGGGAGTTCCGCTGACCGTGCTGGCCCACGTGGTCACGATGCGCAAGGAAGAAGAGGTTGTGCCGGAAGCAGCAGCGGCGGTGGCCGCCGTGGCGGCGGTTCCGGTCGAGCCCGAGGTCATCAAGAAGGGCAAGAAGGAAGTCGAGGAAGGCGAAGAGGCCGAGAAGGAAAAAAAGGAAAAATAGGCCGCGCGCTCCCGCCCCTGGCGGGATGTTCGCCGCCGCCCTTCTCCGCCGGGGCCCGCCGATGTGGATGATCGTGGGACTCGGCAATCCGGGTTTTGAATACGCCTGGACGCCGCACAACCTGGGATTCCTGGTCATTGACCGGCTCGCCGAGCGCGGCGGAATCCGCGTCGAGCGGCCCGAGGCCAAGTCCTACATCGGCAAAGGGAAACTTGCCGGACAGGAAGTGGTTCTGGCCAAGCCGCAGACGTATATGAATCTGAGCGGCATGGCCGTGCGCGACTTGCTGGAACGATCCGGAGGCACCCCGGCGGAAACGATTGTGGTGGTGGATGAGGTGGCTCTGCCCTGGGGCAACATCCGGCTGCGCGAACGCGGCAGCGCCGGGGGGCACAACGGGCTCAAGTCCATCATCAGCGCTCTGGGCACCGACGAATTTGCCCGGCTGCGGCTGGGCATCCAGCCGGAGCGGCCGGTGACCGACCTGGCCTCCTACGTGTTGCATCCCATGCGCCGGGCGGAGATGGAAGCAGCCGGCGAGATGGTAGAAATGGCGGCAGACGCGATTGAATGCGCACTGTCGTCGGGCGTGAAGGTGGCTATGACGCGGTACAACCGCCGCGCCACGCCGTCGCAGGATTCCGAAGAGCAATAGCTTCGCCGGCCGGCCCGCGGGCCGCGCGGCGAGAAAAAGAGGAAGCATGGAACAACCGACGATCATTGAAGAACGGCTCTACGACCTCATCTTCATCTGCCAGCCGGCCACGCCGGAAGAAGAGATTGATAAGCTCATCGCCATCCTCGAGCACACCGCCGTGGAGCGCGGCGGCAAAGTGGAAAAGGCGGAGAAGTGGGGCGCCAAGCGCCTGGCTTACCGCGTCCACCGGCACCGGGAAGGCTATTACGTGCTGCTGACCCTGCGCGGCACGCACAGCGACATGGTCCACGAGCTGGAGCGCCGGCTGAAGGTGTCCGACCTGGTGATTAAATTCCAGACCGTGCGCCTGGATGAGGAAATGAAGCGGCAGAAGAAACTGGCTCAACGCCGCGAGCGTAAGGCCGCGCGCCGCCCCCGCCGCACTCCGCCGCCACCTGCGGCAACTCCCCCGGCAGCGCCACCCGCGCATTCCGGCGGGGAGCCGGTCGCGGCGGCAAGTTAAGCAGCAAGATGACCAGCCGGCTTTTCCGGCGAAGATTTTGAAGACCAGATTTTGAGAAGAGGATAAAACATGGCAGAGGAAGGAAGACCCCAGGGCGGTCCCCGCGAAGGCGGCGGGGCCAAAGATTCAGGTCCGCGCCGCGGCGGGCGCCGGCAGTATTTCCGCAAGAAGAAAGTGTGCCGCTTCTGTTCCGACCGCGTGGATTTTATCGACTACAAGAAGCCGGAATTGCTCATGCCCTTCGTACAGGAGCGCGGCAAAATCCTGCCGCGGCGGATGACCGGCACCTGCTCGCGCCACCAGCGCTGGCTCACCGTGGCCATCAAACACGCCCGCAACATCGCGTTGATGACGTTTGGCGCCGGCCACTAAGCCAGACGCGCAGATCGAATCGAGGGATACCGCATGCAGATCATATTGCAGGAAGACGTCGAAAAGCTGGGCCACCGCGGCCAAGTGGTGGAGGTGGCCGAGGGCTACGCGCGCAATTATTTGCTGCCGCGCAAGCTGGCTATGCCGGTCACCGCGGGCAACCTCAAGCAGGTGGAGCAGGTCAAGCGGTCGCTGGCCAAGCGCGAGGCCACCGAGCGCGAAGGCGCGCAGCGCCAGGCCGATCTTCTCGCCGCGGTCACCGTGGCGCTGAAGCGCAAGGCCGGAGAGAACGACCAGATGTTCGGGTCGGTGACCTCGGCGGACATCTCCGACAGTCTTGCCGCGCAGGGTTTCACCCTCGACAAGCGCAAGATCCAGCTCGATCAGCCCATCAAGACGCTGGGTGAATTCGAAGTGCCCGCCAAGCTGCACCGCGAAGTCATCGCCAAGATCAAAGTGATCGTCGCCCGGGAAGAGTAACGCGTCATTCCAAGCTGGTGCGGTAACCGGCCTCCGACTTGTAGCCTCAGGTCAGCCCTCGGACCGATGCGACCCGGAGGACTGGTTGCCCGCGCCGCGGGCGCCGCAAAGATTTCCTCAGATTTTTCCTCGTCCACAGTTTTTCCTCTGCGCGCGGATTGACGCCGGCAGCGCGCATGCCCACAATCCAGAGTCGCTCCTTGAACTGCTGAGCGGTGTTACCGCGTGTGGCTGGCGCGGAGCGCCGGGGAACCAGAGGAAGGGAAAAATCACTTGCTTCCCCTGTTCCTCTTAGGCGAATATAAGGCGAAACAAGAAAAGGCTTGGTAACCGTGGCCTCCGCATCCACTCTCGAGCGCGCGCTGCCTCACAACCTGGAGGCGGAGCGCAGCGTCCTGGGCGCCATCCTGCTCGATAACCACATGCTGAACACCGCGGTGGAGAAGCTTCGCCCGAACGATTTTTTCCTCGACCATCACCGCCGCATTTACGAACGCATGATCGGCCTGGGCGAGGCGCAGAAGGCCATTGACCTGGTGACGCTGACCGAAGAGCTGATCCGCAAGGGCGAGCTGGACGCCGCCGGCGGGGCGGCATATCTGGCGCAACTCGTAGACGGCGTGCCGCGCATCTCCAACGTCGAGCACTACGCCCGCATCGTCAAAGAAAAGTCGATGCTGCGCAATTTGATCCACACCGCGCACTCCATCGAACAGCAGGCGCTGGAAGCCGAAGAAGATGCCGACCTGCTGCTGGACCGCGCCGAATCGCGCATCTTTGAGCTGGCCGACGACCGCATCCGCGCCGGGTTCATCGGCGTCAAGGAGCTGGTCAAGGACAACTACGAACTGATCGAGCGGCTGGTCAGCGAAGGACGGCGGATCACCGGGATTTCCACCGGCTACGACCAGCTCGACAACCTCACCAGCGGCTTGCAGAAATCCGAGCTGATCATCCTTGCTGCGCGGCCCTCCATGGGCAAGACCGCGCTGGCACTGAACATCGCCGAAAACGTGGCCACGCGCCTGCGCAAACCGGTGGGGGTCTTCAGCCTGGAAATGTCCAAAGAGTCGCTGCTCATGCGCCTGCTTTCCTCGCACGGACGCATCGACTCCCACCGCCTGCGCACCGGACATTTCAAGCGCGATGACTGGCGGGAGATGAGCGCGGCGCTGGCCGACCTGGCCGAGGCTCCGGTGTGGATTGACGACACGGCGTCTTCCACCGTGACCGAAATGGGCGCCAAGGCGCGGCGGCTCAAGAAGGACAAGGGCCTCGACCTGCTGATCGTGGACTACCTGCAATTGATGACCGCGCGAGGGCGCTTCGGCAACCGCAACGAAGAAGTGTCCAGCATTTCACGCGGCCTGAAAGCCCTGGCCAAGGAGTTGCGCATCCCCCTGCTGGTGCTCAGCCAGCTCACCCGCGCGCCGGAGCGCGACGATCGCCGCCCGCAGCTCGCCGACCTGCGCGAATCTGGCGCCATCGAGCAGGACGCCGACGTGGTGATGTTCATCAACCGCCCGAATTTCTACAAGACTGATATCCCCGATGAGGAGCGCGCCAAGGCCGAGCTGATCATCGCCAAGCAGCGCAACGGCCCCACCGACCTCCTGAGGTACGTGTTCCTCAGCAAATTCACCCGCTTCGAAGAGCAAGCCCCCGGCGACGGCTGGCAGCCGGAGTAACCACCTCGCACCGCCGTCTCCGCCGCGCTTGCGCAAACGCTATACTGTTTGCGTCGCGCTCGCCAGCCGTACGGTGAGGCCAGGCGGCAGCGCGACCGCATTACGCATCGCAATTAGAGTGCGCCGTTCTGACTTGCGGCTGGCAGCGATCGGCCCAAGCATGACGCCGCGCTCCGCCCGGCCCGAAAGAGAAGATTGAAATGGTACGCGGAGTGTTGAAGAGGGTTCAGGAAGATGTCAGCCCGGCCGAGAGTGGCGCAGTCCACGGCGAAGGCCGGCCCACTTGGGCGGAAATTTCTCTCGCGGCGATCCAGGATAATTTTTCCCGTATTCAGCGCCATGTGGGGACACAGCGCAAGGTCCTGGCGGTGGTCAAAGCCGACGCTTACGGACACGGCGCGCCGCCGGTGGCCCGGGCGCTGGAGCGTGCCGGTGCGGATTGGTTTGGAGTTACCTGCACCTCCGAAGGCGCCGAGCTGCGAGAAGCCGGAATCCGCAAGCCCATATTGATTCTCTCCGGCACCTGGCCGGGAGAAGAGCGCGCTGTTTTGGAGTACGGACTGACCCCCGCGGTGCACCGCATCGAGGACCTGCTCCAGCTCGAGCGCGGCGTGGCGCGGGAATCGGCCGGCGGCGCGCGCAAGAGCCTGCGCTTTCACCTGAAGATAGACACCGGGATGAACCGCTTGGGCATCTCGCCGGAGGACGTGGCCAAGTTCGCCGCTGCGCTGGCCGGCTGCCCGCACCTCCAGCTCGAGTCCACCTTCACCCATTTCGCTTCCTCGGAAGATTTCTCGAGCGGCCGGGCTGCCGGGCAGGAAAAGGTCTTCGCTGTGGCGCTTCAGGGCCTGCGCGCCGCCGGGATCGACCCCGGCATCGTACACATGGCCAACAGCGCCGCGGTGGCTTCGCGGGAATCGTCCTGGGCGGACATGGTGCGGCCCGGCGCGCTGCTCTACGGCTATCATCAGAACTACGACACCACCGAGCGCCGCCTGGCGGCCGAACGCAAGTTGCCATTGACCCCCGCGCTCAGCTTGCGCGCACGGATTATTTCGTTGCGCGACGTCCCCGCGGGAGAAGGCGTGGGCTATAACTCGAAATTTGTCACCTCGCGGCCCTCGCGGATTGCCGTGTTGCCGCTGGGCTATGCCGACGGGATGGTGCGCCAGCTCTCCGGGCGCGGGCGCGTGCTGGTGCGCGGTGTTGAGGCGCCCCTGGTGGGCACGATCTCCATGGACCTCTCCATGGTGGATGTCACCGATCTGCCGCAGGCCCAGGTGGGCGATACCGCGACCCTTTTTGGCGCGGACGGCGACGCACGCATCTCGCCCTTCCAGGTGGCGCGGGAGCTGGGCACGGTGACTTCCGACCTGCTCTGCGCTCTGGGCAAACGCGTCCCGCGCTATTATCTTGCCTGACGTCTCCCCCCTGCCTCGCGCCGGTGCTATACTCCCCGAGGTCGAGGCCGGGCAGGGGTAATTTGTCTTAACTTATGGCCTCACCGGTCTAAATTTTTCAAAATTATTTCTAAACCGGAAATTTATTCTCGAAGTTCATACGGGGGAGTCTGATGTCACGCCATCCTACTCGCGCGGGGGCCCCCGAGGGTCCCGCTTCAACGCCCGTGGTTTCTCGCCGGTCAAATCAGCAGTTAAATCGGGGACAAAACTCTGCACTGGACCGGTTTGAGCTGTTGTTGGTTCGAGGTCTTCTGGGAGCCGTCCTCGTCGCCACCTGCGCCTACTTCCGCCCGTTTGGCCTGGATCCCCGATGGGCGGCACTGGGGGGCGTGGCCTTGGCGCTGGCCGTGGTCGTGTTCGAGATGCGTGTGGAGCGCGCCCGCCTGGCCCGTGTGCTTGGCGCGGCGTGCGGCTCGCTTCTCGGCGTTCTGGGGGCGTACCTGTTCAGCCTGGTGCTTGGCCAGACGTCGCTGGGAGGCGGAGCCCGCTCGTTACTCGACTTGACTGTATTGCTGGCCCTGGTCTACACCGGGATGGTGGTGGGCGCGCAAAAGGGCGAATTGCTGAACTTGCAGGCCCTGGGCGGCGTGTTTGGCGGCGAGCAAGAGCAGATGCGCCTGTGCAAGGTCCTCGATACCAGCGTGATTATTGATGGCCGCGTGGTGGACATCTGCGAAGCGCGCTTCCTCGATGGCACGCTGATGATCCCGCAGTTCGTGCTCCGCGAGCTGCAAATGGTGGCCGACTCCGCCGATCCGCTCAAGCGCCAGCGCGGCCGCCGTGGCCTGGAGGTGCTCCAGCGCATCCAGAAGATGGCCGGCATCGATGTGCAGATCGTCGAAGACGATTTCCCGAATATCCCCGACGTGGATATGAAGCTGATCGAGCTGGCCAAGCGCTACGACGCCAAAATCGTCACCAACGATTACAACCTCAACAAAGTGGCCACGCTCCAGGGCCTGGAAATCCTTAACATCAACCTGCTGGCCAATGCGCTCAAGCCCGTGGTGCTGCCCGGCGAAGTGATGCGTGTTTTCATCCTGCGCGAGGGCAAGGAATACAACCAGGGCGTGGCGTATCTCGACGACGGCACCATGGTGGTGGTGGACGGAGCGCGCAAACTAATCGGCAAGACCGTGGATATCATCGTCACCTCCGTGCACCAGACCACCGCGGGCAAAATGATTTTCGGCCGCTGCGACGAGCGCGGCGTTCAGCCCGCGGCGCCGCCCGCCGCAATCCAGGCTGTGGAGAACGCGCCCCCGCGCGCCCCGGCTGCCCTGGCCGAAGCGCGGTCCGGAGAGACCCACGCCTCCGGCGAGCACGCCCCTCGGCCGGTCTTCCCCGAGCCCGGCCGCAGTTAGGCTTCCGTATTCCGTTGACGTTCCGCTTGCGGTAGACTGCTAACCCCTTATGACGCGAATCGCCGCCATACTTCCCGCCGCAGGTCTTGGGACGCGCATGGGCGCGGAGACGCCCAAGCAATTCCTCGAGTTGGGTGGCGTGCCGCTGGTGATCTTCACGCTGCGGCGTCTCGCCGCGTGTCCCGCCATCACCCATTTCTACATCGCCACTCTGCCTGAGGAACTGGCGGCCCTGGAGATCCGCGCGGGCAAGGAGAAGCTGGGCCGCCCGGTGCGCATCCTGCGCGGCGGGGCCACGCGCCAGGAATCCGTAGCGCGCGCGCTCGAGGAAGTCCCCGCTGATACCGAGATCGTCCTGGTACACGACGCGGTGCGGCCATTCGTCACCCCCGAGCAGATTGATCGCGTGATTGCCGAAGCCCGCGCGTGTGGCGCGGCCATCCTGGGCATCCCCGCGACCGATACCATCAAGGAAGTAAAGCGTGTCAGCCATCCCGAGGACGTGGCCCTGATCACCGCGACCATCCGCCGCGAGCGAATTGTCCTGGCGCAAACTCCGCAGGCATTTCGCTACAGCCTGCTCCGCGAAGCCTTCGCCGGCGCGGCCAAAGACGACGCCACGGCCTCCGATGAAGCCTCGCTGGTCGAGCGGCTGGGACACGACGTGCACGTGGTCCACGGCTCGGATCGCAACATCAAGATCACCCGCCCGGCCGATCTCGAGCTCGCCCGCTTCTACCTCGAACAGGAACTTGCGCACCGATGAGCCGCACCGGAATCGGCTACGATCTGCACCGCCTCGGCGCCGGGCGCAAGCTGATTGTGGGCGGCATCGAAATTCCCAGCGACAAAGGCTCGGTGGGCCACTCCGACGCCGACGTTCTGGCCCACGCGCTTTGTGACGCGTTGCTGGGCGCCGCGGGACTAGGCGACATCGGCACGCACTTCCCGGACAGCGATCCGCGATGGAAGGGCGTCTCCAGCCTGATGTTTCTCGAACAGGTGCAAAAATTATTTGCCGAGCGCGGTATGAAAATCGTTCACCTGGATGCGGTGGTGATCGCTGAGCGGCCAAAACTCGGACCGCACTTTCCCGCCATGCGCGAAGCCCTGGCCCGCGCGCTCTCCATCGAGCCCGGCCGGATCAGCCTCAAGGCCAAAACCAACGAGGGCGTAGACGCCATCGGCCGCGGTGAAGCCATCGCCGCACACGCCGTGGCCACTGTGGAAGGCTGACGTTTTCCTGGAGTGCGGCGGCTTGCCGCTGCGTACTTTGTGCAAAGCTTGCTCCGGGACACCTCCGCCCAACCGTGCGCTACAATCTACCAAGCATGGAACCCGACATTGCCGCCGCTCCCGAACTGCACACACCGTCGCCGTACCGCGCCAGCGACATTTCCGCCATTCTCATCGCGCGCGGCTGGCTCAACGAATCCTCTCTTTGTTCCGGCAGTGACGCTCTCGAAGCGTGGTGCGAACGCGCCGCCGTACTCCTCGGGCCACACGCCCCCGGACTCGACGATCTCGCGGCTCTTCTCGATCTCATCGCTCGATACGACGCGCAGAAAATCCTTGCCCGGCCTGAGAGCCATGCCGTTCTGGTGCGCGAAGGCGCGCGCGAAGTCCTGCGCGAGCTGGCCGCCCTGCTGCTCGACGGGCCGGAAGTGGACTCCGACCGCTACAAGCAGATCATCACCGCGCTCAAGGAGCGCACCGGCCGCCGCGGCCAGGAGCTTTTCCACCCCATTCGCCTGGCGCTGGCTGGCCGCGCGGGCGAAGGCGAGTTGGACCGGGTCATTCTGCTGCTGGATTCCGCGGCGCGGCTCGATTTTCGCCAACCGGTGAAGAGCAACCGCCAGCGCATCCTGGAATTCTGCGGAGCGTTGGAATGAAGACTGCAATTGTCTTGCGAGCTGCGCAATGGACCGTTTGACAGGCATTCACGCTGTGCGCGAGGCGCTCTCCGCCGGTCGCCCGTTGGACCGCGTGGTCATCGCCCGCGGGCGTAAAGGCGAACGCATCGAGGAGTTGGTGCGCCTGGCGCGAGCGAATGGTGTGCCGGTACGCTTCGAAGCGCGCGAACAGGTGGAGCGGCTGGCCGGCGGCGCCGAGCATCAGGGTGTGATGGCCTTTGCCGCGGCGCGGCAGGCGGTGGCTCTGGAAGACATCTTGCGCGCCACCCAGGCGCAGACCTCGGGCCTGCTGGTTCTCCTCGACGGCGTCGAAGACCCGCGCAACCTGGGAGCGATTGCGCGCACCGCGCTTTCCGCCGGGGCCGCTGGCGTGGTCATCGCCGAGCGGCGTTCTGTCGGGCTCACCGAAACCGCCGCGCGTGCGGCCGCAGGCGCGCTCGAGCATCTGCCTGTGGCGCGAGTGCCCAATCTGGCGCGCGCGCTGGAAGACCTGAAAGAGGCCGGCTGGTGGTTGGTGGGGCTCGATGAGTCCGCGCCAAAGGTATACACAGAAGTGGACCTGGCCGGGCGTATCGGGCTGGTCCTTGGCGGAGAAGGCGAGGGTCTGCACGAACTGGTGCGCAAGCGCTGCGACTTTCTGGTGTCGATTCCAACGTCGGGGCCGGTGCGCTCGCTGAACGTATCGGTTGCCGCGGGGATTGTGCTTTTCGAAGCCGTGCGCCAGCGAAGAAAAAAGGGCTGATGGAATGTCGTCATGCTGAGTCCCGGCGTCCTCTGCCGGGGCCAAGCATCTCCCGGAGAGATCCTTCGTCCGCCGCGGCGGACTCAGGATGACGAATCGGGGAGTGTTTTTTATTCCTCTTCCAGCTCCGCTGACCAGGTGATCGGAAAACCGCGGGCGAGGCTTTGGCGGATGGGGCAGTAGCGCTCGTGGTTTTGCAGGGCGCGGTCGGTTTCGGCGCGGCGCCCGGCGGGGATCTTCATTTTGTAGCGCAGGTGCACGCCGGCGATGATGAACAGTTTCTCTTCGGCTTCAATCTTTGCTTCCACTTCGGCGACGAGATTGTCCTGCGCAGGGATTCCGCGCGCTTCCAGCGCGCCGGCAAGTGTGCCGGCCAGTCAACCGCCCAGCGCAGCGACCAGGTGGTCGACGGTCGTCGGCATCGGCTCGGCAGGTTCCGCTTTGTAAAACGCGGCGTAGCCGCCGTGCATGCCGAAGCGCAGCGGCTCAGCGAAGCCTTCCACGTGCGCCAATCGCAGCGGCCTTTTCTTCTGTTCAATGCGGATGCGTGCGGTATGGATCAGCGTTCCCATGGTTTCCTCCCCTGGCGTGTTTTCTAACTATCGTATTGGATGATGGAGAAGACCTCGAGGTTCGGGAGTTTTTTGCGCCCATCGAGGAACGTGAGCTCGACAGCGAAGCCCGCCCCGGCGACCTCCGCGCCGAGTTGGCGCAGGAGCTGCACGGCCGCGGCGGCGGTGCCGCCGGTGGCCAGCAAATCGTCGCACAGCAGGACGCGCTGGCCCGGACGCACCGCATCCTCATGGATTTCCAGCGTGTCCGTGCCGTACTCCAGGGAATAGGTCACCTTGGACGTTTTCCACGGGAGCTTCTTGGGTTTGCGCACGGGGACGAATCCCGCGCCCAGCCGGTAGGCCAGCGCTGGAGCGAAGATAAATCCGCGCGCCTCGATCCCCGCCACCATGTCTATCTTCCGGCCCTGATAGCGATCAGCGAGCCGGTCAATCAGCGTGCGCAACCCTTGCGCATCTTGCAGCAGCGTAGTCAGGTCGTAGAAAAGAATTCCCGGCTTGGGCCAGTCCGGCACTTCGCGAATCAGTTTTTTCAGTTCGTTCATTGCCCAACCTTTCGTTTTCAGGGCTCCATCTCTATGGAGAAGCCGTCGGAGTAACGCGGCAGCACCTCGGAGTCTTCTTCCTCAACGCCACCGACGCTGGACAAGCGCGGGCCGCGCGCCAGCTCCTCGTGCATGGCCGCGAGCTGCGCGGCGTCGCCTATGGCGTAAACTTCCACCCGGCCATCGCTCAGATTGCGAGTATAGCCGGCCACCCCGACCCGCTGGGCTGCGCGTACCGCGAAGAAGCGGAAGCCCACACCTTGCACCAGGCCGGAAATCAAGAAACGTTTTGCCTGCAGCTCTGCCCCCACGGCGCCTTGTGACCCGGCGGTCCGGCCAGCCCGAAGCGCGAGATTCTACCAGAGCGCGGAGAGGATTCCTTGGGGAATCGCAGGCGGGATGGAAGGCCACGAAGGGAACAAAAAGCAAACATCGAGGAGGTCGGAGCGGGCAAAGGAACTTACGGTTGAGTGCAAAGGCTTGCAGATGTGGGCTTTGTCGTGTTTTTCCCGATGAATTTGGGGACTCTAACTGATTGAAAACATTAGAGTGGAAACTGTATGTAAATGTTTTCCTCCTGGCCCGTAACTTGCAGTATATTGACCGCTTCTATCTGCGGGGTGAATGATGAAGATGCTGCGAGTTCTGCCGCTGTGCGCCTTACTGATTTTTGCTTTCGCCGGCATGGCCCAGGCGAATTCTGTCGCGGACCCCTCCATCATCGTCACAAGCGGTGGGGGAAGCACGTCAATCTTCTCGACCACTTTCTCTTTCATCTCGGCCACAGGCAGCACGTCCACAGATGTTCCCGGAGCTAACGTCTTCCTGAATCTGAGCGGGGTGAACTTTTTCACCTTGATCATCACCATCGCTCCTCCCACGGTCGGCCCCTTCAGTTGTGGAGTGGGGATTGGAGCCATCTTCGCCTCCTGTAACGTGACCGGTGGCGGCAGCTCTCCCGTGGTGTTTACATTTACTGGCGGACCGGGGGCGGCCGGCGATTTCGACATTACCGTGGCCGGCTGGGCTTCCGGCACGACGTTTAACGCCCAGGCCAACGTCCCCGAACCGGCAACGATGACCATGCTGCTTCTCGGTCTGGGCGGGATGGCCGTCCGGCGCCGTTTTCGGGCCTGAGTACCTCACCGCCTCTATTTTCGCTTCGCTGCAAACTCGCTGAGAAGGCTTGTGAACTCGGGCTTTGCGCCCAGACTGCCCAGTTCCGGATCGTTCCTGGCCTCTTCCACAGGATAGCCCTTCTGGAAGGCCTCGCGCAGCGAGCGCAGGGCATCGTTTGACCTGCCACCCAGAGCATGGATAACTCCCTCGATGTAGATCAGCTCGATGTTGTTGCCGTCAATGGCGCGGGCACGACGGATAAATGACTGCGCCTGCGCCGCGTCCTCCTTCTTCGCGTAATACAGCGCCAGCATCCCCAGTGTAGCCGCGTTGCGCGGATTCACCTGCAGGTCCTTGTACGCCAGGGCGATGGCTTTATCGTATGTCGCCAGCGCTTTGTCCTTCTGTGCGGACCAGCGGTAGGCATCGGCCAGGTTTCCCTGGGCCACCATCTCGTTGGGGTTCATCTCCGCCGCCTTGGCGAACATGGTTACCGATTCGCTGTAGCGCCGCAGGTAAAAATAGGCCACACCCAGATTCGAGTACCCCGAGTAGAAAGGCAGCAGGGAGAGGGCCTTCTGCAGCTCCGGGATGGCCTCCTCGTACTTTCCCTGGCGTATGTAGGCGTTGGCCACGTTTTCGTGACCGGCGCGGTTGTCGGGTTCGAGTTCGGTGACGCGGCGGAACGCGGCCAGCGCTTTTTCGTTTTCTCCGAACTGGAGGTAGGAGTTGCCCAGGCCGTTCTGGTTGAGCCAGTAATAAGGGTTCACTTCGACGGCTTTCTGATAGGACTTGATGGAGGAATCTTTTTCGCCGCGCGCCAGGTAAGCTGCGCCCAGGCGCCGGAAACCTTCATCCGAGTTGGGGGCCAGCTCGATGGCGCGCTTCAGCTCGGCGATGGCCTCGGAGGACTTGCCGGTGGCGTTGAAAACGCTCCCCAGCGAGAAGTGCACTTCGGGGAGCTTGTCGTTCAGCCGTTGTGCCTGCTGCGCGGCGGCCAGGGAGCGTTGCGCCCAAAAGGCGTCCTTCTTGTCCCGGTACATCTGCAGGCTGGAATCGGCCAGCCCGGCGTAAGCCAGCGCGAACCCGGAGTCCTTCTTGAGGGCGTCCTCGTAGAAGCGGATGGCGGCCTCGACATTGCGCGTATCTTGCGAGCCGCGCATGGCGTTCCGGCCCTTCAGGTACAAGTCGTAGGCCTCGATGTTTTCGGTGGGCCGTGCCGTGCCGCGGGCCAGCTCTTCGCTCGAAGGGTTGACGGCCAGCGCGGCGACCAGTTGGTTGTAGATCTGGTCCTCCAGAGTCAGCAGGTCCTTGGCCACGCCGGAAAATTCCTGGCTCCAGACCCTGTGACCTCCGGCAACATCCTCGAGGTTGACGGTGATGCGTATGCGGTCGCCCGCGCCCTGCACCTTGCCCTGCACGATCAGGTTCGCGCCGAGCATGCGCGCCGCTTTCTCCAGAGAATCCTTCTCGCCAACCTTTTCCACCGCCGAGGACGCCGCCGTGTGCACGTCCTTGAGCTGGAACAGCTTTGAGGAAAGCGCATCGCTCAAGCCCTCGGCCACGTAGCCGAAAGCAGTGGCGTCGCCCAGCACGCGGAAGGGAAGTACAGCGAGGTATTTTCCCTGGGAGAGGGGCGGGATTCCCGAGCTCGCGCCATTGCTCCCTGTCTGGCGGAACACGAAGTGACGCACCGCCGGGATGGCCAGCGAGAGCAGGAGCAGCAGCACCACGCCGCCCCCAGCCATCAGCCATTTGCCGCGGCCTTCGGGCATCGGCAGCGAGATCTGCATACTGCGCGACCCGGTGGTGGCGTGCTCCGCGTCCAGGTCGGCGACAATCTCCCGGGCATACTGGTAGCGGCGCTCGACGTCTTTTTCCAGGCAGCGCAGGATCACTTTTTCCAGATATTGCGGGACCTCCGGATTGACCTCGCGCGGGCTCTTGGGTTTCTGCTTCACGCGCTGGTACATCAACTGCAGCGCTGAATCCCCCTTGAAGGGCACCTCGCCGCTCACCATCTCGTAGAAAATCAGGCCGAGCGAGTAAATGTCTGAGCGGCGGTCGAGCGGCTTGCCCTCCACCTGCTCGGGAGACATGTAGCGAGGCGTACCCAGATACTCCCCGGCGCGGGTCATCGCGGCAGCGCCGGCTTCCAGCGATTTCGCCAATCCAAAATCGGAAACGTAGACCACGTCGCTGCGGTCAATGAGGACGTTCTGCGGCTTCAGGTCGCGGTGCAGGATCCCCTCGGCGTCGGCGGCTTCCAGCGCCCCGCACAGTTGCCGGGCGATGGCCACCACGGCGGCCACCGGCAGGCGGCCTTCGCGCCGGATGCGCTGCGACAAGTCTTCGCCCTCGACGAAGGCCATGGAGATGAATTTGATTCCTCCGGCCTCGCCCATGTCGTGAATGCGCAAAATATTTTTGTGCGAGACCCTGGTGGAGAGCAGCAACTCCTGCTTGAAACGCTGCATGGCCACGGGGTTGGGAGTGAGCTCGGGACGCAACAGCTTGAGGGCCACGCTGCGGTCCAGGTCTTTGTCGTAGGCCTTGTAGACCCGCCCCATGCCGCCTTCGCCCAGCATCGCCTCGATGCGGTAGCGTGGGCCGAACCCGGTTCCGGGGCCGAGCGCTTCCAGGCTGCTCCAGGAGATGCCGCCGGAAACCCCGGTAGGCGTGACGCCGCTGGGCGGGGGAGAAAGGACTCCCGCGCTGGTGGAGGGCCCTCGGCTGGATGGGGCGGCTGATGGTGCGGTGCCGTCGCCTCCCAGGGTGACCTCTGGATCCATGCCCGCAAAGCTCTGCCCGCAACGCGCGCAGGCAAGCGCGTTGTCGGGACTCGTCGCATTGCAGTGCGGACAAATCATGATCGGACCGTCACCGCGGCAGGCCACCAGGGCAAACTACCCCAGTCAGTCCTCCGCTGGGCGTAAAGGAGCAATCATTATCCGCTCGCCCCGCCGTGATTCGCAAGCAAGTCCTGCGCTGCAATGAGGGGCCCCTCGCCTTCGCTCGGGACAAACGGGTGGATCGGGCTCTTGGGGCTGTTCCAGCAGGCGAGGACGATCAGAGGGACGCGACAACGTATTCGTAGACCCTTTCCCACCGTGTACACTTGCTCGCCCCCGCCCGTATTGCTCGAAAGCTTCCATTTGTGTCACCGCCCCGTAAAAAAATACTCTGCCTAGCTGCTTGTATCCGTGTTTGTGCCATGCCTATAATCCGACCCCAACCATGGCGCCGCACGAGCATCCGGACGCGTTGGCGGACGAGGAACTGTTGCGCAACATTGGTCTGGGCTGTACGGAATGTTTCGCGCAGCTTTTCCACCGCTACTGCCGCCAGATTTTCTCCGTCTCCTTCCGCATCCTGCGGCATCGCGCGGAGACCGAAGATGTCCTTCAGGAAGTTTTTCTTTCCATTTACTTGCAGCAGGAACGCTTCGACCCCAGCCGCGGCAGCGTGCGCACCTGGATTTTGCAGTTTGCGTATTTCAAGGCCCTGCAGCGCCGCAGGTACCTCAATGTCCGCAGCTTCTACAAGCACGAAGAGGTTTCCGAACGCAGGGAGATGCGCAGGTCTCAGCCGGCCGAACTGCTGGGCATGAGCCCCGCGGAGTGGGCGCGCTACGTCGAAACCGGCATCGCTGCCCTCACCGCCAAGCAGCGCAAGTCCATCGAGCTGGTGCACTTCGAGGGCTATACGTTGCAGGAAGCTTCAGAAATTCTGGACGAAACCCTGGCCAACACCAGGAACTGCTACTACCGAGGCCTCAAGGCCTTGCGCGCTACATTGCAGGCGCGCACCGCGCAGAAGACCGCGCGCCAGACCGTAGTCTTGGAAGGGAAAGATGCCTACAGTTTCGAATTCTGAACATCCCAACGGCGAGTGGTACGAAGAGCTGTGCGCCCTGGCGGCCATTGGCGAGCTATCACCCGGGGAGTGCGAGGAGCTGCAATGCCACTTGGCGGAGTGTCCCGGCTGCCGGCAGCTCTACGCCGAGTTTCGCCGCATCTCCGCCCACGACCTCGGCATGGTGGCAGTCGAGAAGTGGGCTGCGCCGGGAAACGGAGATTTCGGCGGCGCTCTCGACGAGCAGGAACTGTTTGCCCGTCTCCGTGAGCGCACGTCGGCGGAACAGGCCCCCGTCGGCGATCGGCATGCATCCTGCAGGCCCCCATGGGCCGGCTCCTGGTACCGCGACGGCATGCGCCGCGCCGCCCTCTGGCTCTGCCGCCCCGCTGTCTGTCAGGGGGCCCTGGCTATCCTTCTCTGCGCCTTCGCCGCCGCCGGGGCCTACCACCTGCGCGAAGCCCAGTTGTCCCCCGCCCTGATGGGGTTGCAGTCCCAGGCCAGTGCCTGGAAATTACGCGCCGAAGCCTCTCAGACCGAAATCGCCTCTGCCACCCACCAATTGCGCCAGGACCAAACGGAACGCGAGGCGCTGCGCGGATTGCTGCGCGAGGCCCAGTCCAGGGTTTCCGAAATGCAGGCGCAGCAGGACGCGCTGGAACGGGACCTGTCCAGCGTGCATGTGGAGGCCGACCAGAAAGGACGCGAAGTGGAATCCCTGCGGACCGGAGCCGAAGAGAGAAGAAAGCAACTTGCAGACCTGCAGGCCAGGTTGCAGTTCGCCATGCAGCGCACCGAAGACCAGCGGCAGATTGCCGAGTCCCTGCGCAGCAAGCTCGAAGCAGTCGAACAGGCCGCCAGGAATGCTCCCGAAACTGGCTCGATCAACGATCTCGAGGCCCGCAGCCTGTTCGGCGCCCGCGACCTCCACATCGTCGACGTCTACGACATAGACGGCAGCGGCAAGACCAAGCGCACCTATGGCCGCGTCTTCTACGCCGAGAAAAAACTGCTCATCTTCTATGCCTTCGACCTCGGCGACAAGCGGCGCGATCGCGCCCCGGCCGGTTTCCAGGCCTGGGGTTACCGCCAGCCCAACGAAAGCAGGCCCGAAAACCTCGGTCTGTTTACCGTGGACGACGCCTCTATGAATCGCTGGGTGCTCGAAGTCAATAACCCCCGCGTGCTTGAGCATATTGACGCGGTCTTCGTGACTCTGGAATCGCCCGGCGGCAGCCGCTCGCCGCGCGGCCGCAGGCTCCTCTACGCCAACCTCGCGGCTCCTGCCAACCATCCCTGAGCGCAATTCTCAACAGGCCGCGAAGGCGAACACCACTCCGGGCCTCCCCGCCCACCGGCCTCCGGGGAACGCTGTTTTCCCGCCTCCCCTCTCCGGTCCGGCCTTAATTTGCCCGCCGGCTGAGAACATCCACGCCCCATGCGCAAATATCTAAGTAAAAGCTGCAGGGGAGGAGCCATGAAATCTTTTTGCAGGTGGCGTGCGGTCTTGGCCGCGTGTCTCGGCCTTTTCCTGGCCGTCATTCCCGTTCACGCGCAGACTGCGGATGCCACCGTCACCGGCCAGATCACCGATCCCTCCGGACGCGTCGTGCCCCACGCCAAAGTGGTGTTCACCAACCTGAATACCAACATCGCACGCTCCGCTGAGACCAATGACGAAGGCATCTACCGCCTGGTCGCCTTGCGGCCCGGCATCTACCGCGCCAACGTTGCCAAAGACGGCTTCAAGAGCATCGTCAAAGGCGACATCGAATTGCAGGTCCAGGATCAGGTCTCCATTAATTTCTCCCTCGAACTCGGCTCCGTCTCCCAGACGGTCACCGTGGAAGGCGGCGCCCCGCTGCTGGACACCACCGAGAGCGCCTTGAAACAGGTGATCGACAGCCGCACCATTGACACCATCCCGCTGAACGGCCGCAACTATCTCGACCTCATCCTGCTCACGCCCGGCGTGGTTGTGAACACCCAGGCCCGCGCCGACCTCACCAACCGCGACACCAACGGCGCCATCATGGGCGAGCGCGCCGGTAACACCGCTTTTTTGATCGACGGGCTGGTCAACAACGATGATTTTCACGGCGGAGTCTTCCAGGCCTTCACCCAGGACGCCATCCAGGAATTCGCGGTCATCGACACCGGCTTCAAAGCCGAATTCGGCAATGGCTCAGCTGCCGTGGTCAACGTGGTCAGCAAGAGCGGCTCCAATACCCCCCACGGCAGCGCCTTCCTTTTCGCCCGCAACAACGCCCTCGATTCCTCCAACGTCTCCGGGCAGGTCGCCCCCCAGCTTTCCCGCTACGACTACGGCGGTACCTTCGGCGGGCCCATCCGCCGCGACAAAGACTGGTTCTTCGGCTCCATCGAAAACGTCCGCGAAAATCGCAGCGCCATTTTCCCGCCCAATATTCCCGCTTTGCTCAGCGCCAACGAGGATTTCAGCCGCATCCCCGAAACGCGCGACCTCCGCGCCTTCGGCAAATACACGCGCAAGCTCAGCCAGCAAAACGAGCTGCGCGTCTCCCTCAGTTGGTCGCGCGCCAAGCTGCAAAACTAACTAGCCGATCCCATCGCCCTGCCCAGCGCCAGCAACAACAACCTCACTTCCACTTGGCTGGGCACCATCGCACTCACCTCGATTCTCAATCCTCATCTCATCCTGGAAAGCTCGCTCGGCGTCCGCGCCCAGAATTTCGATCAGAACCAGGGCCTCACCCTCGGCACCAGCTACGAAGTGTTTTTCCTCGATGACGGAACCTCCTTCGACTTCGGACCCCCTTCCGGCAGCATCCAGACCCTCAGCCAGAAGTACTTCACCGGCCGCGAGGTCCTCTCCTGGCTTCCTGGCGGCCACCATTCCGCGAAATTCGGAGTGGAATACACGCGCACCATGGCGGATGGCGTCAACGGCCAGGACCTGCAAAACGTCATTGTCACCACTCACCCCTTTTTCTCGCTTTATGGCGTGAATTCGTTTCAAATCCCCCAGGGCATCGCCTTCTTGAACTCTGGCGACAACATCTCCCGCCTGCGCAACAACGGCATCAGCTTTTTCGCCCAGGACGACTGGCTGGTGGTTCCCAGCCTCACCCTCAGCGGCGGCCTGCGTTACGACTACGATTCGCGCTTCGACTCCCGGCGCAACCTCGCTCCCCGCCTCGGCCTGGCCTGGAGCCCCGACAAGAAAACCGTCGTCCGCGCCAGTTGGGGGCTCTATTACGACCGTTACCGCCTGGGCCTGGCCCAGCCCGTCCGTCAACTCGGCGGGTTCAACGGCACCACCGTCGTCGAACTGGACTATCCCCGCCTGGCCAACGATTCCCTGATTCCCTTTGGCGGCAGCATCGGCGCTGCCGCTGCGCAGCTCATGGATCCCAACTTCCTCAACACCCAGTTCGCCATTCCTGTCGGCACGCTGGTCACCTCCGGCAACATCCAGGGCCTCACCGGAATGACTCCCGCGAATTTCGTCACCGCCGTCAACGCCTATCTGGCCACGCTGGGCACGTTTAGCCCCGTGGATTTTTCTCCCTCCACCGGCTTTCTCCGCAACGACATTACCGGAAGCTTCGCCGACGCCATCCAGGTTTCGCGCCCCTTCCGCACGCCGTACAACAGCACCTTCACCGTGGGTGTGCAGCGCGAGCTGACCCCCAGCCTCTCCGTCGGCATCTCCTATATCCGCCGCAGCATTCGCGACATCCTCGGCGTGCGCATTACCAACCTGGATCCTGCTTCCGCCGCCGCCGGCAGCCCCATCACCACGGACGGCGGGCCCATCCAGCGTGTCTACGGACCCTGGTACGACGGCAAATACAGCGCGCTCGTTCTCACCGTAAACAAACGCTTCTCCAAGCACTTCCAGTTCCAGGCCAACTACACCTACGGCCGCAGCACTGACAACCTGCTCAATTCCAACCTCGGCCTGGGGGTGGGCACACAAGGCGGGGGAGGCGTGCCCACCGACAACAATAATCTGGAATTCGACCGCGGCAATTCCGATCTCTTCGTACCGCACGTGTTCGTCGCTTCCGGCGTCTACGAGCTGCCCCTCGGATTCCGCGTCAGCAGCGTGGTGCGCGCCACCAGCGGAGTCTATTTTTCCGCTGCCGGCTCGCCCACCGACTACGATGGCGACGGCATCTCCTCCACCCGCCCTCCCGGCACGAAACGCAATCAGTTCCGCGGGCCTGCCTCCGCGAATTGGGACCTGCGCATCGAAAAGGCCTTCCACTTTGCCGACCGCTTTTCCCTGCTGCCCCTGGTGGAATTCTTCAACCTCACCAACCAGGCCAACCCCGAGCTGGTGAATAATTCTTGGGTCAGCGGAGCGCCCGTCCCCGATTTCGGCAAGGTGCGCGTGCCCCTGCCCGGCCGGGAAATCCAGTTCGGATTGCGTCTCAAATTCTAGGGCATACTGCGGTGGCGAGCGGCGTGCCTGCACGCCGCGCCCGCAACCGGCAGGAGGGGATCAGGATGAACAAAGCGACCGTGGTGCGCTGGCTCCTTCTGGGCGCCGCGCTGGCCGTTCCCGCGCCAAGACTCGCCGCCCAGGTCTCCGTGGACGACCTGATGCGCCTGCGCTCCGTCAACGATGTGCGTATTTCTCCCGACGGCAGCCAGGTGGTCTACTCCGTCTCCACCCCGTCGCTGGAAACCGCGGCACACGAAGCCATCCTCTATCGCATCCCTGCTGCGGGTGGCGCGCCCGTTCGCCTTACCTACCACACACGCATCTTCAACAAGCCGCTGCCGAATCCATCGCTGCGCTGGTGGCCGGACGGCTCGCTCATTTCCTTCGTCGCTTATGTGGATTCCGTTCCCCAAGTGATGGCCATGGCCGCCGCCGGCGGCGAACCCTGGGCCATCACTTCCATGAAAGAGGGCGTCGCGCGCTACCAATGGTCGCCGGACAGCAAGCAGATTGCCTTCCTGGCCGCCGATCCTCCCCCCGCCGAAGAGGAGCGCCGCAAAAAAGAGAAGAGCTACGTCATCCACGTGGACCGCGACGTGCGCCGCACACGCATCTGGGTGCAAGACGTCGCCGGCGGCGCCCCGCGCGCCGTCTCACCCGCCGATGTGACCGCGCTCGACATGCACTGGTCCCCCGACGGAAAGAACCTGGTGTACGGCGCTTCGAACGACGCGGGCTTCAATGCCCCCTACGATTCCGCCGTGTATGAAATTCCCGCGGCGGGCGGCGCGCCGCGGGTCATCGTCCAGCGCCCAGGCACGAACCGCGCGCCGCAGTACTCGCCCGATGGCCGGTTGATTGCCTTCGTCTCCTCCGGCGGCCATCCCGGCATGATCAACGCCCTCGACCTTCACGTGGTGCCCGCGGACGGCGGCGCCGTTCCGCGCGGCCTGACCACCGCCCGCGAAATGTGGATCAACACCTTCACCTGGGCACCCGACGGCCGTTCCATCCTCCTGATCCCCGACGAGCAGACCAACGACTCGGGCGAGCACATGTTCGAGCAAGCCGTGCATCGCGTCTGGCTCGACGGAAATCGCATCGAGCTGGTCACTCCCGGCCGAACCGCAAATTTTTCCCTGAGCATGTCCAACGATGGCCGGCGCATCGCCTATCGCTCTGTGGCCAGCCGCGCGATGGGCGATGTCTTTGTGATGGACCTGCCCCAGAACCACGCGACCAAATTGACGGACATCAATCCCGAGTTGCACACGATGAAACTCGGCGACCTGGAACCCGTGAGCTGGAAATCCTTCGACGGCAAAACCATCTGGGGGCTCCTGCTCACGCCGCCTGGTTATCAGCCGGGCAAGCGCATCCCCATGGTGGTCTATTGCCACGGCGGGCCCATCGGCGGCTACACCTATGGGATCTTTCCCCAGTTTGCGCATATCGCCGGGCAGGTGGACCCCTATCCCGTCGAAGCCATGGCCTCCGCCGGAATGGCCATTCTCTTCCCCATGCCGCGCGGCGGCTCCGGCTACGGCATGGAAGGGTTCCGCGCCATCATCAAACGCTGGGGCGAAGACGATTACAAGGACATCATGGCCGGCGTGGACGCCATGATCACCCAGGGCGTTGCCGACCCCGACCGCCTCGGCGTGATGGGCGCTTCCTATGGCGGCTACATGACCGACTGGATCGTCACCCAGACTACGCGCTTCAAGGCCGCCTCCACCGGCGCCAGCGTCAGCGACCTCATCAACCTGTATTACCTATCCGATGCCGGGGACTTTATTGTCGAGTATTACGGCTACCCCTGGGAAGACGCCGCCTCGCTCATCCAGCACTCCGCCATCAGCCACGTGCGCAACGTCTCCACCCCGCTTCTCATCCAGCACGGCGAAAACGATTTCCGCGTCCCCCTCAGCCAGGCCCAGGAATTCTACAAAGCCCTCAAGACCCTTCACAAAACCGTCGAGTTCGATATCTACCCCCGCGGCGGCCACGTCAATTTCGAGCCTCCCCTGGAAAGGGAATACATGCTGCGCAATCTCGAATGGTTCCAGCGCTGGCTCAAACCCGGCACGCCCGCCCCTCCGGCGCGGTAGGCCGCCCGCGACTTTTTCGGCAGGAGTTCGCTCCACAGACGCGGGCGGTGAGTTGCCTGGTCGCCCACCCGCATCATGAGCCCAGTAGCCAGCATAATTTCTTCACGTAGGGCGAGAGTAGTATGACTCAAGTCAAAGCGGTCTGATTCCAGCGGAGAAGGAGACGAATCCCCCACCCTCCCCGATGCTTCGGGGAGGATGGGGCACCCCCGACATCTTAACCCCACGGTGAACTACCGCAGTGGTATCATCCCACCGTGACGCGCGATGAGTGAGAAGAAGGAGATGATCCCGAGGGTGAAGCCTGGGCCACCCGCCGACTGCAATCGTCGAAAGCCCGACAACTCAAAAGGTTTTAGACAATCTAAACTCAGGGAACATCAACCACTATGCAGAAGTTGGGGGAAAGTTGGTGAGAATAACCACCAATCCTGAAGGAACGCGGATCATCTCGGCGGGTTTCGCGCGAGCAAACCAGATCACGAACGGCATCGCAAATGGACGGTTCGTCGCGAAGTAGAGGAAAGCATATGTTGGAATTTAGTACCGATGCAGAAATGAAGAAGATCCCCGAACTGGCCGAAGAATTCTACGACAATATCCTCGACGAGGAAGACAGGCCCGTTTTCGTTAGCGATGAAGCGACCGTTTGGGGCGTATGGATGTCAACGGCAGAAGAACTGCTTAGAAGGGTCACCCAATACTATGGGGAACCCGTAACGATGGACGACCTAAAACAACCCTTCTGGAAACTGCTTCGCCAGCTTAACGAGGGGCGTAGTGCTGGTCGTCTTCGATAGCACGACGGGCAGGGCGTCTGCTTGAGCGGGTGGGCGACCCAATCCGCGCAGGTATACGAGAGGAGGCAAAATGTCGAAGTGGAAGCCAAGGGAAGTGTTCGCCAAGGTGGTGTGTGTGCGCGCTTGCTCTGTGATCGTCACAGCCCTGTGTCTCGCGGGGTTCCTGGCTGCGCTTCAACTAGCAGCCTTTCTGCCGGAACCTTGGTCTGCGGTGGGGATTACGACGCTTCTCCTAGTCACGGGCTTGTCACTTTTCGGGAAGTGGCCCGGACGCGGCTTCCGCCTGGAGTCGGTTGGTCTTGGGTACCAACCAGACGGGCAAGCGAATCTTCGGGCAGCAGCGCCAATCTCGCCGAGGGACGTTCCAGCGCGATCCCGGCCAGTCTTAGGAGTGATCCTGGACTGTCGCTGAGCCGGTCCGGGAGTCTTTCCTTTAGCCGCCGATCCCGTCGCTCTTTGTCTAACCAGGAAGTATGGGGTTAGCGCTGACCTAATGGAATGGACCCATCCCGGTTCCTGCGGCGAGCGAATCGTTGCTATGCTCGTCGGCGGTCCGAGGAGGGACATCCATGAGCATTACAACAGTTGGTCTGGACATCGCAAAGCAGATCTTTCAAGTTCATGG
>JBGPJC010000049.1:0-28389 GCA_041485165.1 Terriglobia bacterium | reverse complement strand
TGGAGCATGCCGCGACGACATCGGTGGTCTTGTCATCGCTCTTGATCATCCTGGCCGACGTTGTACTGGTTCGCTTGATCCTTGTGTTTTTCCCGTGAGGTACCGATGAAAGAGGAGCACAAAGCAAACGAAAAGGCCGAGTCGCCCATTCAAGTGAAAACCCTGCACAAGTCTTTCGGCGAACAGACCGTGCTGAAAGGAATCAATCTCGAGGTCAGGCAAGGAGAGACTCTGTCGGTCCTCGGACAGAGCGGCAGCGGCAAGAGCGTCTTGCTGAAATTGCTTGTCGGCTTGCAAGCGCCGGACTCGGGTTCGATCCGCGTCCACGGAAAAGAGATCGCTGGTCTTCCCATGGACCAGCTAAATGAAATCCGCAAGAAGATCGGCTTCTCGTTTCAGCGCTCCGCGCTGTATGATTCGCTGACGGTCGAAGAAAACGTCGCCTTTCCGCTGAGAAGGCACGCCAAGATGTCCGACGTCAAACTGAAGAAACGCGTGCGAGAACTACTCACGAGCGTTGGTATGGAGCAGGATTCGCAGAAGATGCCCGGACAGCTCTCTGGGGGAATGCAGAAACGGGTTGGCTTGGCGCGCGCCCTGGCCTTGGAACCCGACATCCTGCTCTTCGATGAACCGACTGCCGGGCTCGATCCGATTACCGCCGCAGAAATCGGCGAACTGATTCTAAAGCTGCAAAAAGAACGCAAGATGGCATCGATCGTTGTCACGCACGACATTCACATCGCCCACACCGTCTCGGACCGCTTGGCCTTGCTGCGTGATGGACAAATCCTGTTCGAGGGAACTTTTGAAGATCTGAAAAAGAGCCGCGACAAATTTGTTGTTCATTTCTTGAATGACGGCTCTTAGGTGGCGACCATGTCCAGAGCTTTTCGTGTGGGATTTTTTGTCGTTTTGGCGCTCTTGTTTTTGTCTGCCGGCGTCTTCCTGGTCGGCAACAAAGAATTCCTGTTTAGTCCAACCTATCTTCTGAAAACAGATTTCCAGAATGTGACCGGTTTGAATAATGGAGCGGAGGTCCGGGTTGGCGGAGTTCACGAAGGAACGGTAATGCGCATCGATCTGCCCGCTCAGCCCGGCGGGAAGGTGACAGTCGTGATGAAGCTGCACAGTTCCAGTCAGAACATCATCAGGAAAGATTCCATCGCCTCGATTAAAACGGAAGGTCTCTTGGGCAACAAGTACGTTGAAATCTCCTTCGGATCCGTGAAGGCAGAGGCCGTCATGAATGATGATGTCATCGCCAGCGAGGCCCCGCAGGACATGGCCGAACAGGCCAGAGCCCTCGCTGCCGACGCCAAGGCCGGCGTCAAGGCATTCCGCGACGACATGGAAGCACTTCAGCAAAATTTCCTCTTGCGCGGCTTCTTCAATAGACGCGGGTATAACGACTCGAGTGAATTAACGAAACATGCGATTTCCAAGGTGCCCACAGGGCCTCCCATCAAGGAATTCAATTATGATGCAACGAAGATTTTTGATAAACCGGACAACGCGGAGCTCAAGGACAAGAAGGCACTCGACGAGGCGGGGAGGTTCCTTGCAGAGAACAAGTTCGGTCTGGCCGTGGTGGTCTCCTCGGCGGTGACCGGCGATACTCAAAAAGATTTGGTGCTGACCAAAGCTCGCGCCAAGGTGATCCGCGATTATCTCGTTCAGAACTTTAAGTTAGACGACACCCGGATCAGAACCATCGGACTTGGAAAATCCAAACAGGCAGGCGACACCGTGAAAGTTCAGATCCTGGTCTACGCGGCGAAGCCGGCTGCGCCGTAGCGCCAGAATCAAGTCACAGTCGGCCACTAACGCCGGGGGCTGCGCATTGTGCAGCCGGAGCAGCAGGAATCAATTTATTAAATTATCAGACGGAATCCCCTGGCTGGTAGACATGCCGCTCGCCTGTCTCGATCAAAATGCCCTGACAACTCCGGCCTCAAAGCACGGGCCGATGCCGTCTTCCAAGACCCGGCTTAGTCAGGCACGCGCTGAAAAAGAGCCCTGGCGTAACGATCGTCATCATCCTTTCCCTAACCCTGACATGGCCGTTTATGCAGATTCTGGGAAGAAAGTTTGCACTGCCCAGTTACTTCTGCGAATCTGAAACTCACACCCGTCATCGCTTTGCCGAAGCTTAGGGAGTTGAGCAAATGAAAAAAACGTTGTCTGACCAGGTTGCGAGCAATCCGACGCAATTCAATATTGAGGCAATCGCAAGTCTGGAGCAGGAGGCTTTGCATGGCCGGACGTCGACCGAGCGTGCCAGCGACGCAATCGTCAAATTTATTGGCAGCATGACGTTTCTCTTGCTGCATGTTCTTTTGGTCGCGGCCTGGAGTATGGTGAACCT
Source organism: Terriglobia bacterium (assembly GCA_041485165.1). GTDB lineage: Bacteria > Acidobacteriota > Terriglobia > Acidiferrales > UBA7541 > JAAFGT01. Next base: position 26,021 of record JBGPJC010000049.1, on the reverse strand, counting down.
GCGCATACTTCCGCGCATAAAACCGTTCGATCCCTTTCCCTTCGGCATTCTGGCGCTCTTGGTTTCCTCCGAAAGCGTTTTTCTGACCATTTTCGTGCTGATCAGTCAAAACCGGATGGCTCGGCAGGCCGAACGCCGCTCTCATCTCGATCTTCAAGTCGGTATGCTCGCCGAGCAGGAAACCACTACCATGCTGCAGATGCTGCAAAAGCTTTGTCAGCACCTGGGAGTGGATGTAAAATCTGCAACCGCGGCGGTCGAAGGGTTCAGTAAAACTACGGACGTTCACAAACTGGCAACCGAACTGGAGGAAAAGCTCCCAGAGCAGTAGCGGCTGCAAAAGTATCTCTCATTCCCCCAGTAGCACAGCCACTCTTGCCTGCCCTGAGGCTACGAAGGGGCTGCGCGCCTTTCCCCACCCCCGCCTCCGCTCCCCCGCCGTCATTCCGAGTCCGCCGCAGCGGACGAGGAATCTCTCTTCCTCCCTGCCGCCCCATTCCTGACCCCGTCATTCCGAGTCCGCCGCGGCGGGGGTGGGATTCTCAACGGTCTGCAATTCTCAGATTTGCCAGGTTGATTCACACCGGGTCGATCCGCCGAAGGTCCTGAGCTTGTCGAAGGGTTGCTGGCTGTCTGCCCCCTGGCCTCCGAAGCCCCTTGGGCGTAGGAAGCCCGCCCCTTTTAGACCTTGCTATCTAAACTTAGGGGAAGTTCCAAAGGAATCTACGCGTGCGGCGAGTTTTTCTGTTTGAGGAGTTCGAGTTCTCTGCCAAGACAATCCGGACATAAGCATCCACCGGATTCAACTGGCATTGGTACGTGTGGCAACTGAGCGCACCAGCAGTCCCCTTCCGGTGTGCAAATCATGGGCTTTTCGCAACGCGCGCAGCGGACTTCCATCTAGAGTATTTTTGCGCAGATCTTTCGGTTTGTAAATCACCGGTTATTTCGGAGGCTACCTGCTTTGGGCCATTGGGCAACGGTGGGTGGTGCATCCTTGCGGCAGGCCGCCCCTACACAGTCCCGGTCTCGATGGTGTCCCGCAATTTCCTCGCATTATTCGCGTGGCCGCTTTCGTCTCTGTGCCCTCAGCGCTCTCTGCGTACTCTGTGTTAATTCTTTTTCGGGCAGGTCCACCTACCGAATTGTTTCTTTGCTTCTGCCCCCTCAATCTCCGCTTTATTCCCTTGACTTTTGATTACCAGCAAGATATCATCAATTAGGTGACGCATCGATGGCACTCGCGGTCTCGATCCTGGGTCCCCTCCCCAGCCACCGTTTACCCGTAAACCCTGTGCAATGCATACTTACGAAAAATCCGCCCGTAACCCCTTTCGAATTCATACTTGCGGCGCAAAGGACTTAAAGTCCTTTGGAATGCATACTTACAGAAATAGGGGGAGGGGGGTACCCCATGACAGATTTCCCGCCTTCAACTTCTGCGAATTCCTGGAGTGCGACGGCTTGCCGCCGCGTGCTTTGGGGGCTTGGCTCCGTTACCACCCTCGGCGGCGGCCCTTCGGCAGGCTCAGGACAGGCAGGAGTGAAGAGAGATTCCTCGCTCCGCTCGGAATGACGGCGGGAGGGGGAAGTACCCGGGACTCACAAATTCTTCCAAGGCCAAAATTCTTGCTTATCCTCGGTCCTACCCCCAGCGCGGTCCGCGCTTTACACTTCATCCACGCAGCCGATATAGTGGAGCGCGGTTCTTCACACACGGTTTTGTCGCGCGGCCCATCGCGCGAAAGCGAGGAATGATTCTCCATGAGCCTGCTGGTTGTCATCGGAGCTGTAAGCGTCTTGCTGTTCTTCTTGGTTGTGGCCATCTACAACGGCCTGGTGCGGTCCAAGGTGCAGTGTGAGAACGCCTGGGCCGACATTGACGTCCAACTCAAGCGCCGCCATGACTTGATTCCTAACGTGGTGGAAACGGTGAAAGGCTACGCGGCCCACGAGAAAGGAACTTTGGAAGGCGTCATCCAGGCGCGCAACCAGGCCATCACCGCTCAGGGCCCGGCGGCCAAGGGCGAGGCCGAAGGCGTGCTTTCCGGCGCGCTGCGCCAGCTCTTCGCGCTGGCGGAATCGTACCCACAGCTCCGCGCCGTCGAGAGCTTCACCAAGCTCCAGCAGACGCTGGCGGACATCGAAGACACACTGCAGAACGCGCGGCGCTACTACAACGCGGTGGTGCGCGATTTCAACACCCGCATCGAGCAGTTCCCCTCCAACGTGATCGCCGGCATGTTCGCCTTCAAGGAGCGCGAGTTCTTCGAGCTCAAGGACGCGGGCGAGCGAGAAGCTCCGAAGGTCAGCTTCGGCGCGTCGCCCTCCTGAGCGAACGGGAGCGGCGGTGCACCTTCGGGAAAACTTCCGCGGCAAGCTCGCACTGGCCGTCGCCTTTGCGGCGCTGGCCTTGGCGTTCGCCGCCGCGCCTGCCGCGGCGCGCTCGCTGGAGATCATCCACTTCGGCGCCGAGATCCAGGTCAATGCGGACGGCACGCTTGACGTGACCGAAACGATCGAGGCCCACTTCACCGGCTCCTGGAACGGCCTGATCCGCACCATCCCGGTCGAATACCAGAACAAGCAGGGCTTCAATTACTCGCTGCTGCTCGATGTCACCAGCGTCACCGACGACAATTTCGCCCCGCTGCGCTACGAATCGAGCCGCGCGGGACAAAACCTCAAGCTCAAGATTTACAATGCTACTGAACGGGACTCGACGCACATCATCCACATTGGCTACAAGGTCCACGACGGCCTGCGTTTCTTCGACGAGCACGACGAGCTCTACTGGAACATCACCGGAGACGAATGGACGGTGCCGATCGGACTGGCCGATGCGCACATCACGCTGCCGGCAGGCGCCACCGGCGTTCGGGCCACGGCGTTCACCGGCGCATACGCCTCACACCAGAAGGAAGCCGAGGTCGAAGTCTCCGGGAACACGGTGCAGTTCCGCACGCAGCGCCCGCTCAGCTTTCGCGAAGGCCTCACCGTGGTGGTCGGCTGGGACAAAGGATCGGTCACCGAGCCCGGCTCGCTCACGCGCGCAGGATATTTCCTGCGCAGCAACTGGCCGTTCAGCATCCCCGGTGCCGTCCTGCTCGTCCTGCTGCTGTACTGGTATTTTTTTGGCCGCGATCCGCGCCAGCTCCCGTTCGCGGTGCAGTACACCCCGCCCCCCGACCTTTCGCCGGGGGAAGCCGGCACACTTCTGGACAATTCCGCGGACATGCGCGACATCACCGCCACGCTGGTGGACCTGGCCATCCGCGGCTACCTGCGGATCGAAGAAACCGAAAAAGAGCAGATGTTGGGGCTGATGCACAGCAAGGACTACATCTTCCGCCTGCTCAAAACCCGGGAGGAGTGGAAGGATCTGAAGGGCCACGAGCGCGAGCTGCTCTACGGACTGTTTTCCGGCGACGCTTTTGTCAAGGGCAGTATGCCCAGTGTCACGCTTTCCGATCTGCAGAACAAATTCTTTAAACGCGTGCCGGTCATATGCGACAGCATTTTCAATGAGCTGATGGCCGGCGGATTTTACAAATCGCGTCCGGACGCGGTCAAGAAGGCATTTGTCGGCGCCGGTGCCCTGGTGGGCTACGTGCTCTTCAAATTTGGCGGCGGACTCAGCCGCTCTACGGGAGTGGCCTTCGCCACCTGGGCGGTTACCGGGATTCTCACCGGCGTGGTGATCGCCGTCTTCGGGTTCCTGATTCATGAACGGACGGTGGAAGGCACGCGCGCGCTGGAGGGGGTTCTGGGTTTTGAGGAATTCCTGAAACGCGTCGAGACCGACCACTTCGAACGCGTGGTCAAGACGCCGGAGATGTTCGAGAAGTTCCTGCCGTACGCCATGGCTTTTGGCGTCGAAATGCACTGGTCGAATGCGTTCAAAGGCATCTACAGCAATCCGCCGCAGTGGTATCAAGGCTCGAGCTACGGGTCGCAGTTTGCACCAGCGATGTTCGTCAGCAGCCTGAGCCAGATGAACACGCGCGCCGCCGCGGTGATGACTTCCGCGCCGCGCAGTGCGGGAACTTCGGGCTTCTCTTCGGGCGGTGGATTTTCCGGAGGGGGATTTGGCGGGGGTGGTGGCAGCGGGTTCTAAGAGTTAGTCGCCTGCCGGGTGCTGAAGCGCGGAATCACCGCCGGAACGTAACGGCGATAGGCCTCAAAATCCTCTCCGAACTGTTCGTGCAGAAGCCTTTCCTCGGCCTGAACGCGAATGGCGGTGCCCAGAGAAAACAAGGTCACCGCGGCGAGCAATCCAAACCAGTCGCTCACGACCAGCCCTGTGGCCACAAGCATCCCCAACATGGCGGTGTAAATCGGGTGGCGCATGTAGCTGTACGGCCCGGCAACGATCAGGCGGTGCCCTTCGACCAGGCGCGCCTCAATACTCCACTGCTTCCCCAGCGTACGCACGGACTCCAGCATGAGCCAGGCGGAGGCCACGGCGAGCGCCATGGCCACCACATCACCGGCCACGACGGCGGCTCGGGGGATGGTTACATACGCGGGCAGGACGTCCCGGCGCAGGGACCAAACCAGCGCGTAAGAAAAGCCCTGCATGGTGATGCCCCACAGCGATGCCGGAGCGCGCTTCGCTGCGGGGCCTTTTGGCGGTTTCTTGCGCAGGACGAAGACCAGCGAGAAGGCGCACCAGGATAAGATCACCGTCCACAGAGCCACGCCGTCAATCGAGTCGAGGCGAATCATCGCGGAGTTCTCTTGCGCCGCCGAGCCTTACTCCGATGCTGCTCGCGCAGCCGCTTCTGCACAGGCGCGCTGCGCAGCTCGCGCAGGGCGTCCGCGGCGATCCAGTGCGCGGCGCGTGAATCGAGCTTGCTGATACTTTCCCCGGCGGCGATGGCCGCGCGGTTCAGCATCAAGCTGCGCTTGCCGATCTGCCGCAGCGCCCAATTCACCGCCTTGCGGACGAAGTTGCGCTCGTCTTGTGCTTGACGGCGGATGACCGGCAACAGCTTGAGGAACTTGGCATCCGGAGCGGTCTTATCGTGGACGGCGAGATAGGCCATCATCGAAAACGCCGCGCGCTTGACGAATTCTTCCCGCCTGCGGCTCCACTCCAGGGATTTTTTCCAGCCGAAGCGTGTGTGGCAGAAGAGATAACAGCAGCACGTGTCCACCACGTCCCAGGACGCAAAGTCGGCGGCCCAGCGCTCCATCATTTCTTCGGTGACCTGTGCGGGATCGGCCACCATGGCGGCGACGTGCCGCGCGTCGTGTACCCCGCTGCGCCACAGTGCTTCCGCCAGCGCGTGGTCGCGCCCCGCTTCCCGCGCCAGGCCTTGCATCTGCGCGGCGTTAAGGCCGTAAGCCTTCACCGCGGCAATCCCGAAACGCGCCTGGCCTGCGACGTTGCGCGGCGAGCCGATGGCCGCCATGCGCGCGAGGATCGCCTCGCAGCGCTGCTCTGCGCTGGCAGCATCCTGTGGAGGCGTGGGCTTTCTCGGCGACATCTACAGCTCCTTACGGAATGATTTCTGCGTCTTGTGGCAATGGTAGCCGAGCCCCTGGTAGAAGACGTGGGCCTGCTCGCGCACGACGTTGGAGCGCAGCGACACCACCGCGTAACTCTGCTGGCGCGCCCAGTCTTCCACGCGCTGCATCAACCGCTTGCCAACGCCCTGCCCGCGATGTGCCTGGTCAACGACCAGGCCGGAAACTTCCGCGCGCGGGTCCGATTCGACCACGTGGTAGCCGAAAACGTGCGCGAAGCCGCATACGCGGCCGTCCTCGGCCTCGGCCACGAAAACAGCGTGACCCCCTTGCGGCAATAGCCGCCCCAGCCGCGCCGCCAACTGCTCGGGTGTCGAAGGGTAGCCGAGTTGCCCGCAGAGTTCTGCAATTGCCGGAGCGTCTGCCATGCGCCCCGGGCGCACCACGACGACGGTCTGAGCATGCGGAGAACTCATCATTTCACCTGCGCGATGGGGAACAGGATTCGGGAACCACAATGTACTTCCCACACGACAGAAATGCCGGTCAATTCACAGGGATCAGGGCGCGCAATCGCTCCAGAAACTGCGATCCAGCCTGGCCTGCCTCGCGAGTGGAAAAATCGTCATCGAGAACGATGACCGGCACCGCGGGATCGGCCGCTCCACAAAGATCCGCAAGGCGATTTTGGTGACCGGTTTGCAGCAGAGGGCCCAGAATTACGGCTCGCGGCCTGGTGGCTTTGAATAAAATCTGCGCGTCGCGCAGGTTGCGGCTGGTCACGGGATGGTATCCCTCGCGGCGAAGCACCTCGGCAAGATAAGCAAGGAGATCGGCAGATTCTCCGACACAAAGGATTCGCTTTTCCAAATGAACAGTTCCATCGGCGGTTTGCCCGCGGCGCTGGTAGGAGGCCGCCACGGCATCAGAGTCCGAGGCATGCATATCGAAAACGCGGTGCAGGTTGGTCATTTGCAGCATGGAGGCAATGGCCATCGGCACGGCACAGAGCTTGATATCTCCGCCGGCAGCGCGCGCGTTGGCCATCAGCCGCACCAGAGTCCCCAGCCCGCTGCTGTCGATGAAATCGACTTGCTCCATTTGCAGCACGATGTGGGGCGTCTCCGGCATCACTTTTTTCACGTGATCCTGCAGCGCTTGTGCTTCGATTCCGGCAACAATGCGGCCGCGGCATTCGATCACGAATACCCGGCCGAGGTTTCGGCTTTGTAAATGAAGGCGCATGTTCAGACCGGCCACGGCCGAAGGGGCACTGTTTACTCCAGTGTGGCGGATTATGTCTGACTTGTTGGCCGGCTGCAAGAAAACTTGGACTATTAGAAACTCCTGGAAGAGTCGAGCAGGAGGGTCACCGGGCCGTCGTTCACCAGTTCGACCTCCATGTGCGCGCGGAAGACGCCAGTCTCAACCGCCACGCCAAGGCCACGCAGCGCGCGGACGAATTCTTCGTAGAGCACGTTGGCTTCCTGAGGCGGCGCCGCCTGGATAAACGACGGCCGCCGCTGGCCGCGCGCGTCGCCATAAAGCGTGAACTGGCTGACCACCAGCGCCGCGCCGCCGATTTCCACCAGCGAGCGATTCATTTTCCCCTGCTCGTCCTCGAAAACGCGCAGGTGGGCCACCTTCTCCGCCAGATAGTTTGCCGCCTCGGCTCCATCATCTTTTCCCACGCCCAGCAGCACGACGAGTCCCTTCTCGATGGTGCCTTTCACCTGCCCCTCGACTCGGACAGTCGCCCGGCTCACTCTCTGCACTACCGCTCGCACCAGTTCCCCCCGTTCTCGCAGCTCGCGCGCATTGTACCCGAGAAGTCCACATTGCGCCCGTTATGGAGCGCGAGCCCATTCCCCGTGTGATAATTCCACCGTGGCGCCAAATGAAAACCCGAGCAACTCTGCTCCCTCTCCTCGGCCTCCACAAACCTGGCTCACCCGCGGAGTCCTGGGCATCGGCTTCGCCAGCCTCTTCTCCGACTGGGGCCACGAAATCGCCACCGCGCTGCTGCCGACGCTCCTCGCCGGATTAGGCGCGCCGGCGGCGGCGCTGGGTTTGGTAGAAGGGGTGGCTGACGGCCTCTCCAGCTTTGCAAAAGCCGCAGGTGGCTGGCTGGCTGACCGTCCTGCGCTGCGCAGACCGATCGGGGTGATCGGCTACTTGCTGACGGGGCTCTCCACGTTCGCCTTTGGCTTCGTGCAAGTATGGCCGCAAGTCCTGGGCGCTCGCGCCGTGGGCTGGATGGGCCGCGGCATCCGCGGCCCATCGCGTGACGTGCTGATGGCCGATGCTGTGCCTCCGCAAAGTCTGGGCCGGGCCTTCGGTTTCGAGCGCGCCATGGACACGCTGGGCGCCGTCCTCGGGCCGCTGACGGCGCTGTTCCTGGTCAGCACGATGAGCGTCGCGCACGCCATGCGCTGGACTTTGATCCCTGGCACACTGGCGGCGGTCTGCTTTGGCACGCTGGCGCCGCGCGCGGTGCCACACGCCGCGCATGCCGCGCGCCCCTCTGGATTTTTCGCCAGCTTTCGCGGGCTTCCACCGCGCTTCGTGAGCTTTGTGGCCGCTGTATTCCTGTTCGGCCTGGGGGATTTCGCGCCTACCCTGCTCATCCTGCGCGCGGCGGCGTTGCTCGCGCCGAGCCACGGAGCGGCGGCCGCGGCGACTTATTCTGTGGCCCTGTACACGTTCCACAATATCTGCTACGCGCTTTCCAGTTTTCCCGCTGGCGCTCTCGCCGACCGCGGGAACAAGCGCGGCTTGCTGGCAGCAAGTTATCTTCTCGCCGCGGCGACGTTTGCGGGGTTTTGGTTCGTTTCCGCGAATGTCCTGGGCCTGGGCTTGCTCTTTGGCCTGGCCGGGGTTTGCGTGGCGGCGCACGAAACGCTGGAAAAGGCGCTGGCGGCGGACTTGCTGCCACGCGAAACGCGCGGCTCGGGCTTTGGCGCGCTGGCCACGGCGAAGGGAATTGGTGACTTCTTCTCCAGTAGTTTGGTGGGAATCCTGTGGTCGGCGGTGAGCCCGGCGGCGGGCTTTGCTTATGCGGCGGTGTTGACGGCCGCGGGAGGAACTCTTCTGCTCACGGCGCGCCTGCGCGACTGAGCGGGCTTGGACTTCTTCGCCGCAGCTTTCTTGCGCCGGCGAGGGGCCGCCTGGCAGCGCGGGCAGAAGTAACTGCTGCGTCCAGCCACGATGATGCGGCGAATCTTTACGCCACAGCGGTGACAGCCTTTGCCCTCCCGGTCATAGGCGCGGTGGCGGAGTTGAAACGTCCCCGGATTTCCGTCGCTGTCCACGTAATCAGAAATCGAACTGCCGCCCAGGCGGATGGCCGCCTCGAGGATTTTTCGGATGGCGCGATATAGAGCGTGGCGCTCAGTGGCGGCGAGCCGCGCGGCGTGCCTCATGGGATGAATCCGCGCGCGCCACAGGCTTTCGTCCGTGTAGATGTTGCCCAGGCCGCGGTACACCGCTTGATTCAGCAGCAGCGCCTTGATCATCGCGCGGCGCCCGGCGAGACGGGCGGCAAAATCGGACTCGCTCATTTCCAGCGGCTCGAGACCCATCTTGGTGAGGATGCCCGGCATGGCGGATTCGCGTTCGACGCGCATGCGGCCGAACCGCCGCGGGTCGGTGTAGCGAACTTCACGGCCATCATCGAGGGCGAGAAAGACGTGAGTGTGCGGCGCCACTGGCTGGCTTGGCGAACACACCAGCACCTGGCCGGTCATCCCCAGGTGGATCAGGAGATAAAAGGATTCGTGCGCGGAGGTGATGCCTGCTGGCGCAGGCTCCAGACGAAGCGCCATCAGCTTGCCGTGCCGTCGCACCTCGACAAATCGGCTTCCCGGCAGAGCGCTCTCCAACGCAACCGGATCGTCAATAAAATCCGTCTTGCCAAGTTGCACAGTCACAATGGTGCGCCCTGGCAGATGCGCGCGCAGCCCGCGTGTTACCGTCTCGACTTCGGGAAGCTCCGGCATAGTCCTCGGAAGATTCCAAGGTATCACACGGGACGGCATCTCCTGCCCGCGGCTCCCTGCGACATCAGGGCAAAGTCCTTGGAGCGTGGAAGGGTGCCGAATAGTACGATTTCTGTTACTCTCCAACGAAATGTTTGATTAGCATTTCATTAGTTTAGTGCCTTAGTACGCGGAGCAGCCGTGGAATTCCTTTTCTCTTTCCTCGCCGAAGGGAGCACTGGATCAGAGCCTGAAGGGGGGCTAGACCCCATCGCCATTGGGAAAAAGATTCTCGAATGGGCGAAGAGCCACTATGGCTGGACGGGCGTTGTAGTCGTTAGCATCTTTGGTGTTCCACTTCTCATTTGGTTAAACTGGGAGAAAATAAGCAAGTTGCCAGGCGTCTCTTCATTGGTTTCCTTCATTAGCCGGGAGCGACTGCCAAAGGCTGATCCGAACAAGTTTTCTGTCGCCATCGTCCATCTGGATAATGACGACAAGGGTGAGACTGAGCGTATTCTCGTCGAAGCATTGCGTGAATTCCCTGGCACTGAGGTCCTGCAGCTTGACCGACTGGTTAAGGACTCCAAACAGGCCCACGACCTCCTTAGTGAGTCCCGTGCCGATGTGTTGATCTGGGGCACGATCCTGAGGAATGTCGAGCAAAGCCTGCCCAAACTCCATTGGACACCGGCACGCGAAGGGGCAATTAAGAAGGAGAGCGAACGGTATCGCCTCACGGAAGATCTGAATCTGCCTGAACTGTTTTGGAATGACCTGACGGAGGTGCTGGGACTACTGGTTGCAACCGGAGAGGCTGACTTTTCCGCCTTGCGTGGACAATTTGTTGCGGACAAGTTGAAGGTGTTTATCGAGCGGGTGCGAAATCTGTTGGGAGCTCACGCCAGCCGATGGAATCCCGAGGCTCGCGCGCAGGTTCACCAGATTTGCGCGAACTCACTGGTGACGTATGGAGAACAAACAGGAACGACCGAGCCCCTGGAGGAGGCAGTGGCGGCCTACCGGGAAGCGCTGAAGGAGCGCACTCGTGAGCGCGTCCCGCTCGATTGGGCCATGACGCAAAACAACCTGGGCACCGCGCTTCGGTGCCTCGGCGAGCGCGAGTCCGGCACCCAGCGGCTCGAACAGGCGGTCGCCACCTACCGGGAAGCGCTGAAGGAATACACTCGTGAGCGCTTCCCGCTCGGTTGGGCGATGACGCAGAACAATCTGGGAAACGCGCTTGGAACCCTGGGCGAGCGAGAATCTGGCAAGGCCCGCCTGGAGGAGGCGGTGGCGGCCTACCGGGAAGCGCTGAAGGAATACACGCGTGAGCGCGTCCCCCTCGATTGGGCGATGACACAAAACAACTTGGGGAACGCGCTTTCGGCGCTTGGCGAGAGAGAATCTGGGACGGGCCGCCTGGAGGAGGCGGTGGCGGCCTACAGGGAAGCGCTGAAGGAATACACGCGTGAGCGCGTCCCGCTCAATTGGGCGGGGACGCAGAACAATCTGGGAACCGTACTTTTGACCCTGGGCGAGCGAGAATCTGGGACGGGCCGCCTGGAGGAGGCGGTGGCGGCCCACCGGGAAGCGCTGAAGGAATACACTCGTGCGCGCGTCCCCCTCGATTGGGCGATGACGCAGAACAATCTGGGAAACGCGCTTGGGGCCCTGGGCGAGCGCGAGTCCGGCACCCAGCGCCTCGAAGAGGCCGTCGCCGCCTTCCGCGAAGCACTCAAGGAACGCACCCGTCAGCGCGTCCCGCTCGATTGGGCGATTACGCAGAAGAATCTGGGAAACGCACTTCGGATCCTGGGCGAGCGAGAATCTGGGACGGCGCGCCTGGAGGAGGCGGTTCAGGTCTACGGCGCGGCCTTAGAAGTATTCCGCTCAGCGGGGGCGAGTTATTATTTGCAACGCGCCGAGAACAGTGTTAAGCAGGCGAAGGAAGCCTTGGAACGCCGAAAGAACCAGAGCAAGTCCTCGGAGCCACCGCGACGCAGTATGTGAGTTCCAGAAGCTAGTACACCCCGCGAATTCTCCCACGCCCCGGCCCCCCATTGCGGAAGTCCGAAGGCCCTTGAGTGCGGCAGGTCGGTCGCCTCGGCGACCCTGCTGCCTTGCAATGCAATCCTTGAGATATCCGCAACCGCCATCCAGCCCGAGCGCAACCTTGCGCACTGAGCGGGCTATGCTATTCTCGCCCGTTCGGCAAAACGAGAGGGAGTAATCCCATGCTACGACGCTTGACGCTTCTGCTGATTCTGGCCGCTGCGCCCGCGCTCGCCCAGACCACGGCGATCCGCGCGGGGCACGTAATCGATCCCGCCACCGGCCGGGTGAGCGACAACCAGATCATCCTGGTCAAAGACGGCAAGATCGCCGCCATCGGCTCGAGCGTTGCCATTCCCACAGGCGCCGAAATTGTTGACCTGAGCCGCTCCTGGATTCTGCCGGGGCTGATGGACGCGCACACCCATCTGACTCTTTGGCTGACGCCGGGAGATACGGATTCTGACATTTCCGCGCTCTACTTGAAGGAAAGCACCGGCCTGCGCGCTCTTCGCGGGCTGCGAAGCACGCAAGACGTGCTCTCCGCGGGGTTCACCACCGTACGCGACCTCGGCAATGCCGGCGAATACGGGGACACGGATCTGCGCGTGGCTATTGAGCGCGGATGGTTCCCCGGGCCCACCGTGGTCAACGCCGGGAAAATCATTACGCCGTTCGGCGGGCAATCGAAAGGCATTCCTCCGGGGATGGGCCGCTTCTGGCGCTTCGAATACCTGGACGCCGACACGCCGGAAGAAATGCGCAAGGCGGTACGACAAAACATTTTTTACGGCGCGAAGGTCATCAAGCTGGCGGCCGACAGTAGCCCCTACTACTACACCGAAGAAGAAATTCGCGCCGCGGTGGAAGAGGCCCACCGCTCGGGACTGGCCGTTGCTGTCCACGTCTACGGAGGCCCGGCGGCGACGGCGGCCATCCGCGCGGGAGTGGACTCCATAGAGCACGGCTTCCAGCTCAGCGATGAGCAATTGCAGCTCATGAAGGAGAAAGGCATCTACCTGGTGGGGACGGATGCCCCTTTCTCGCAGTTAAAAATTACCGGCACGGCCGGCGGGATCTTTCCCCCGCCCGACCAGAATGCAAGAGACATCCTCGACCGCCTGAAGCGCGCGAATCGCATCGGCGTGAAGATGGCCTTTGGCACTGACGTGGTCCTGGAGCTACCCGGCCGCTCGCGCGTCGAATTGATGCTGGAATTCCTGGACGTGTGGATCGAAGCGGGTATCCCGCCGGCCAAGATCCTGCAGTGCATGACCAGCAACGCAGCCGAGTTGCTGCGCGTGCAGAATGAGCGCGGCTCGCTCTCAGCCGGCAAAGCCGCGGACATCATCGCTGTGGGGGAGAACCCGCTGGAGCGGATTATGGCGCTGCGCCGCGTCCATTTTGTGATGAAGGACGGAAAGATCATCAAGCGCCCGCAATAGTGCGAAGCGTTTCGCCGCTGCGCGGCGACAGCACCAAAGGAGAGACCAATGATCCTGAAAATGACGCCCCTGCTGCGCGTGGAAGCCATCGAGCCGTGCCTCAGCTTCTGGGTCGAGCGCCTGGGCTTCACCAAAGTTACGGAAGTGATGGAAGGCGATAATCTGGGTTTCGTCATCCTCACGCGCGGCCACGTCGAGGTGATGTTGCAGAGCCGGGCCAGCCTGGCCAAAGACATCCCCTTGCTGGCGCAGGGAGCATTTCCTGCGACCGTTCTCTACCTCGGCGTAACCGATTTTGAAGAGTTGGGGCCGAGGCTGGAGGGCGCTGACATCGTGGTCCCCAAGCGCGAGACTTTCTACGGCGCAACAGAGATCTGGGTGCGCGATCCGGCGGGAAATATTATCGGATTCGCGGCGGCGTAGGGGCACGACACGTCGTGCCCTATGGGAGAATCGCGAAGACGCGGCAGGGACCACCCGAGCCGCCTTCCAGCTTGATCGGCGCGACGATCAGAAACGCACCGGCCTCGGGCAACTGTTCGAGGTTGGCCAGATTTTCCAGGTGATAGAGACCCGCGGGAAGCGTCAGGTAGTGTACGTGGTAGGTCTTCGAAGCTCCGCGGTCCACATTCATCGTATCAATCCCCAACCCGCTGACGCCGCGCTCGATGAACATCCGCGCCGCGGCAACGGAAAACCCAGGGAAATGCATGGTGCCGGCCTTGTCCATGTTGCGGTAGCGCGCGCCGTCCGGCCAGCGCGATCCCCAGCCGGTGCGCAGTAGGACGATAGCGCCTACCGGAATGCGGCCGTGCCGCGCCTCCCAGGCTGCGACGCGCTCCGGCGCCAGCTCGTAATCAACGTCGCGCTGCGATTCTTCGCGCACATCCACCACCACCGCCGCCCCAAACAGCCGCGCAGTGGGGATCTGGTCCACAGACTGTTTCCCCGGCGGGAAGTGCACCGGCGCGTCCAGGTGCGTGCCGAAATGTTCGAGCATGGCAAATCGGCGAGAGAAGTAGCCGTTTTTTTCCACGGTGGCGTTGATGCGCGATTCGAACGGCCGCTCGTCGCCCGGCCATTCCGGGTTCTTCTCGCTCAACGGGTAAGTCAGGTCGACGACCCGGGTTTTTCCTGTGGGGATTCCTGCGAGAAGGTCTTTGTCCATGGCAGCGGCTCGATTATTTTCCGCGATAGCCCGGCCCGCGCACGGGCCGCCCGGGCAGAGCGCCGGTCATCTTCCCATCGTCCAGGACGACCTCGCCGTTGACCACCACGTAGCGGATGCCTTCAGAAAACTGGTGCGGGTTTTCGTAGGTAGCCAGGTCGCGCACATTCGCGGCGTCAAAAATGGTGACGTCGGCCCACATCCCGGGGCGGAGAACGCCGCGGTCTGCGATGCGCATGGTCTGCGCGGCCAGCGAAGTCATCTTGCGGATCATCTGCTCCAGCGGCAGCAGGTGTTCTTCGCGCACGTAGACGCCGAGCAGCCGCGGGAAATTGCCGTAGGCGCGGGGGTGCGGCCGATCGCGCCCCAGCACGCCATCCGGACGCACCGCGCCATAATCGCAGCCAAAGCTGACCCACGGCTCGGGGATGGCGCGGCGGGCGTCCTGCTCCGCCATCATGAAGGTGATCTGACCGGTCTGGAGGCGGTCGGCGATCAGAATATCGATCATGGTGTCGAGAGGATCCTGCTTGCGCTCGCGGGCGATTTCCGCCAGCCGCTTTCCTTGCAGCGGGCGCAACTCCTCTTTACTTGTAGAATTGATCACAATGTTTTGAGCGAAATTGCCCGAGGCGCGCCCGCGGGTGGACATCTCGGTCTTGATGCGCTGGCGCTCGGCAGGATCGCGCAGGCGGGCGAGAGCCTTTTCCGTGCCACCGGCGAGCACCCAGGACGGCAGATTGGCGCTGAGGCCGTTGGCGCCGGCAAGGTAGGCATACATGTTGGCGGTGACTTCGTGCCCTGTGGCCCGCTCGCGCTCGATGCGCGCGATCACCTCGCCCATGCGTCCCCACAGCGGCTTGGCGGCGACCTTCAGGTGATAGATGTGCACCGGGAGCCCGGCCTCTCGCCCGATGCGGAAGGCCTCGTCCATGGCGGCAAAAATCTCTTCACCCTCATTGCGCATGTGGGTGGAATAGACGCCGCCATAGCGCGCCGCCACTTTGGCCAGCTCGATCAGCTCGTCCGTCCGGGCATAGGTCCCCGGCGCATAGATCAAGGCGCTGGAAATCCCCAGAGCGCCCTGCTCCATGGATTCGGCGACGAGCTGCTTCATGCGCTCGAGTTCTTCGGGGGAGGGCGCGCGGCGTTCATCTCCCAGGACCGCTTCCCGCACCTGCGCCGCGCCGACGTTGGTGCCCAGATTGATGGCGCTCCCCTGCCGCTCGAATCGCGCGAAATATTCCGCCAGGGTGCGCCAGTCCACCTGGATGCCGTAGGGTTTGACACTTTCCTGAATCTCCGGCAGGGTCTTGTCATTCTGCGGCGCGACACTGCCGCCTTCGCCGGTGACCTCGGTGGTAATCCCCTGTCGGATTTTGCTTTCGGCCCGCGCGTCCACCAGGACGGTGATCTCCGACTGGCCGAGCATGTCGATGAACCCGGGTGCGACGTAAAGTCCTGCGGCGTCAATGGTGCGCTTGGCGGGACATGAGGATGCGCCGGTCGCACATAGCCGGCCCACCGCGGCGATGCGCCCGCCGCGAATTCCGACATCGGCGGCCATCCACGGGTTGCCAGTGCCGTCAATCACCCGGCCATTGGTGATGACCAGATCGTAGGCATCACCCGGCGCGGCAACTGGGGCTGGCGCCTCGCGCGAAGCGGCAGGCCGCGCCCGGAGCTGAGCCACGCCAAGCAGCGCCAAAGCGCCGAGGAAGAAGGGGAGAAACGCAAACTGTCTCTTTTGCATGGAAGGGTGTCCTGGAAAATAGAGTCTAATGAGAGCGCGATTCTCCGGCCCTGCTAGTTTCCCCTGACCGTCAGACTGGCTTTTCCGCTTTTCGAATTTCGAGTTTCGCTTTTCCTTTCACGGCAGCGGAAATCCCGGCTGCGCCACAATCCCGGCCATCTTCAGAATTTCCGCATACTCTTCCGTAGTAATCGGCGAAATGACCAGCCGGACATTCTTGAGGAACTTCACTCTGCGCAGTTCGCGGTTCGCGCGCAGCTCGATGAGCGACACCTGCCGGGGCAACCGCTCGAGCGAGCGCAGGTCAATCACCACAAGTTTGTGGTCGGGATCGTGCGGATCGGGATAGGGGTCGCGAAAAACTTCGCCGATGGCGTACAGCGCGCGGTCCGGAGCGGAATGGTAACAAAGGATGCGATCGCCCCGCCGGGTCTGCTTGAGCTGGCGCAGCGCGTCCGGCCTGGTGCTGGGGCTGCGGTAGAGTTCCTTACCTTTGACGAATAAAGTGTCCCAATGATAGTGGTGGGGGTCAGCGGCAAAAAACCAGTAGCGACGATTCGTGGGCGGAGGAGTCGTCTTCAACGGCTGCACTCTCCAGCGCTACGATACACGGAGTAAACCCTTTTGTACAAAGGATTTCGGGGAGTTTTTGGGGTTGGGGCCGGGAGCGTGCGGCCAATTGGGCTAGGCTTTTCGATATAAGGCTATTATTTACAATCGTTTACAGAAGCCTGCGGGAGTAAACTTCAGTCACACTCGACGAAAATGTCTTCTCCGCGCACTTCAACACGATAGCAGTTCACACCCACGGTGGGGTTAGTGCCCACCTTGCCGGTGGTGACATCGTATTCCCAGCCGTGCCACGGGCAGGTCACATTCGCGCCGTGCATCACACCCTGGCCCAGCGGCCCGCCGCGGTGCAGGCAGGTATTGTTGATGGCGTAGAACTTTCCCTCCACGTTGGCCAGAGCGAGGGTGTGGCCGTCAAGTTGGAATTCGCGGATCTCGCCGGGAGGGATTTCACTGGTCTTCGCTGCTCGAAATAGGGGCATCGCTGTTCCGGCCTCCAGCCTGCGGTTTCCAGCCTCTAGCGAGGCTGCGGCGTCTGCGCCACCATCACGCCGCGCTTGAAGTCCTCGACCATCGCCGGCTTCAGCCGCACTTCCGTGGGACGCTTGGCCAGGGACATCTGGTCAATTTTGTCCTGGAGCTTGAGCAGCGCGTAGAACAACGCTTCCGGGCGCGGGGGGCAGCCGATAACGTAAACATCCACGGGAACGATTTTGTCCACGCCCTGCAAGACGGAGTAGACGTTGAAAGGCCCACCCACGCTGGAGCATGCACCCATGGAGATGCACCACTTGGGGTCGGGCATCTGTTCCCACACGCGCTTAAGCACCGGCCCCATTTTCAGAGTGACCGTGCCGGCGACGATCATCAGGTCGGCTTGCCGCGGTGACGGGCGGAAAACCTCAGCGCCGAAGCGCGCCAAGTCGAAGCGCGAAGTAGTCGAGGCGATCATCTCGATGGCGCAGCAGGCCAGGCCAAATGTCAGCGGCCAGATGGCGCTCTTGCGCGCCCAGTTGAAGACGTAGTCCACCGACGAAATCATGAAGTTCTTTTCGAAGCGGTTGTCGATGATCCCCATGAACTCTATCTTACCTCGGAAAGAGACCGAGTGTATTCATCGCCTTGAGCCTAGTCAAACGTGGGCTACATGCAGCCCGAAGGCCTTTGAGTGCGGCAGGCCGGTCCCGCCATTGGCGGGACCGGCCTGCCGCCTTTGCCGCGCAAGTAGACGGACACGTACTGTCAAGAATCGTTGGGCGTCCACGTTCAGATGGCAACAGGGCGAGCGACCGTAAAGGCTGCGGCAAACAAACCGTTGCCGCAGCAGTCAAAGGGCTTCGCGCTGCCGTCTCAGGAGGGCTTGGTGCCGTGGACTAGCAGCGCGCCTGCGGCGCGGAAGGCGGCGAGCTGCGCGGCGTCGCGGAACCAGCGGCCGGTGTAGACATCCGGCGCGGGTGTGGGGTCTACGATGCGGCGGTGGGTTACATTCACGAATCCGGCGACGCGGAACATCTCCGCCCACTCGTCGGCGGAGAGCAGGTGCGTCTCGACCGCGAGCAGCTTACCCCACTGGTGGCAGTGCGGGTTGTCACGGAAATAGTTGATGAGGATCCACCCCGAGCCGCCCTCGCGCAGCACGCGGAAAATCTCGCGGATGCCACGCGCAGGGTCGGGCCAGTAGTAGGCCGACTCGACGGAAATCACTTTGGTGAAGAAATTGTTTTCCCAGGGGATTTCGTCGCAGCTTCCGGGGCCAACCATCACGTTGTCGACGTCGGCGCAATTGCGGCGCGCTAGGCGAACCATCTCGTCGGCGACATCCACGCCGACGACGCGGCCTTCGGTCACTCGCTCGGCGAGCAAACGCAGGAGCCAGCCGGAGCCGCAGCCTACGTCGAGGACGCTGTCGGAGGGCTGCAATTCCATCAGGTCGAGTGTCGGCAGGACGATAGGCAGGTGGTCTTTGGCCATGCCCTCGCCGCGGCCGGCTTCAGCCCAGCGGTTGAATTCGTCGCGGAGTTGGTCGTTCTTGGTGGCTTCTGGGGTGGTCATGGGGTTCGGGAATGAATGTGGCGCGCTGCTCCAGCCGCAAAGAGATGCTTCGTCCGCTGCTGCGGACTCAGAATGACGAGCATCGGGCGGCAGTGCGCCTACTTCTCTACTTTGGCGAGTAGTTCAACGAATTTCTGCTCGCGCTCGGCCTGGGTGTGGCCGCCGTAGGCCTCGGCAAGCTGGGTGGTGTGCATCGAGCAGAACTTCGGCCCGCACATGGAGCAGAACTTAGCTTCCTTATAGAAATCATCGGGGAGGGTCTCGTCGTGCATGGCGCGGGCGGTTTCCGGGTCGAGCGAGAGCTCGAACTGCTTGTTCCAATCAAACAGGAAGCGCGCATAGCTGATAGCGTCGTCGCGGTCGCGCGCCCCAGGACGCTTGCGCGCCAGATCCGCCGCGTGCGCGGCGATCTTGTAGGCCATGACGCCCTGCTTGACATCCTCGGCATTGGGCAGTCCCAGGTGCTCCTTGGGCGTGACGTAGCAAAGCATCGAGGCGCCGTGCCAGCCGATCATGGCCGCGCCGATGGCGCTGGTGATGTGGTCGTAGCCGGGAGCGATGTCGGTGACCAGCGGCCCGAGCGTGTAGAACGGGGCCTCGTGGCACAGCTCCATTTCTTTTTTCACTTGCAGCTCGATCTGGTCCATGGGGATGTGGCCGGGGCCTTCAATCATCACCTGGACGTCATACTCCCAAGCTTTCTTGGTCAGCTCACCCAGCACCTCGAGCTCGGCAAACTGCGCCGCATCGCTGGCGTCGGCGATGCATCCGGGACGCAGGCCGTCGCCGAGTGAGAAGCTGACGTCGTGCTTGCGGAAAATCTTGCAGATGGCGTCGAAGTTCTCATAGAGGAAGTTCTGCTTCTTGTGGTAGCTCATCCACAGCGCCAGCAACGCGCCGCCACGGCTGACAATGCCGGTGATGCGGTCGCGCACCAGCGGCAGGGACTCGCGCAGGACGCCGGCGTGGATAGTCATGTAGTCCACGCCTTGCTCGGCTTGTTCTTCGATCACTTCGAGCATCAGGCCGATGCTCAAGTCCTCGGTGCGCTTGACGCGCGTGAGCGCTTCGTAAATCGGCACCGTGCCGATGGGCACCGGCGAAGCCTCGATGATGGCCTTGCGGATGGCGGGGATGTCGCCGCCGGTGGAAAGGTCCATGACAGTGTCGGAGCCGTACTTGACCGCGTTGCGCAGCTTGGTGAGTTCGGCGTCAATCTCCGAGGTGACCGCGGAGTTACCGATGTTGGCGTTGATCTTGCATCCGAAGGCGATGCCGATGCCCATGGGCTCGAGGCTGCGGTGATGGATGTTGGCGGGGATGATGGCACGGCCACGCGCCACTTCGCTGCGCACCAGCTCGGGAGAAAGCTTCTCGCGCCGGGCGACGTATTCCATCTCTCCGGTGACGATTCCCCGGCGGGCATAGTGCATCTGGCTCAGGTTGCGATCGCCGTTGGCAGCGGCGTTCTCCGCCAGACGTTTCTCGATCCAGGAATCCCTCAGTCCCATGGTGTCCCCCGGTTGGCGCAGACGGAAAGGCGCCCGCAGCAAGGTGAAATTATCGCACCGCGTAACAAGGGCCGCAACTCAGCCTCGCGGCGATGGAGGTTTTTCACCCCGCGGTGACGCGAACCGCGGGGGCCGTGAGCAACGCCTTCATCCCCTGCGGATCGCTCGTGGGCGGCTGGCAGGTGCTGTCCACACAGAGCAAAGCCTGCGCCACATCGCCCGGCAAGTGCGGCAGCGTTTCCGCGAGCGCGGTGGGCAATGTCTTCGCGGCAAGCAATTCCGGTGTGATGCGCAGGACCGCTTTGCCGAAGCGATACACGCCAATCGCAGCGCGCTCGAGTTCGTCCGCGCGCGGATCGCCCGCGGCACCAACGATGACCACCTGCATCGGGTGTCGCGTATGGAGCAGAACGGCGAGGCCGTAGCTCGCGGCGAAAAGTCCATACTGAGGAGCGACCCCGGCGAATGCTTCGAGCGTAGCCTGCGCCCGTTCACGGTAGCGCGCCTCGCCTGTGTATGCGTAGAGGCGGTCGAGAACCATGGCCGCAATCGAATTTCCAGCCGGCATGGGCGAATCCTGGAGCGGCTTGCGCCGCACGTTTAGGCCGTTGAGCGGCGGCGCGGCGGACGAACGGTCAAAGAAGCCGCCGCCTTCCGCGTCACCAAATAACGTGAGCAACAAATCAGCGGCCTGCACGGCGTGGTCGAAGTAGCGGCGCTCTAGCGTGGCCTCATAGGCATCGAGCAGCGCCGCCGCGGCGAACACCTGGTCTTCGAGCACGCCTTCGAGCACTGGGCCGCCGATGCGGTGAAGAAAACCCCGCGCCGGATCCCACGCCTCGTCGAGAATGCGGTCGAGCGTGCGCAGGGCGAATTCGCGGCAGCCGGCGTTGCCGAGCACGCGCGCGGCCTCGAGGTAGACAGAAACAAACAGAGCATTCCAGCCGACGTAGAGCGTGGTATCTACGAACGGCGTGGGACGCGCGAGGCGCGCGGCGAACATCTTCTTCTTTGCGCCGGTGAGCAGATCGAGCACGGCCTGGTCGGTCTTGCCGAGCTGCGCGGCGATGTCGCCAACCTCGGCGGCGATAAAGAGCACATTCTTCGCCGGGTTGTGGTGCATTTCGCCGCGCTCATCAATGTCGTAGTACAGCTCGGCGACGCGGGCCTCGTCAGCGTCCAGCACGGCGCGAGCCTCGTCGCGCGTCCAGGTGAAGTAGTCGCCGTCGTCGTCGAGCGAAACGTCGGCGTCCTGGCTGGCGTAGAAGCCGCCCCGCCCTGCGCGGTCCGAGAGCACGGCATCCACCCAGCCGATGATGCCCTCGGCCACCTCGCGGTACATGACGCTGCCGGTCACCTGGTAGCCGTGCACATAATTCGCCAGGAGTTGTGAATTGTCGTAGGCCATCTTCTCGAAGTGCGGCACGCCCCAGTGCTCGTCCACCGAGTAGCGGTGAAAGCCGCCTGCGAGGTGGTCGTAGACGCCACCGCGCGCCATCTTGCGCAGCGTGGTCTCCAGCACCGTGCGCAGGTGCTTTTCTCCCGTGGCCTGCATGCGCTCGGCAATCAAGTCGAGCGCGCTGGGATGCGGGAACTTCGGCGCGCGGCCGAAGCCGCCATTGCGCAGGTCGAATTGGCGAACGATGGAATCCAACATCTCGTCCACCACGCCCGCCGCCACAGCGCCGCGTGCGCCCTGGAAAGTCTCCGCCTTGGCCACCGCCTCGGCCAGCGAGGTCGCCGATTGGTCCACCTCAGCGCGGCGGCTGTGGTAGGTCTCGGAGATCGCCAACAGGATGCGGCGGAATCCGGGGCGGCCCATGGCGTCGTCCGGCGGAAAATACGTGCCGCCGAAAAACGGACGGCCGTCGGGCAGGAGAAATCCGGTGAGCGGCCAGCCACCCTGCCCGGAAATGGCGCTGATGGCCGACTGGTAGCGTGCGTCCACATCCGGCCGCTCGTCGCGGTCCACTTTCACGGCCACATAGTGCTGGTTGATGAGCGCAGCGATTTCCGGGTTCTCGTAGCTCTCGCGGTCAATTACGTGGCACCAGTGGCACCACACCGCGCCGATGTCGAGCAGGATGGGCTTGTCTTCGTTCCTGGCGCGGGCGAAGGCCTCCTCGCCCCACTCGTGCCAATCCACGGGCTGATGAGCGGCCGATCGCAAATAGGCGCTGACGGAATTTTTTAAGCGGTTTTCGGGGCCGGTACTCAAGCGAATTCCTCTCTTCGGCCGGGGGCTCGCGGGTCGAGGCGCATCCGGCGGCTTGCCCGGTTGCAAAATTGGCCCTGCGGAATCCTCAATGGACCGGCGGCGCGGGGCCGGCATCGCGCGGGTCAAGCGGCCTGCGCGCGGCAAACCCCTCGTCCCGGCGATGGTAGAAGCGGATGCGATCCTCTCCCACGCGCCAGCAGAGATACACCTCTTCGTTGCCGAGAATGGCCGGGAAATCGAGCAAGCCGGCGTCCAGGTCTTTGAGCACGCAGCCGGTGGCTTCGATGCTCTCGATGGAGTGGCGGAGGAAAGCGGTGAGCTTTTGGCGTTCGCTGCGCAGGCCGCCCACCTTACCTGCGGTGACCAGGACACCGCCCATCATGGCCACGCGGTGGGCCACCTCCATGAGCTGTCTATCCACTTCGCCCAGCTTGCGGCGCTGCTCCATGGCCTCGAGGAGCACCGGCTCGATCTGCGAGCGGGTACGTTCGGCTTCGGTGAGGGTGAAGAGTTTGAAATCGCGGGACTCGTCGCTCATTTGTCGGTGGGGCCCACGATGTCAGGCGAGGCGAAGCATGCGGTCCAGAGCCACGCGCGCCCAGTTGCGGATCTGCTCGTCCACGGCGATGCGGTTGACCACGCGGCCTTCGGCCAGATTGTCGAGAGCCCACAGCAGGTGTTGCGGCGTGATGCGGAACATGGTGGTGCAGACGCAGACGTGCGGGTCGAGCGAAATGACGGTGTGGTGCGGCAAAGTCTTGCTCAGGCGGTTGATCAGGTGGACTTCGGTGCCCACGGCCCAGGCGCTTCCCGCGGGCGAAGCAGTCACTTTCTGGATGATGCCCTCGGTCGAGCCGACGTCGTCGGCTTTCTGCACCACTTCCCAGCGGCATTCGGGATGAACGATGACGCGCATCCCGGGATGCTCGCTGCGGATGCGGTCAACATGTTCGGGCAGGAAGCGCTGGTGCACGGAGCAATAGCCTTTCCAAAGGATCATGCGCGAGTGGCGCAAGGCTTCTTCGGTGTTGCCGCCCAGCTCGCGGTGCGGGTCCCAGACCACCATCTCGTCAAACGGGATGCCCATGCGGAAGGCGGTGTTGCGGCCGAGATGCTCGTCAGGGAGGAAGAGAATGCGCTGGCCGCGCTCGAAGGCCCAGGCGATCACCTTGCCCGCGTTCGAGCTGGTGACCACGGCCCCGCCGTGTTCGCCGGTGAAGGCCTTGATGGCCGCGGTCGAATTCATGTAAGTGACCGGGATCACTCCCATCCCGCCCAGCGATTCCAGCTCCGCCCAGCAGGTTTCCACCTGGCCGATGTCGGCCATGTCGGCCAGCGAGCAACCGGCGTTCAGGTCAGGCAGGATCACCTGCTGGTGCGGTTGGCGCAGGACGTCAGCGCTTTCGGCCATGAAGTGCACACCGCAGAAGACGATGTATTTCGCGTCGCTGCTGGCGGCCTGTTGCGAGAGTTTGAGGGAATCGCCGCGGAAGTCGGCAAACTTGACCACTTCGTCCCGCTGGTAGTGGTGGCCGAGGATGATCACGTCTTTGCCCAACCGCGCGCGGGCGGCGGCGATGCGCGCGTCGAGCGAGTTATCGGGCACCAGCAGGTAGCTGTCGAAATCGCAGCCCACGCCCTTCTCGATCTCCGGGACGCGGAGCGAGGCCGGCTCTTGGGCCAGTTTGCCGATGTCAATCAACGTGGACATTGCGCTTGTGAATTCCCTGGCTGAACGCTGACTCTATTCTCGCTCAATAAGGCTGCACTTGCCAGCCCGCCGGGGCAACGGTTGCGCCCCTCAGCCGCCGATGAAGACCATGGTCCGCGAGGGCGGCACGAAGTCCGGCTCGTTGATGCGGTGGCCCTCTTCCTTTTCGGCCACTATATCTTGGATGAACTGGGAGAGCGCCTGGTCACCTCCTCCGTTGCGCAAGAAGGGCCGCAGGTCGTGGTCGTCCTTGCTGAACAGGCAGGTGCGCAGCTTGCCGTCGGCGG
Source organism: Terriglobia bacterium (assembly GCA_041485165.1). Classification (GTDB taxonomy): domain Bacteria; phylum Acidobacteriota; class Terriglobia; order Acidiferrales; family UBA7541; genus JAAFGT01. The sequence continues at coordinate 1,802 of JBGPJC010000049.1, read as the reverse complement.
TGATGCGGATGCGCGAGCAGAATCCGCAAAACGGCTGGGTCACCGGAGCGATCAGACCGATCTCGCCGGGGGCGCCGTCGGCAAAGCGGAACTTGCGCGCCGTCTCGCTGCGTTCGTGGGCCACGGGCTCGAGCGGCCAGCGGGCTTCAATGCGCCGCTTCACTTCCACCGCCGGCACCATCAGCTCGCGCGTCCATAGCCGGTCGGCGTCCAGTGGCATGAACTCGATAAAGCGCATGGAGACGCCGGTTTCACGGGCAAACCCGGCGAAGGCTTCCACCTCGTCGTCGTTCAGGCCGCGGACCAGCACGGCGTTGACTTTGACGGGTTTCAGCGGGCTGGCTTGCGCCGCGCGGATGCCGGCCATCACCGCGTCAAATTTGCGCGTGCGGGTGATGCGTTCGAACTTCCCCGGGTCGAGCGAATCGAGGCTGATGTTGATGCGGTCGAGGCCGGCCTTTACCAGACGGTCGCAGCTTTGGGCCAGGAGCTGGCCGTTGGTGGTCATGGAAAGGTCTTCGACGCCCAGGGCATCGAGGCGGGCAATGAACTCTTCGACGCCGGGACGCACCATGGGTTCGCCGCCGGTGACGCGCACTTTGCGGATCCCCAGCGGGAGCAGAACCCGCACCAGCCTTTCGAGCTCGTGCCACTGTAGAAGTTCGCTTTCGGGGCGGTAATTCTCCGGGTCCGCGGAGCGGCAGTAGACGCAGCGGAAATTGCAGCGGTCGGTGACCGAGATACGCACGTCGGTGATCTGCCGTCCGAAATTGTCGTGAAGAGGCATCGTGAACCGGTTGCGACGCTCCGTGCGCCCTACAGTTTCAATCCAAAAAAAATCGCCCGAATCCGTGTGAGGATTGGGGCGAATCCCGCGGTTCCAGTCGAACGCCGGGAAGCTCTCCTTTCCAAACACGGGAGGCGCCTGCGTTTCCGCCAGCACCCTCGTTCTCGCCGTAGCGAGAAACCGCCCCGGCCGCCGTTGGTTTGTTCTCCGGCAGGCAGCAGGGGTCAGAGAAATCACCCACATCTTACGCCTCCTCGGGCCATAGAGCAATCACGCCATTTTCTGGGTAGTGGGTCAGTTTGGCCTTGGCTTCCGGTAAACCGACTACACATCCAAGTGAGATAGGGTAATCGAAGCCACGGTGACTTCTCACAACGGGACTTCCTGGGGGTCAGTGAGATTTCACTTGTCCGGTGAGCGCGTTTATCAGGAGTTGCCTGATTCACATTGTTTCAATCGGCCTGCTCTTGTGGCAAGTTCGTTGTGTCCTGGGAAGGCGAAGCGTACGATGTGCGAGCCAGGGGTCCAAATCGGAAATGCGGGCTAAATTAGCGTATGACGCAGGTTTTGCCTGGTGGCGCGCCGTAGCGCCGCTATGCACCGAACCGTAGTAGACCAGGTCAAATTTGGGGGACCGAGGTAACGATGCTGGATGACGCGACGATTACAGCTTTCAGGGCCAGCTTGCGCGGAGGGCTGATCGAGCCAGGCGATCCGAATTACGACACGGCTCGCAAGGTGTACAACGGGATGATCGACCGGCGCCCGCGACTGATTGCGCGCTGTGCCGACGTGGCCGACGTGATGACGGCGGTGAAGTTCGGCCGTGAGCAGAAGCTGCTGGTAGCCATCCGCGGCGGCGGGCACAACGCGGGCGGATTGGGAGTGTGCGATGACGGATTGGTGATCGATCTTTCGCCGATGAACTATGTTCGCGTGGACCCGAAGAAGAATACCGTGCTGGCCGGCGGCGGCGCGCTGTGGCGCGAAGTGGATCATGCGACGCACGCGTTCG
>JBGPJC010000048.1:0-28576 GCA_041485165.1 Terriglobia bacterium | reverse complement strand
GGGCTACTCGCCGGCGGGAGTCCAGTCGGTGGGTGGAAAATCGATCTGCCAGAACCTGGGTGCTGCGTTGATAAATTCGACGCCGACCTCGGTCTTGCCCGAGTGCACGGAACCGCGATAGGCCACCCGGGACTGCTGCCTCTCGCCGGTTCCCCGGTGGATCATGTGGACCTTCTGGCCGATGGCCACCTCGTTGGCCAGCAGGATCAGCGCCCCGTGCGCGCTCACCGCCAGGGTCGAAGTTTCTTCCGCGAAGAACTTGCCCTGCGGCGTGTCGCCCTCTACCAGGATTCCCACGCTCAGAAAAACGCGTTGGCTCCGCCGGCGGTCTGACGGTTTTTTCTTCGAACTGTCTTCAGGCATGGTGCGATTCTTCCTGCGGCCGCGGCGCTCAACCGGCCCACGGCCGCATCTGCTCGACCAGCGAGCAGACGATGTGTCCGATGGTGATGTGCGATTCCTGAATGCGCTGCGGGTCGCGCGACGGCACGTTCAGCAGCAGGTCGACCATACCGGCCAGACCGCCCCCGCTCTCTCCGGTCATCGCCGCCAGAAAAGCGCCGCGGCGCCGCCCGGCCTCGACCGCGCGCAGAACGTTGGGGCTCGATCCGCTGGTGGAAAGAGCCAGCAACAGATCGCCTCGCGCGACCAGCGCTTCCACCTGGCGGGCGAAGACTTGCTCGAATCCAAAATCGTTGCTCGCGGCAGTGAGCACCGAGGTGTTGGTGGTCAGCGCCATGGCGGGCATGGCCGGCCGGTCGTCGCGCAAGCGCACCACGAATTCCGCTGCCAGGTGCTGGGCATCCGCCGCACTGCCGCCGTTGCCGAACAGCACCAGCTTACCTCCCGCGGAAATCGCCGCGGCCGCGCGCTCGGCAAGCTGCGCCACCCGGGTGACCAACTCGGCGGAGAAACTGTGCTTGATGCGGCAGCTCTCCTCGAGTTGTGCGCGGACGCGCTCGGCGAGCTCGGCAAGAGGCGCCATCGCAGCCCGCTCAGCTCCGCACGATCTTCTGGTGGTTGCGGCTGACGCCCCGCGTGGCGTTGCGCGTGTCCACCACCACCTGTGCCGCATCGGTAATCGCCTGGTAATCGTAGCTGGAATGATCGGTGGCGATCACCACGGCGTCGTAACTTGCCAGCGATTGCGGGGTCAGCTCCACCGAGCGCATCTGCGAATAGTCGTAGTGCCGCAGCTTGTGGAGCTGCGCGAAGTAAGGGTCGTTGTAATCCACCAGCGCGCCGCGCTCTCCCAGCAATTGCATGATCTTCAGCGAGGGCGATCCACGTAAATCGTCCACGTCCTTCTTGTAGGCTACTCCCAGCACCAGCACGCGCGAACCCTTCAGGCTTTTTTCCCGGTCGTTCAGCGCCGCGGCCACCGAGTCCACCACGTGGTAGGGCATGGCGGCGTTCACTTCTCCGGCCAGCTCGATGAACCGCGTGGAGAAGTCGTACTCCCGCGCTTTCCACGACAGATAAAACGGATCCACGGGGATGCAGTGTCCGCCCAGCCCGGGCCCGGGGTAGAAGGGCATAAAGCCGAAAGGCTTGGTGGCCGCGCCGTCAATCACTTCCCAGACGTCCACGCCCATGCGGAGGCACAGCAGCTTGAGTTCGTTTACCAAGGCGATGTTCACGCAGCGAAAAATATTTTCGAGCAGCTTGCACATCTCCGCTGCCTGCGTCGAGCTGACTTCGACCACACGGGCCACAACCTGCCCGTACAGCGCTGCCGCTGCGCGCCGGCTCGCGGGGTTGTTTCCCCCGACAATCTTGGGAATCTGCGCCAGCGAATACTGCTTGTTGCCGGGGTCTTCTCGCTCCGGGGAAAAAGCCAGGTAGAAATCGGTGGCCGGGTCCTCGGCGTGGCGCCCGCTGGATACCGGGCAACGCAGGCCGCTCTTCTCGAGGATGGGCAGGACCAGTTCTTCCGTCGTGCCGGGGTAGGTGGTGCTCTCCAGCACGATGAGTTGGTCGCGCTGCAGGTGCGGGAGGATGGATTGCGCGGTCTGCTCGACATAGCTCAAGTCCGGCTCGCGCCGCTCGCCCAGAGGCGTGGGCACGCAAATCAGCACGGCGTCGCGGTCGGCGACGCGTGAAAAGTCGGTGGTGGCGGCGAATTTCCCGGCGCGCACAAACTCCGCAATCTTTTCCGCCGGGATGTGCTGGATGTAGGATTGCCCGGCATTCAGCTTCTCCACCTTGGCCGGGTCCGTGTCAAATCCCACCACGGTGTGGCCGCTTTCGGCAAACCGCAGCGCCAGCGGCAGCCCCACGTAGCCGCAGCCCACAATCCCCACGCGAATGCCTTTCCCCGCGAAATACTCCGGTTTACGTTGCGTCGCCATGGACGGGAGAGAACTCCTAAGTGTTTATCGGCAAAAGTCGCACCGAATATAGCAAGATTCCCGCCGGGGCAACAGGAGCGCCGAGCCGCTTGTTGCCTGGCAGGAATGCCCCGGAACGCATTCCTGGTGCCCGGCGGCTTGCCGCCGACCAATTCGCTCCGGCGGCCCAACCAGGGCCGCCAAGTCCAAGTTCGAAATCCTTAGCTTTGACATAAACTCTCTCACTGGTCATGCTATAAAACCCGCTCCGGTAAAAACAGTGAATCGACTTCCAGTGCAAATCACGCGGTATACTAGCGGGGTTGTCATCCCTTGAGCACCCTCCGTTCAGGATCTCCTATGACTGACTCTCGAGCTCCCCTCGACCAGACCCGCTTTTCCTCAAGACGAGCGCGGTTCCGAAGAAGGCTTTTATTATTCACATTTTCCTTTGCGATGAGCACATTGTTATTTGGAGGAGTCCTATTCTCTGTCGTAGAGATCTACATTCCTGCCAAGCGGCTGGGGGAAACAAATCAGAAAACATTTGAGAGAGTGCACTGCGACTTCCAGACGTGCGACGTGACTGAAATAGCGAATGACTGGGAGTTTGCTGCGTCCGATTACCTACTAGACAAGAAGACAAACTTTCTGCTCAACATTGATCAGCCGGCTGCGGATTTTTTTGGATTCCCTCTCCGGTACTCAGATCCCGCTTTCATCAGCCGATTCAATCCGCCCGCTAGCATTTCGACACCAGCCCGGGAGTCCTGGCGGCTTTATTCTGCGACGAACCAAGTTGGTTCGAGGGCCGTAGTGGTGATGGTTGGTTACGCAGAGAAAGCATCTTGGAAAATGGACCTTCCTCCACCTCCCACCAAGCTCATCGACGACAGGCTGAAACAGCAGTTGGCGAGCATCGAACGCACTCTGCGAGAAAATAGCGGGCGGGTGCAATTTGAAAGTGCGGTACTCAAAAGAAAGATCGCTGCGGACGGCTATGAGATCGTAGATCTAAGTAGCAGCGAGATTCTGGGGGGAGGGTATCAGATACCAGTCTATCTCCCTTCCGCAAAGCCGCTGCCATCGGAAGGTCTATCTTTCTGGAGAGACAAACTTGATCTGTATATTGTGAGAGTAGACGCGAACGAGCGTCTACTGGCTGTCTCGACCAATCTGATCGGCGACCTACCGACACTGGTTTCTCTCTTCACTCTGTTGTTTACCGTTTCTGGCGTTGTCGGATACGTTTCGGGATCAACCTTTCTGCGCAAGTATTTTCTCTTCAAGCGGGCCAACCCGCACACAGTTGATGAAGCAATAAGACTCGGTGAAGGGCCTTCGATCGAGTTCAAGCGAAACCTTTCTTTCGAAAGCGCAAGCTCCACTGAACAGTTGCTTCAAAGTGTAGCCGCTTTCGCCAACACTGGAGACGGTACAATCTTCATCGGTATCGATGACGAGGCGAAGATCACTGGGGTTGGGATAGATGGAGCAAAACAAAGAGACCGCATATCCCAACGGATTTACCAGCTTATTCGGCAACGAATCAGGCCAGTTCCTCCGATTCAAGTGGGCTTTTTGGATGTGAGAGGCTTCACAGTGTTAACGGTATTTGTTCCACGCGGAGAAGAACCGCTCCATTTTGTGGACGGTGTGATCTACGTGAGGTACGGTGCTTCTGATATAAAGGCGCAACCCGAGATCGTAAAGAAGCTCCTGGCACAACACGCGTTCTAGAAACGAAGTCTTCAAACCCAGCCGGGCGGGTCGCCGGGCAAAGCGCGAGAACACCACAACTATGGAAATCCTGCTCCTCGGGCTGGGCGTCGGGATCCTGGTGGGATTGATGGGCGTAGGCGGCGGCGTGGTGCTGGTTCCCGCGCTCGTTTATTTGCTGCACTTCGACCAGCACCTCGCTCAGGGCACATCGCTTCTCCTGCAACTGCCGCCCATAGGTCTCGGCGCTCTTCTGCTCTACCGCAAAAAAGGCAACGTAGACATGCACGCCGGTCTCACCTGCGCCGGCGGTTTCTTTGTGGGCGGATACTTCGGCAGCTTCCTGGCCCTCGGGCTGCCCTCGCGCGACCTCAAAGGGATGTTTGGACTATTTCTGATGGTCGCCGCGGTGCTCCTCTGGCGGCAAGTCGTCACCGCCAAGCCCGCCTCGGAAAATACCGGGACGCCGCCGAACGCATCGGGCGAAGCACAAGCCCACCCAAAGGTTCCGCTGGCCAGGCTGTTGCAGACTTTCGCTATCGCTTGCGTCGTCGGTGTGGTGGGTGGATTGTTTGGCGTCGGCGGCGGAATCCTGCTGGTGCCGTTACTCGTGCTCCTGCTCCGCTTCGACCAGCACCTCGCCCAGGGCACCAGTCTGGTCGCCCTGGTGCCTCCTACCGGCCTGCTCGCTCTTCTCAATTACGCCCGCGCCGGTCAGGTGGACCTGCGCGTCGGGCTTCTTCTAATGCCGGGAGTTTTCCTGGGCAGCCTGGCCGGAGCGCGGCTGGCACTAAAACTTTCCCCGCGACGCATGCGCGCTGTTTTCGGTGTCTTGCTCTTTGTGCTGGGCGCCATGCAAGCCCTCTTCGCCTGGCTCCGCTAAGAGCAGGTTTTTCCTTCCTTGAGCACTCCGCTGATTCGGTTGTGGACGTGTTCCTGCTCATAAGGGCAAGCGTTTGCCGGCGGCGAGACATCTGCGGAGGACAAAGCAGATGCGCCGCGCGCTCGGGTTGCCCCTGTATGAAAATGGAACAAAGCGATCCGTCCTTCCCAATTTGGAACCGCCCGGAAGATCTCCGCCGGACGGCAATCCTTGCCGCAACCGTCGCAGAGCAGGTCCCCATTACTGCGCCCGGTAATCTCGATGTTGCCGGCTCGGGCCGCCCCAGCCGATCTGTCTGGCGAATCACGGCAAAGATTCTTCTGACACTCTTCCTGCTCTGGGGCGCGGGGGAGGCAACACGGCGTACCGCGGCGGCGTGGTACTACAGCGAGAGGACAGTGGAGGGCCTGCGCCGAGCCATCGTCTGGGAAACCGGCAACGCTCGCTACCGCGCCGAACTCTCCGCGGCGCTGCAGAGCTCTCCGCTGGGCGGCGACGCTTCCGAGGCCGTCCATCTCGCCGAGGAGGCGACGCAGCTTTCGCCGCGAGATGCGCGTGCCTGGGCCGTGCTGGGCAGCGCTTACGAGGCCGCGGGAAAAATCACGGATGCCCGCCGCGCCTTCGAGCAGGCCGTGCGCTGTTTTCCCCGGTCACCACACCTGAACTGGCAACTCGGCAACTTCCTGCTGCGCGCAGATGATCCCGGCGGGGCCCTCGACGCGCTGCGTATCTCCGTGGCCGGAAGTGCGGCCCTGCGCTGGCCGGCGTTTGAGGCTGCCTGGCGCGCCGAGGAGGATCCCGCTGAGATCCTCGCGCGCATGATTCCTCCCCAGCCGAAAATCCTTCTCGAGTATCTCAACTACCTCGCGGAAAAGAGGCGCATGGACGCGGCCCGCGCCGTCTGGCAGCAGCTGAGCGCTGCCGGCTTTCCTTTTGAGCCGCAGGCAGCGCTCCCTTATCTCGAGAACTTGCGTGTCCAGCGGCGCGAGCACGAGTTGGTGGCCGTGTGGGATTTTCTGGCGCAGCGCTTTCCCGGCCGGATAGCCCCGCGGGACTCCGGCGGCAACCTCGTCACCAACGGCGGCTTCGAGGTTGCAGCGTTCAACGGAGGCCTCGACTGGAGGATATCCTCGGTGGAGGGCGCGGAAGCAGCCATCGTTTCCGAAAATGCTTCTGCCGGCGCCTACTGCCTGCGCATCTCCTTCTCCGGGACACACAACCTGCTCTACTCGGAAGTGGTGCAGTTCGTTCCCGTAGAGCCGGACACGCGCTACCGCCTGACGGCGCAGGTGCGCGCGCAGCAGATTTCCAGCGATTCCGGCGTGCGTTTTCTGCTTCGCGATGCCGCCGATTTGTCGCAGCAATTCGGGGAAAGTTCAGCAATCCTCGGCACGCTGCCTTGGAGCGAAGTGCGGCTGGAATTTCGCACCGGGCACCACACCAGTCTGCTTGATCTCCGCGTGATGCGCCCTGCCAGCCGCAAATTCTACGGAAACATCGGGGGCACACTGTGGCTGGACGAAGTGCGCGTCGAGACCCTCCCGGATTCCGCAGGCAAGACGACGCGTTAGCAGCGCCGATGTCGCGGCAGACTCAGAATGGCCGCTTGAGCCCGCCGAGGGGTCACTCCAGAAAGGCCTTGGTAAACATTTACGCCTGAGTTCCGCTTTCGGCTGGCGGCATCGGCGGCGCAACACAGGCGTAGGCAATTCCGAGCAGCGTTGCAAACACCAGGGCGTTCGCCGGGAGGCGCAGATTGAAATCCGCCAGGCTATGGACGCCCAGCGCAGCGATCCCGCCCGCGGCTCCCATGGCTTGATAAACCAAGGGGCTGGGGCGGCCCCGTCGAGCGTGCCGCACGGCGCGCAGCATCAGTCCCAACGCTAGCGCGACGAGCAGCATTGCCCCGGGGATCCCGAATTCGGTGGCCAGCTCGAGATAGTCGTTGTGCGCGTGGTCCACGGCCAGATCGAGCTCGGTGGCCTGGACCTGCGTGTAGAGAAGTGGGAAAGCGCCCCAGCCTGCTCCCAGCAGTGGCCGCGCGCGAACCAGCGCGATGCTCTCCTGCCACAGCGCCAGGCGCCCCCCCGCATCCGCGGAGGCAGATCGGAAGCGCGACATCACCGGCTCGGGGCCCAGCCACGCGGCCAGCAGCGCCGCAGCAAGCGCCGCTGCCGCCAGCACGCCGGCACGCCTGCCGCCACCTCGTCCGCGCGCCAGCCATACGCCGGCGGTCAGCGCCGCACCCGCGGTCGCGCTCAGCAAGCCCATGCGCGAGTGCGAAGCGAAGATTCCCGCAGCAAGGACCAGCGCGAGCGCCGCGAAGAAAACGGCTGCCGACCGGTTCCCGTCTTCTCGGGATCTTCCCGCGCGGTCCCATTTCTCCGCCGCAGCGGCCAGCACCAGCGGGAGAACCATGCCGAGCAGCCCGGCGAAGTGATTCGGATTCACGTAGGTCCCCGTGGCCTGTTCCCGGTAATAGATCTTTTCGATTCCCAGGATTTGCTGCCAGCCGGCGAGCTGCTGCGCCAGCCCGTAAAATGCCTCGGCGGCTCCCAGCGTGATCAGCGCGGCCACCAGGCGCGCCCGCGCACGGGGATCGCAGCCAATCGCCGCGGTCAGGGCGAAGACGGCGGGATAGAGAAGAAATTCCCAGAGCGGCGAGCCGGCGCGTTCGCCGCGCGCGCCCAGGGCCGCGGCCTGCAACATCACCAGCAGTGCGAGCAGGCCAAGAGATTTCCAAGGCAGGTGAGCAAGGTGGCTCGGCAGCAGCCACACCGTTGCCGCGGTCAGCAAGAACAGGACGGCAGCGGTGGCCGGAAAAATCAGCGGCTGTGTGCCGCCAATGGCGATGACTGCCGTCGCCAGACAGGCGATCAAACCCATCTCCAAGATTCGCGCGCCGACGTGCGGCGCAAGAGCAGCTTTTCGCGTGGGGCCTCCTCGACCGGCGCGGCTCTACCGTTCGACGAGCATGCGCTCGAGCCCTTGGCGCACGTCTTCGCGCCCGCGGCTCTTGAAGTACCAGTCCATGGTCCGCCGCAGACCTTGCTGGAAGAGCACTTGCGGTTCCCAGCCCAGCAGACGCGCGGCCAGGGCATTGTCTGCTACACGGTTGTACGGGCCGGTGGGCATCTCGGGCCGCGCTTCGATCTTCGCGTCCAGCCCGGCGTATTCGAGGATGGATCGCGCGGCGTCAATCACGCGAATGCGTTCCATCGTTCCCAGGTTCACCGCCGAGCCGTCTTCAATGCGCTCTGCGGCCAGCATCGTGCCGCGCACGATATCGTCCACAAACGTCCAGTTGCGCACCTGCTCTCCCGTGCCCCAGATCACGAAGGGGTTCTGTCCCACGAATGCACGGGCGATCATGGCGATGATGGCGTGGTTCTCGATGCCGCGCGGGCCGTACACGGTGAAGTACCGGCAGCAGGCCGACTTCATCCCCAAGTCGCGGAAATACGCGCGCAGCGTCATCTCGCCCATCAGCTTGGCCCAGCCGTAGAGGTTGTCGGCATCGTACGGCGGCCCCACCATCTCCTCGGTCAGATAGAGGATTTGCCCGGGGTCGGACTGGATGTGGTTGGGATACACGCAGCCGGAGGAAGCGTAGATCACCTTCTCGACTCCAGCGCGCTGGCAAGCGCGGAAGACCATGCCGTCGAGCATCAGGTTGGTGGCACAGGCGGCCTGGTGCAGGTCCACGTAGCCGCGGCCGCCGTGATCGGCGGCGAGATGGAAGACGGCCTGGGCGTTGCGCACGGCGCGCGCGGCCACGCCGGGCTCACGAAGGTCGGCCTTGAGGAACTCGACGCGTCCCGCGGCCACGTGCGCGGAGAGGTTCTCCCATTTGCCGCTGGTCAAGTCATCCACCGCGCGCACCGCCGCGCCGGCCTCAACCAGCCGGTCCACCAGGTGCGAACCGATGAACGAGGCGCCTCCGGTCACCACTACCTTGCAATTTGTCCAGTCCATGTTTCTCCTTTCCTATTCTTACTCTAACCAGCATCCGCGCCAGGGGCGGCGAACCGCGCCGCTCCCGCAGGCCGCTTGCGCGCGGCGTCCACGGCCGCAACAAAGGCATCGAACCGCTCGAGCACTTGGCCGCGCGCGAAGTGCCGCTCGACGTGCTGGCGGCCGTTGTCACCCAGCCGGCGGGCGAGCGCAGGGTCGCGCCGCAGCGATTCCAGCGCCGCGACCAGCGCAGAGGCCTGTTCGGCGGCCACAGCAAGGCCGCAATCGGCCGCGCGGACCAGCGCCGCCGATTCGCTTGCCGGATGCGTTGCCGCCACTACCGGCCGGCCGGCGGCCATGTAGGTGAGCAGCTTCGAGGGCACCACCGCGTCCACCACGCTGGCGGCCTGATTGAGCACCAGGGCGTCGGAAGCCGCGAGCAGGGCGGGGAGCTCGGCGCGCGGCAGTAATGGCAGGATTTTCACGTTGGCCAGACGGCGCTCGGCCGCGGCGTGCTCCAGGCGAGCGCGCTCGACGCCGTCGCCCACCAGGAGGAAATATTTTTCCGGCGCTGCCGCTGCGGCATCGAGAAGCACCTCGAGCTTTTGTTTTGCGCCCATGTTTCCGGCATGCACCGCCAGGAAGACTTCGCTGGAAATGCCGTGGCGCGCGCGGAACGCTCCGGCCACGCCGCCCTTGCCCTCCGCGGCCCGGGGCGCCGGGCGGATGAAGTCGGTGTCCATCCAGTCCGGGAGGATGGAGATCTTCTCCGCTGGGACGCCTTTGGCACGTAGGTTTTCCGCAAAGCCGCTGCTGAGCACCACGATCTGCTGCGCGCGGCGATAGACGAACCGCTCGAGATGCCGCGCCGCGGCGATCGCCACGGGATTCCGCAGCATCCCCAGTGAGATGGCGATGTCCGGAACCAGGTCTTTAACCTGCAGCACAAACGCCGCGCCGCGCGCCTTGCTGACTGCCCAGGCCGCCGCGGCCAATTGCAGCGGAGGGCTGACCGCCCACACCAGGTCCACCGGGCCCAGCGCGGGCACCCAGGCCATGGCCGAAGCCGCTAGCGAACTGTCGTAGACAATGCGCCGCAGTGTGCTGCGGAGCGGAGGAACGTATTGCCAGGCGCGCAGCAGGCGCACGCCGGCGCGGCGTTCGCGCGAAAATGTTTTTCCGCGATATCCATCGGCCACGCGCCATTCCGGGTAGTGCGGAAACGCGGTGACCACGGTGACGTCGTGCAGCGTGGCCGCCCAGTGTTCGGCCAGGCCGGTATTGAACGGCGCGATGCCCGTGGTTTCCGGGTGGTAGTTGACCCCGAACAGCGCGATGCGCATCAGTCCGCTCCGCTCCACGCTTCGCGCTTGATGGCCACAGCCTTCAGCGAATTGCCCCAGCGGCCCAGCAGAGCGTTGACCACATGGAACCCCGCGCGGAAAACCCACCAGCCCGCGCCGCGCTCCAACCAGCGGTAGATGGGAAACGTCCAGGGCTGGTAGTAGAAAACGTCGCGGCGCATGTTCCAGCTCTCCGCGCCGGCCTCGCGGAAGACGCCGGCGACGCGCCGCGGCTGCAGGCGGTACACGTAGTTGCCGGCTTCTTCATACTTCCCGGAGATGCCGAGCTTTACCGAGAGCCGCGTCATCGCCGCATCCGCGGGCTCGGCGACCACGGCGGCCTCGCGCGCCACGCGCAGCATTTCGCGGAGGCCCTGGTAGGCGTTGGGAAGGTGATGCAGTCCATCGTGGACGAAGGCCAGCGAAAAGGATTCATCGCGGAAGGGAAGATGTTCTGCGTCGCCAACGACGAGCTGGTAGTCCAGGCCGTAACGCGCGGCGCGCTCGCGCGCCCGACGGACTGCGTCCAGTGAAATGTCCAGCGCCACCAGGCGCAATCCGCGCCGCGCGAGAAATTCTGTTTCCATTCCCGAGCCGCAGCACACCACCAGCGCGGTGCGTCCCTCGAGCGGGCCGTGCAGGCGGCGCATCAGCAGCTCGAGCGCGGAAGAAAGTTTGCGCTCCAGCTGGAAGCGCACCGGTCGCGGGTAGCAGCGCGGGCGGGTGATTTCTTCCTCGGGGTCAACCTGCTCTTGATAAAAGTCCAGTTGCATATTGCGCTGCGCGCCGCTGCTGGGCGCTTCCTGCGCCGGGCGGAATTGGCCCTTCTCCCTCCGGCGTAGTTCGTACTCCTTCAAGCTGACTTCGTACCAGTAGATAGCCTTCAGCGCGTTGTAGGTGAAGCCGGCCCTCCCATCCAGAAACCCGCCGCGCAGGACGTAGGAATAAAAAAAGTAAAGCCAGGGCTTGCCGGGCAGGGCCAGGAAAAGCCGCTTGAGGAAACGCCGGCGCTCCACCGCCGAGCCCAACAGCCGCGGAGCAATTTCGCCCGAACGATCGCGCCGGCCGTACCGCGCGCGGAGCAGCGCTTCCCAATCGGAGTAGACGTTGTGGCGGTCGAGGTAGTGGTGGAGATTGTCGAAGTCGCGATGCAGGATGACCCCGCGCAATCTTCCGGTCGCTCCGTCGGTCTTCACCCACTCGTGCAGCTCGATGTCGTAACCGCGTACCTCCGGTACCTCCATGCGCTCGAACCGTGCCCGGCGGTGCCGCACCAGGCAAAGCTTCCACAGCGGGTCCCCGTGGCGCATCCGTTTTCCCAGGAATTCGTAGTGAAAGCGGATCAGGAAAGCTGCCTCCGGCGGGTCACTCTCAATCAGGTGCGCGATTTCCGCGGCGAGCTCCGCGGTGACTTCCTCGTCGGCATCGAGCAGCAGCAGCCATTCGTGCTTCCAGGAGATGTGTTCGAACGCCCAGTTTTTTTTCCGCGGGCCCTTGCCGTCCCAGGAGAACTCGACCACCTGCGCGCCGTGCTCCGCGGCAATCGCCGCGGTTGCATCGGTGCTGCGCGAATCCACAACCACCACCTGATCGGCCCAGGCTACGCTGGCCAGGCACTTGTACATATTTTCTTGTTCGTTCCTGGTTGGAATCAGCACGCTAAGCGGGACTTTCATTTTTCTCTTTCGTTTATTCCTTGCTGAACTGGATGGCAGGAGGCCTGCTTTCTGGCTTCCACAAAGAGCGAAAACCATGCCACGCCCACTTCTTCGGCCTGTAACCTCTCGAAAACCTCGGGCGGATAGGTCTCGCTCCGGTGCGCGCCAATGTCCCAGACTTCGCTAAACCCGGCTTCGCCCAGCAGTTCCTGCATATAGGAAAAATCGAAGGCCTGACGGTGGCCGCCCTCGCAGAACAACTGGTTGGAGAGTTTTCCGCCCAGCGAGCGGCACGCCCGGGGAAAATCCGTGAAAGCTTCCGGCCGGGCCTCGACATAAGCGCGCACTGCCGTGGCCATATCCGGAACCACGATGCGCATACCCCCGCCGGGCCGTAGCACGCGATGGCACTCACGCAGAATCCTTTGCAGATGATGCGCATAAAAGTGTTCGAAGACGTGAGAAGAGTAGATGGAGTCGACCGAGCCGCTGGCGAAGGGCAGCCCTATGCGCAGGTCGAGCCAGGCATCGGTCTTACGCAGGAAATTCCCGTCAATATTTGCGAAACCAGGGAGATATTTTGGACCGCACCCGAGGTGCAGATAGCGGGCGGCATGCCCATTCTGGACGACGTTCTGAATTCTCCATCGCCAATGGTTCAGCCGAGCGACCGGTGAAACCAGCGCGAAATAGATGTCGCGAGTGGTTTGATGCAGCATGGCAATGATCAGCAGCGCTTGTTTGGCGAACTGCCCGGAGAACTCCCTCCTGCGCTGGACCGGAGGATCTCCTCGTACAAGCACTCCATTTGTCCTCCCACAACCGACCAGGGAAATTTCTCACGTGCCAACTGCTTTCCCGCCCGGCCCATCCGGCGGCTCTGCGCGGGATCGTCGAGCAACCGGGCCAAGGCCTCCGCCGCCGCCTCTGCCTCGCAGCGGACCACATAGCCTGCTCCCGCCTGTTCGACTTCCGGCCAGAGGTTTACGCGGTCAGAAACCAGCACCGGGATTCCGCAGGCCATTGCTTCTGCAACTGCCTGGCCAAAATTCTCCGAGTACGAGGTCAACATGAACACTTCGGACTCCTGCAAGGCAGCCACACGCTGGTCCCCCTGCAAGGCGCCGGTAAACGTCGCCCGGTCAATCAGTCCGGCGTCTTTGAGCCAGCCCCGCACCTTCTCTCCGTAGCCCTCGCCGTCAGGACCAGCCAGTACCAGATGCACGTCCGGGCGCGCGGCGGCAACCCGGGCAAATGCCGGAACGAGAATGTCCAGACCCTTTTTGAAATTGAGTCTCCCGAAAAAGGTCACCAGCCGCTTCCCCAGCGTCCCGGGAAATGTGCGGCGATACTCCTGCCGCGTCTCGGCGGAGAGTTCATGAAACCAATCTGCCTCGACACCCACGGGAACCACGGCTTCGATTCGTCGGTGGGAGGCGTCGTGGGAGCAAAAACCCAGTCCCCAGGCACTCGATGCCAAGCGGCGTTCCTCTTCGGAGTTAAACAACAGCGCCGTCGCTCGGGCAAAATTCCTCCGCTCGACGAGCATGGTGTACAGCAACTTGCGTGCGCGGTGGCGCTGGCGGAGAAACGGATCGAGCGTGCCGTGTGGGTGCAAAAGGTAAGGCACACCCTCCTCCCGGCAGGCCTGCGCGCCGGCGGTGGCCGAGAAGATGAACATCGAATAGATGTGCGCGACATCGAATCGCGCGACGTTTTTCTTTAACGCCTGTGCCAAAGCCGGCGAGAATTTGTATTCCGGCGGGAACGTCCAGCCGGGGAACATCTGCACCGGCACGTCGGTTAAAACGCCGGCAATTGGAGCCTGCGGTTTGAGATGGCCACGGCCATCCACATCCGTGGTGTAGATGCTGACCTCGTGCCCCCGGCGGAGCAGTTCGCGGCACATCGCCGGGCAGGCCACCGAGGGCCCGCCATAACGCGGCGCCAGGCTTCCGATAATCTGCAGAATCTTCATGCCTTGGTTAGTTCGTCAATCCCCGCGCTGGACCAATTTCTCCGCGAGCACGTCCGTTTCGCATTCTCGACTGCCGGCCGCGCGCACCGTGCACGACACCTGGCTGGACAAAGCCAGGATGTTCCTGGTCTCGACCAACTCGCTGCCCACCCAGCCTTGCCACGAGCTCAGCGTTCGAGATTCGTAACCGAGCTGCGCAAGAATTCTGGGGCCTTCGGCTACGTGTTCCGCGCCCCACAACTCCATGATCAAAATGGGGCGATGAATGCGAAGCGTGCGTGTCATACCGCGGAGGGTGAGCAATTCCGCGCCTTCGACATCCACCTTGATCAAGTCAACGCGCGAGATCCCGAAACGTTTGCAAAACGCGTCGAGGTCAATCGTTTGGACCCGGATGGACCTGCCCGGCATCGCTTGCGCGGCCGAGCGCCCGTGGCCTCCCTGCTCGAGGCAGGCAAAACCGTCGAACACCCCGCTGAACTTAAAGTCGGCCAATCCTTCGCGGTCGGAAACCGCCAGTTCGTGCAGCGTCACGTTGCGCAGCCGGTTCAGGCGCAACGTCTCGCGGAGGCAGGCCACGTTCTCCGGCACGGGTTCGAAGGCGTGCAAGTGGCCGGCATCCCCGCATAATCTCGAAAGTAAAAGGAGGTGATGACCGGCATTCGCTCCAATATCGAATACTGTCATTCCCGGACGGCAGTGTTGCCGGAAGGCGGCGGCAATTTCCGGTTCATACTTTCCCAGGGCGAATTCGAAGTCGGCTTCGCAGAACGGACCGTACTTCATCGCTCCGGCCAGCTCCCCTTTTCTTACCATCACGGTTTGGGTTTTCGGGTCATACACCAGTCGCCGGTAGATGGCGCGTACAAATCGCCGGTAGCTTTCCGGGCTGCGACCATGAGGAACGGCGGCGTGAGCCCACCGCCGCAGCGTGTGCAGAAGCGACTCCAGGAGCTCGCCCATGACCGTCATCGTCCTTCGCCCCACGGAATCGTTTCCCCGGCGGAATCTCGCCGTCCGGGTGAACCCGCGCTGGTCTCGAGCGAGGGCAACGAAAGATTTCCATCCGTATTTCGGCCGGCCAGACCGCGGGCGCACCTTGCCTGGTAGAAGATCTCCAGGTAGCGTGCCCCTATCGCGTCGAGTGTGTAATTTTGCAGGGCGAAGGCGCGCGCCTGCGCGCCCAAGTCCCGGCGGAGGATCGGGGACTCCAGCAGCGCCCGGAGCCCCTCGGCGAGACTCTCCACACTGCCCTCACGGCACACTCGGGCGCCGGGCCCGGCGACTTCAGGAATCGCGCCGCATGAGGAAACCACCGAGGGAATTCCGAGCAGCATGGCTTGTGCCAGCGCCAGCCCGAACTGCTCTTTCCACGCCGGCGTCGCGTATGAAGCCAGGACAAAGATATCCATGCAGCGCATGTAGCGCGGCACTTCGGACAGCGGCACCGCGGGGATGTGGACGATTCTGCCCGGGAAGCGAGGCATCCAGTCGCGATGGATGGCTTGCTCGAGGGGCCCGGCGCCGACCAGCAGCAGTTTCCAGGGGTGCGCCGGGAGGCTCTCCAGCGCGCCCAGCAGCAGCTCGATGCCCTTTTCCGGCACCAGCCGTCCCGCGTAACCCACCACGATGTCCTCGGCCAGCCCGAGTTGCTGTTTCAGGTCCATCTCTTCTCCTGGCGCGTGATCCTGGGGATCGAGGCCGAATTGCGGCATCACCGCGGTGAGGCCGGCAAAGCCTTCGCGCTCTCGTAGCAGGCGTTCCGCCTCACTGTTCCCGCACACCATCGTGGACACCCGGCGGCAGGTGGCGCCGCGGAGCAGGCGCTTGGCCCAGTTCACCGGAAACCTGCGCTGGCGGAGCAGGTTGTCCCAGGTGAAGACAGTCAGCGCTGCATGTGGGCAGAATGCCGCGCGCAACGCCACAATTTCCTGAGTGATAAAAGCTTGCGGCTCCTCCTCGACGTGGATCACGTCGGGCTGAAAACTCCAGAAGATTTTGGCCAGACGCATTGGGTCCAGCAGGTAGGTCATGTGTGAAAAGGAAAGCGCCGTGGCCAGACCTTGCACCTCGAACGGCTGGAGGGCGGGATGGACTTCGCAATGGCGCATGCCAAAAGGATGTCTGATGCGCTTTGGCCCCACGATGCGGAGCTGCAGGGAAGGGTCCAGGCGCTTGAGGGCCACATACTTCTTCTGGTAGTAGGCTCCGATCAAGGGATGGCCGACAACCAGAAGCCTCATGTCCGTACCTCACGGAACCCACCGGTCCCCGGCTTCCGGTCCTCGAGCGAGCTGAGCTTGAGCAGTACCCCGGAGAACAGCCATAGGTAGACATTCATCGGATCGATGTCCACCAGCCAGCCCTTGAAGCTGTTCAGCGCCAGCGCCACGAGCAACCCGAGGACGGCTGCCGAACACGCGCGCAACCCCGGCGATTCGAGCCTGCGGTGCTGCCGCCAGCCTCGCCAGAAGATGGCGGCATAGAGACCCCACAGCAAGACAAGACCCGCGATGCCGAGCTCGAGAATGATCTTGGCGTGGTAGTTTTCCACCGCGGTAAACAGGCTGGGGTCGCTGAAGGCGTAGCGAGCGGGTCCAGTGTTCGTGCCGGTGCCGTTCCCAAAGGGAGCGCTGGTGAGCGCGTACACGAAGCCGCTGTATGCGGTGTCCGAGGCGTAGTTCGTAAACAGCCCGGAGATGAACTTGAAAACGGGGACTGCGCTGGCCTGCAAGATGAACAGCGCCGCAGCCGTCGCCCCACCCAGGCCAAGGATTATGGTGAAAATACCCCGCGAGCCGCGATCGAACCCGGCCATCAGCAAGAGCAGTAGGGGCACGAACACAAACGCTCCGCGAGCGCCGGAAACCAGTGAGGCCACGGCCACCAGTCCAAGCATGCAAAACCCAGCACGCCTCCAGCGGGGAGAAGGGTCGCTGCGCCACACCGCGTAGCAGGGCACCAGCATGGCCAGCGTGTAGCCAAAGTATTGCGTCACCGACGGGAAAGTGGAGGGGATGCGCGCGATCACCCCGCCGCCGACTTGAAACGCGGTAAAACTCTGCGTTACCCCTATGGCTTCTTCCCCGTAAATTGCATTCATGGCCGCCTGGTAGCCCATCACTCGCGCCAGGAGCACTTCTCCAATTCCCACCAGGCAGGGCACGACGGCCAGCACTGCCAGAAGCCGGAGTAGCATCACCAGATCATTTCGGTTATGGAGCAAAGCGAATCCCAGCGCCAGCAAGGGCAAGTAGAACATCCACACTTTTGCTCCGATCAGGCCGACCATCGGGGTGGGCACCCCGGGATTGGCCATCTGGGCGATCACCAAACCGCCGAAAGCCCAGGTAAAGAACTTGATTTCCCACGGCAACAGGTCTATTCGCTGGCGGCGGAGAACGATTGTTCCGAGGAACCCGAAGTAGGCCGGAATCACGAACAGGAAATCCTTGTACAGCACCGGATTGAGCAGTTCCGGTCCGCTCCATGGGTGCAGCGCCAGTGTGACGATGCCGGCGAAGGGCAAAAACACCAGAAGACCATAGATTCCGCGCTGCCATCGGTTCAGTAAGACGCCCCAGATCACGGCCACCACGCCCACCGCAACCGCCATCAGTCCGCGCCCGGTCACCACGAGCGCGGCCACGCCGGTAGCCGCGACCATGGCCAGGGTCAGGAGAACAACCGGGGCGCCCGGCCGTGGCAAAGAAATCGAAGCTCCGTAAGTTCCTGTGATGGCCGCCTCCTACCGCGCCCCAGCGACCAGCGGGCGGATGAATTCCGCCAGACGCCGGCGATAGGCGCTCCAGGGAAACTCTTCGGCGCGCCGCCGAGCCTGCGCGCCCGTGGCTTGGCACAGCGCCCGGTCTTCGTACAGCCGCGCGATCTTTTCTGCGACTGCGCGGGCGTCGCGGATGGGAACCACGAAGCCTTCCATGCCGTCGCGCACCACCGACCCGCTGTTCGGCGTGGTGATTACAGGAAGGCCCGAGGCCAGAGCCTCGTAAATCACCAGGGCGGAACCTTCGTAGAGCGACGGAAGCACGAAGATATCTGCCTGCTGGTAATACTCCGGCAGCTCAGCGTGCGGCACTGGAGCGACGTGGCGGAACGAGTCCCGATATTTCGCCAGCCCCTGGCCGCCACCGGCGAGACCACCCATCAGTACCAGCTCCGCGTTGGGCAATTTCAGGCTGCGGAAAGCTTCAAGCAGGTAGCCGATCCCTTTGCGCTGCGAGAGGTGGCCGACAAAGAGCACGCGGAATACGCCATCCGCGCGCCGGGGGCCAGGGCGGAAGCGCTCCGTCTCCGCGCCGTAAGGCATCAGGAAGATGCGCTCCGGGGCCACACCATTCTCGACCAGACTCTGCCGAACGAACTCCGAGGGAGCCAGCACCCGGTCAGCCTCCCGCGCTTCGCAGTCCGCCTGTGCCACCGCGGCGGAGCCTCCCATCTCCGGCAGGGAATCGGCGAACTGCGGAGTCAGGCTGCGCTCTTCTTCCATTAAGCGCAGCCCGGTGCGGATGTGCGCGATGCTCTGATCGAGAATGCACAGGATTCCCAGCGCGCGAGCCGCGCGGAACATCCGCAGCGCGCAGGTGTTGTAGCCGTGGATTGCAGCCGGGCGCTCACGCTCGAGTATCCGGGCCACCCGGCCGTCGAAGCGGTGGTTGCGCCAGGCCAGCAGGGAATTCGCGGCCCGCACTGCTCCCAGGCGCGCTGTGGCCACGTAGGCCAGTTCGGCGGCCGGCAGTGTCTCCACCATTGCGGGGTCCAGTCCGGGCTTATGCCTCCGAAGGAGTTCGCGTTCGGCCCGGGCGCGCCAGGCATTCGGGAGGCGCCGCGCGGCGCGTCCCCAGACACCGTCTGGGTCGTAGTAAAAGCCGGTCACGTAGCGCTGCAGCAGTCCGGCCTCGGCCAGGCCGAGAGCGGTTTCGTACGAATGCTGCGTACCGGGGTGCGCCAAGACCACACCCCCGTGGCTTTGACCCGTCTTCCACTGGTTAGGCCGCATGGCGCCCCCTGGGGACCTCGGCCGGAATGAACGCTGGCTTCTGCGCAACCAGCAGGGAGCGAAAAGCATGACCCACAATCGTGGCAAGCCATTTCCACCGTGGTTCGTGAACCCACAAAATGGAGAAGCCCGTTCGCCGGACCAACTCCTCCAGGCGGGGCATCCAGAAGCGAAAAGGATGACAGATCACCGAGAGGGTTTCCTTGTCGCGCCGGCGAGAGTAAACGTGGAACTTCAGCAGGCTAGCCAAGGAGACCGTGTCACAACTCAGCAAGAAATATCCCCCAGGTTCGAGGATGCGATAGATCTCCCGCAGGACGGCAGGCGGATCTTGCACGTGGTCCAGCACGTTGTAACTGGCCACCAGAGAAGCCGAGTCCGAAAGAAGGGGGATCTCCTCCCCCCGGGCCTGCAAGTGGGTATACTTTTCCCAGCAGGCTTGAACAAGGGCCGTCATCGGTCGCGGCAAGTTGTCCACGGAACGCAGGGCAGGCAGTGGATCAAGCCCCACGGTCGTACCATTCGTGCTCAGGAAATGCAGAACGCCGACGCCCAACGGACCGATGCCGACCTCCACCTTCAGCCCGCCGCGCCGCCCTAGGTCTGGGACCGCCTGCTCGGCAAGAACCAGAGCTTCGATTTTTTCAGCGAGAATGCGGCTTTGTTCGCCCAGCGCGCTCTGTGCGCTATGCCAGTAGCGTGCCTCTCCGCTTTGGGCCAGTTGCCACCGGGCTCTATCGACCGAATCCACTTTGCCCACCCTTAACCAGTGTTTCGCAGTGCCAAGAGAAATACCGGCCACATCGCACCGCCTTTGCTTACAAATGCAATCCGTTCTGCATGCGCCGCGCTACGGAGTCGCCAGCCCAGCGGAGGTAGCGCGCGCAGGCCAACGCTTCCGGCACCTGCAAGACCAGGCTCGCCGCTGCAAACACGCTCGCGCCCGCCGCAAGTCCGCCGAGCGTCTGGAGAGCCGCCGAGAACACCGCCGGAGCGCCCACGCGCTCGAGCAGCAGGCTCGTTTGCCACACGATTCCAGCGGATGCCGCGGCCAATGCCAGAACCCGCAGCGTCGACCGCACGACTTCTCTCCAGCGGAAGGCCTGATACCGGCGCTGAAGCACCAGGAAGAGTCCGGCAGAGACCACGGAACACACAATGAGGCCGGCCAGCATCATCAAGCCCTCGATGCCGAATTGCCGCGCCGTCACTCCACAGAGCGTGGTGAGCAGCGCGGCGGAGGCGAGCTGCGCCAGCATGGGAATATGCGTCTTGCCCAGCGCATACAGCATTTTTTCCATCGAGCAATAGGCTGCGAACGCGGGAGAGGCTAGCACCAGCAGCCCAAACAACCGTGCCGCCGTCGCCGCGGCGTCTGCCGAAAATGCGCCGTGCTTATATAGCAGCGTCACCACCGGGGCCCTCAGCACCGCGAACCAGCACGCCAGCGGAATCGAGAGAAACAGCACCATGCGCAGCGCCCGCGTACAGATCTCCCGGAACTCGTCGCCTGCGGACCCGAATCGCGCTTCGGAAAATCGCGGGAACAGCACGGTCGAAAGAGAGAGCGGCACGAACAGCACGAGCGCGCCCATCTTCCACACGTAGCCGAATTCCGCCAGGCTTCCGGATGGCAGCCGCGACAGCGCACGGTTCACCACTACGCAGCCCCACTGCATGAGCAGGACCATGCCCAGCAGAGGCAGCGCCATCCGCAACGCTTTCCTCACCCCCGGATGCCCGACGTTGAACCTCCACGGGAAACGCGCGCCCGTCTGGCGCATCAGCGGCAGCAACCTGCTTGAGTACAGAGCCAGACCGAGGGCGCAGGAGACGAGCACGCCGAGAACCAGGGAGACCCCTCCGAGCCTGCTGCCGAACGCGAGAATCGAGAGCACCAGAATCACGTTGTTCGCAAATTGCACCGCGGGGGGCAGCCAGAAAATTCGGTAGGAATACAGAATCCCCGCTGCGACTCCGCTCCACACCATTGGCGCGTAGGCCAGAAGAAACCACCGAAGGAACAGCGCCGTCGCGGCATGACTTTCGCCGGCAAGCCCGGGCGCCAGCAGATCGACAATGCGTTCTGGCCAAAGAAATGCCGCGAGGGAAATCAGCAGCGCGGGAACGGTAAGCAGATTCGCGAGCGACAGCGCCACGTGCCAGCCTTCGGTATCGCGTCCTGCGGCGCGATATTCGGTGAATACGGGAACGACGATGTGCGGGAGGATTTGGAACACAAACAACTGTTGGCCGAAGGTGAGCAGCAGCGCCGCTACCCGGAATGCGTCGACCGAAGGCGATGTACCAAAGCGCCAGGCCAGCGTGACTTCGAAGACCAGGCCAGCGGCCGGACTCGCCAGCGCGAGCCCGCTCAGCACGGTGGTGGCGCGAGCCGTGGCGTAGGAGTTCGCTCCTGCCGGTGCAGCGCCCGCAGCGGATGGGGCGCCGGGGCGAACTTCGATCGGCAGAGCAGCCGTGCCGGGAGCCGCGCTCATGCTGGCACCTTTTCGGCGCGTCGCGGCGAACCAGCACGCGGCGCCGCACCGGGTTTGAGCGCACGCAGCACCAGAGCGGCGGCGGCGGGAAGATCTTCCGCTGTCCAATCGGCGCCGACGGCGGAGCGCCGCGCTTGCTCGCCGACCAGGATGGTGTGGCAACCTGCGGCGCTGCCGGCGGCCACATCTTTTGCGCTGTCGCCGATCAGGAACGAGGCGGCGAGATCCAGGCGCAACCGCCGCGCCGCATCGAGAAGCAGACCAGGCCGCGGCTTGCGGCATTTGCACCCGTCGCCATCGTCGTGCGGACAGGCGAAAATCGCGTCGAGGTCCACTTCTTGTTGTAATTGCTCGTGCATCCGTTCGAGTTCCTCTCGCGCCAGGCGACCGCGCGCGATGTCCGGCTGGTTGGTGACCAGCACGGCAATCAACCCCGCCGCGCGCAGCCGCGCGACCGCTGCAGCCACGCCGGGGAGCAGGCAAAATCCTGCCGCCGAGCGCGGTGAGCCCAACGTGCCGTCGGCGCGCGCCACCAGACGGTTCAACACGCCGTCGCGATCAAGAAAAACTGCTCGCCGCATGCGCCACTCTCTTGTGCGCTTGGATTTTTTCCGCCAGGCAGAAGGTGATCAGGTGGTGCAGGACCACGTGAAACGCCTCGACGTGCGGCGTGGTGTTGTAAGGCACCACCACGCAGATGTCGGCCACCTCTCGCATGGCCCCGCCGTCAAACCCGCTGAAGCCGATGGCGTGGCCGCCATGCTCGCGAGCAAAGGTCAGCGCGCGCAGCAGGTTCTGCGACCACGGCCCGGCTTTGTCGCTGCCGTTGCCGCCATGGACACTGAGCGCCAGCACGACATCGCCGCGGCGGAAAAGCGTCTCGAGTTGTTCGTCGTACACTGCTTGCCAACCGTTGTCATTGGTCAGCGCGCTCAGCAGTGGCAGGTTGTCCACCAGGCTGACCGCGCGCAGCCGCGGCTGTCCCGGAGCTATGGTGCACTTGAACAAATCGGCGGCGAGGTGCTGCGCGGTGCTGGCCGAGCCGCCATTGCCGCAGGTAAAGATGGTGTTGCCGCGCTGCCAGGCGCCGAAGATCATTTCGATGGCCTGGTCCAGCGCGAGACGGTCGAGCCGCGCGGCAATCTCCGCCACGCCCTCCAGAAATTTCTCGATGTACGCCCCGTTCTGCATGCTTCTTCTCCCTGGCACTGATTATTCCAGCCGCACCGCGCGACCTTCGCGCGCTGAAACATAAGCGGCGTCGGTCAGACGAAGCGCCTGCCAGCCGTCTTCCCCCCCGGCCAGCGGCGCGCGCTCTTCGCGGATGGCAGCTTCAAACTCGTTCCATTCGCGCGACCACGAGCGATCTTCTTCCGGGTAATGCGTGACCTGCTCTTCCGGCGCGCCGAATTCTTCCCGGCGGCGCCCCGTCACCAGCCGCTCGGTGCCGTAGTTCCCGCCCAGGCCTTCGGCCAGCAAGTAGCCGCGCTCGCCGAAAACTTCGAAGCTGAACAGGTTCTTCCATTGCGTCCAACTGGCATGCAATTGCGCGGGCTGTCCGGCGGCGGTGCGCAGGATGCAGAAAGCGTTGTCTTCCACCGGCATGGACCAGAACGCCCGCGTCAGCACGGCATAGACTTCCGTAAACTCGCCCAGAAACCAGCGGAACAGATCGAAAGCGTGGATGCCCTGATCGAGCAGCTCGCCGCCGCCGCTTTCCACCGGATCACCGCGCCATTCCGCGGCGTATCCTGCGCGCCCGCCATGGCCGTATCGGCAGCGGATGTGCAGCAGACGTCCGATTTCTCCCGCCGCGGCCAGGCGGTGCGCTTCGGCCAGCGCGGGGTGATAGCGGTGATTGAACCCGGTCTGGAGCACGCGCCCGCGCGCGTGCGCCGCGGCCACCAGCGGCGCAGCTTCGGTGGCGTTCCGCGCCAGCGGTTTTTCCGCCAGGACGTGACGCCCCGAATCCAAAGCCGCACGGGAAACCGGAGCGAGCCAGCGGTGCGGCGTGGCTACCACCACGGCATCGAGGTCGCGCCGCCCGACCATCTCTTCCCAACCGTGCGGGGCCGCGCAGCCGTAATCCGAAGCCAGTTTCTCGGCGCGGGACGCGTCGGTGTCGGCTATCGCCACCAGGCGCGCGCCGGAGGAGGAAGCGACCGCCGCGGCGCGCTTGGCGCCGATGCGCCCTGCCCCTACTATCCCCACCGCCAGCCGCGCGCGCACTTAACGCGCCTCCGCGGCGAGGGTCTTAACGGGCTCGGGCTGTGCCGCCGCTTCGTGAAAATTCCGGCCGTCAATCCGCCGCATGGTGTAGAGCGCGGATCCTTCCAAAGCTTGCCCCTGGCCGGCCAGCGCGTGCCAGTCATCCCACACCGCGCTGAGCACCCGGCCGGTAATCCCTGCCGCTTCCGGCGAGGCCAGGAATACGGCCAGCTCCGCGGCACGTTCCGGCGGGGTTCCGCCATTATTTTTTTGCTCTACGGCTTTGCGGTAGAACTCACGGCCGGCGCGCTCGCCGGCGGTCAGCACTTCATCGAGCAGACGCGTGTTGACCGCGCCGGGAGCGATGGCGTTGATGCGGATGCCGGAATCGCGCACTTCTTCTGCCACCGTTTCGGTCAGCCGGACCACCGCCGCTTTGGAAGCGCTGTAAGCGCTAAAGCGCGGAAACGGCGTCACCGCGCCACCGCCTGAGAAGTTGATCACCACGCCGTGCCCGCGCGCGATCATTCCCGGCAGGACGGCGTGCAGGGCATACACCGTGCCCAGCAGATTTACCGAAACTGCATCGGCCCAGGCGGCGAGATCGTTTTCCGCCAGCGGACCGATAGGGCCGTACACCCCCGCGGCGTTGACCAGGATGTCCACGCCCCCGAACTGTTTCTCGGCGGCGCGCACGGCGCGGCGGACATGCTCGGGCGAGGAGACGTCGGCGGTGATGCCCAGGGCCTCGGTTCCCAGCGCCCGGCAGGCCGCCGCGGCCAGCTTGACCTCGCGCGCCGACCTCGCCACCACGGCCAGCCGCGCGCCATGGCGGGCAAACGCACTGGCCACGCAGGCGCCGATGCCGCGGCTTCCTCCGGTAATCAGTGCCACTTGTCCTTTGAGAATCATCGCGCCCGCGCCTCCCGGGATTTTTCTGGCTGGTGCCCCACGCCCACGCCGAGGCACCGCCAGCCGGCTCGCCGCGCCTCCAGGTCATCGAAAAAATTGTGCGCGTCGAGCAGCACCGGTTGGCGCGCCGCGGTGCGCAGCCGCGCCAGGTCCAGTGCGCGGAATTCCGGCCAGGGCGTCAGCAGGGCTACGGCGTCAGCTCCGCTGGCGGCCTCGTAGGCGTCGGCGCACAGACGAATGCCGCGGGTTTCCGGCAGCGGTTCTTTGACTTGCGGGTCGCAGGCGGCGATCTCTGCGCCGCGGGAAGACAGCAGTTGGGCAAATTCTATGGAGTGCGACCTGCGCAGCGTGCTGGTTCCCGGCTTGTAGGTGAGCCCCAGCAGGGCGATGCGCCGTCCGGAAAGACCTCCGCAGGCCTGTTCGAGTTTTTCCGCCAGACGCGCGGACCGCCCGCGGTTCACGGCCAGCGTGGCATCGAGCTGCAGTGTGGGACGCTGGCCGCGCGCGCCCAACTCGCGCAACGTCTGGATGTCGCGGCCCAATGTTCCCCCGGCAAACCCCGGCCCGGGACGCAGGAAGGCCTGCGCGCCGACGCGCCGGTCGCGCCGCAACGCGGCAGTGACCTCGCGGATATCCGCGCCGCAGATCTCGGCCAGGTCGGCCAGCTCGTTGACAAAGCTGATGGACGTGGCCAGGAAGGCGTTCAGGGCATGCTTGGAAAGTTCTGCGCTCGACCAGCGCATCACCATCCGCGGCGCGGTGATGGATTCGTAGAGCCGCTCCCAGCTTTGCACCGCGGCAGTTTCTTCTGCCCCCACCACGAAGAAGTCGGGGCGGAGAAAAGTTTCCAGGGCTTCGCCCAGCCGCAAATTCTCCGGCTGGTAGATCAAACTGAAATTCAGCCGCGGGGCGCGAGCGGAGAGAGCGGCGGAGAGCCGCGCGCAGCTTCCCACCGGCACCTGGCTCATCACCACCAGGGTGACTCCCGAGGGCGCGTGAGCGGCCACTTCTTCGAATGCACGCTCGATGGGTTCGAGATTGCTGCGGTCATCCTCATCCACCGGAGTGTCGAAGGTGACGAAGATGTAATCGGCGCCCTCGAAAGCCTCGCGGCAGGTAGCGCGGAAAGACAGGCGCCCCGCGGCGGATTGCGCGGCGATGCACTCCGCCAGCCCGGGCTCGTAGACCGGCGGCGAGCCGGCGGAGAGCTGCCAGACGCGGGCGGCGTCAAAGTCGGTGCCGCGGACCACGTGGCCCAGCGAGGCCAGGCACGCGGAAACGACGCTACCGAGATGCCACAAGCCAACGGTTGCGATCTGCGCCATGTCCTGTCCTATTGCCGTGGTGCGTGCCGTTCATCAGGTTGACCAGCACTTTGCTGCCGTCGAATTCGAAGTGGTAACGCATCTCGCGCAGCCCGGCGGCGCGCAGCGCCTCGCGCAGCTGCACGTGGTTTTTTTCGGTGTACACCAGGAGGAAACCACCGCCGCCGGCGCCGGAAATTTTCCCGCCCAGCGCGCCGTTGGCGCGGGCAATGCGGTACCAGTGGTCGAACTGCGGGTTGCTCACTTTGGAAGCGAGTTTCTTTTTCAGCTCCCAGTGGCGGTCGAGCGCGCGGCCAAAGCCGGAAAGGTCTTCCGACTCGATCATTTCCAGGATCTCTTCGCCCATTTCCTTGATGGCGTTGAGGCTGGAGACCACTTGTTCGCGGCGCTGGGTGACCCCTTCGCTCTGCTCGCGCAGGATGTCGTAACTGGAGCGCTCCACGCCGGTGTAGAACAGCAGCATGTTGTGCTCCAACTCCTCGATGGCCGCTTCCGAAACCTGCGCCCCGGATACTTCCACCGCGCCGTCCGCGGCGATGCGCAGCACGGTCAACCCGCCGAATGCGGCCATGTACTGGTCCTGTTTGCCGATGGGTTTGCGCAGGATGTCCATCTCCAGCTTGCAGGCTTCTTCCGCCAGTTCCTGGTAGCCCAGTGGCTGTCGCTGCATGGTGTGCAGGGCGTTGAGCAGGCCGACCGCGTAGCAGCTCGACGAACCCAGACCGGTCCCGGCCGGCACGTCGGCCATCGAGGTAATCTCCACGCCGCGCTCGATTCCCGCCATGCGCAGACCTTCGCGGGCGATTTCGTGTTGCAGCGCGTCGCGGTGCGGCACCGTTTCCGAGCGCGTGTACTTGACCCGCACCAGGTCGTCCACCACTGGCCGGTTGAGGTTGATGAACATGTACTTGTTGATGGCTGCGGCGAATATGAATCCGCCGTGGCCGGAGTAGTAGGAGGGCAAGTCGGTGCCGCCTCCCCCCAGGGTGACGCGAAATGGTGTGCGGGTAATGATCATCGCGCTCCTAGTGCCCGCTCAGGCATGGACCATGACCGGGCGTAGCACGCCGCGCTGCTGCATCTCCAGCGCTGCAGCGTCGGAAGTGTCCGGCACATCGCCCTGCTCGCGGGCCCAGTTGACGTAATCGTGCACAATGTCTTCTACCGAGTGCCGCGCGCTCCAGCCCAGCGCGCGCAGGCGGGAAGAGTCCGAAACCGTATGCCGCGTGTCACCCACGCGGAAATCGCCCCGCAGGATGGGCGCCAGCCCCGAGCCGCAGGCCTCGGCCACCAGCCGGGCGCACTCCAGCACGGTGGTGGCGCGCTGGCTGCCCACATTGAAAGCCTGCCCGTCGCCCTGCGGCGATTGCAGGACCATGAGGTTGGCTGCGGCCACGTCGGCGATGTGCACGTAATCACGAAGCTGCCGCCCGTCTTCATAGACGATGGGAGGCTTGCCATGCAGCACCCGCTGGGTAAATGTGCGGCAGACCCCGGAATAGGCGTTATGCAGCGAATTCCGGGGGCCCTGCACAATCGAGTAGCGCAGCGCCACGCTGGGGATTCCGTAACGCCGCCCCAGCTGCAGCGCCAGTTGCTCGGCGGCGTATTTCGAGATGCCGTAGGCGGTGTGCGGCTGGACCACGGATTCGTCAAAGGCCAGCGGAGCCAGTTCCGCGCCGCACTGCGGACACTCATGCTCCCAGGCGCCGCGCTCGAGCTGTTCGATGGGCCGCGTGCCGGGGAAAAACACGCCGTGGCGGGGGCATTGGTATTTCCCTTCGCCGTAAACCGATTGCGAAGAAGCTACGATCACTTTCTCGACCGGAAGCCGGCGCTCCACGATGATCTCGTAGAGCAGCGCGGTGCTGGTGGCGTTGGTCTCGAGGAAGCGGTGAAAGTCGGGCATGTAGTCCTGGTAAGCGGCCAGGTGATAGACGTACCGCACCCCTTCCAGTGCGCGCTCCCACGCCCGCCGGTCGCGCACGTCGCCCTGCTGGAATTCGACTTCGCGGGAGAGATACCCTGGCGTACCGCGCGGGTGCACGCGCGGCTGCAGGCTGTCCAGCACGCGCACTTCGAAGTGATGCGCGAGGAGCAGATCGCAGGTATGCGAACCGATAAAGCCAGCTCCTCCGCTGACCAGCACGTGGGTCATGGCTTCTCCTTTTTTTTCTCTTCTGATTCATTGCTGCCCCACCGCTGGCGCGCTAATAGGCCCCGCGGCCGCGCAGTACTGCCGGAACGGTTTTGAGCAGGATCTTGCAGTCCAGCCAGAGCGAGGCGTTCTGCACGTATTCGAGGTCCAGGCGCGCCCAGTCCTCGAACCGTTCAATCTCGCTGCGGCCATTTACCTGCCAGAGACAAGTGATCCCCGGCTTGACGCTCAGCTTGCGCCGCTGCCAGAACTCGTATCGCTGGGCCTCTTCACGGAATGCCGGGCGCGGACCCACCAGGCTCATATCGCCCTTGAGCACGCTGAACAGTTGCGGCAGCTCGTCCAGGCTGAATTTGCGCAGCACGCGCCCCAGCGGAGTGACCCGCGGGTCGTTGCGCATCTTGAATACCGGACCATCCATTTCGTTGCGGTCCAGCAGCGCGGGCTTGAGCGCGTCGGCGTTGGGCACCATGGTGCGGAATTTGTAACCGGTGAAAGGCTTCAGGTTGGTGCCCACCACGTTCCAGCGGTACAGCGCCGGCGCGCCTGGCGAGGTCAGCTTGATCATCGCGGCAATCAGCACCAGCAGCGGG
>JBGPJC010000047.1:0-28984 GCA_041485165.1 Terriglobia bacterium | reverse complement strand
GTTGACGCCGCGGCGGAAAGACTTGAAGCCGTGGTCGGAAACCACCATCAGCACCGCGCCTTCGTCGAGCTGCTCCATCACCCGGCCCACCAGCGCATCCATGCGGCGATACATGCGCTCGATTACCTCGCTCTTTTCTGTCCCGCTGGCGCCGTTTCCATTTTTCGCGGCCGCGGCGGGGTGCCCCGGCTCCATGTGACGCCAGAACATGTGCTGCACGCGGTCGGTGATGTCAAAAACGCAAATGCAGACGCCGCGCGCGGTCTTTTCCAGCGCATCGAAGAACATTTTTTCCCGCTCGTCGTGAATCTGGTAACACTGCTCGAGGAACGCATCCTCATCGAGTGCGTCTTCGTTGAGTCCCCAGGTATCCTCGGCCAGGCCCAGCGTGGAAAAGGGACCCTGCAACTTGCCGAGGTAAACCGAATAAGCGAGGGGGTGTGAAATGGGCAGGGCCGGCTTGCGCGGATCAATCTGCACTGGCGTGACGTAGAGTTCGACTTCGGGCGCGACTTCCTTGAGGTAGAAACGGCAAATCCCCGCGATTTCAATGCCCAACCCGGCGCGGAATTTCACTTCCACCCAATCGGAGTATTCTCTCAGCGCCAATTTGATCCGTGACTTGCCAATCTCGAGCACGGCGCGGCGCTTCCCGGCATCGGGACGCAGAACAAAAGGAATGCGCAGCTCGCTTTTCCCGTTGACCGGCGGGCTGGGGTTGTCCGGGCCGAGTAGTTCGCCGCGCAGCGTGTCGCCCGCGCGTTCGAACGCGAACTTCACGCCGCCTTCGTGCTTGCCTGCAATGCCCGGCCGCGTGGAGTAAAACGAAAAAGTGCCCTGGCTGCCGCGCAGGTCGGGCACACACATCCCGGAAAGCAGGACGCCGCCGAATTTTTCCGGCGGGAAAGTGATGGGCACGCGAATCACCGAGGAGAAAACGCCGGCCTTTGCGAGGTAATGCCAGAACGGAACGCCTTTACGCAGCGCTTTAATTTGTGGGCGTCCGATGGGCAAGCGGTAGCGACCCAGGCGCAGGGTGCGCTTTGGTCCGCGGACCAGAGCGGAAGAGAGATAGGGCATATAGGTCTGGCGGTCGCGCGCGAGGAAGTCATAGATATTGTGCTTGCCGGGGTTGACCCCGGTGAGGAACGTGGACCAGGCCACCGGCGAGATGGGCGGATGCGTGGTCTCGAGCTGGCGGAACGTTCCCATCTGCCGCAGCTGGTCGAAGTGCGGCAGCTTGCCTTCTCCCATCCACTTGGTGGCCAGATCGGGATCCAGACCGTCAAATCCCACGATGATGACGCGGCGCACCCGCGCGGCGCTGTAGGCTTTCCGGCGGCGCAGCAAACGCCAGAACTGTCGCAGCGGCCAGGTGACCAAGGCAATGAGGGCGTAGACAAAGGCGAGAAAGAGGGTGAGAAATGACGAGAGGACCGCAAACCCTGCGCCTGGCCCTACGTAGGCGCGTGCTTCCAGCGCGCAGGCCAACACGGCGAAAACCAGCAGAGCGGCGCGCGCGCCCGATGTGCCTCGCTTCGATTTGTCATTCCGCCGCGGCATGAAGTCAGAACTCGACGCCCAGAACGCCCTTCAACGCGAAAGCTACAATCGTGGAGAACACTAAGAAAACGATGATCCAGTGAGTCTCAAAGCCGGCGACGGCCACGCTGCGCGGAGCGTAACTTACTTCCAACGACTCGAATGGCGAGTCGGATGGCAGCGGAGCTTCGGCGGGCTCGAGCAGCATTTCGGGCGAGCCGGCACTGACGCGTTTTTGTGAAAGCGCCTCGAGTTCACGCGTGATGCGCACGCCTTTCGATACCTGGTGCTCTCCCACCACCAGCAAGCAGGTATAGTCCCCGGGCTGCTGCGCTTCGAGGCGCCAGTCGATTTCATTCTCAGCCGGGATGTGCACGGGCGGCGCGGTCTGCTTGAGGCCCTCGGGCAGACGGAGCGCAAGCTGATCGAGAAGTGGATCGGGAGCAGCGAAGAGCCCGGAAGAGGCCGCGCCCGCCGGCGGTGCCGCAGACTTGCGCAGGTGGGCCTTCAAAAGAAACGGTTCCCCCGGCTGTGGCGCGGCGCGGCCGAGGCGCAGGTCCATCTGCACGAAGACCACGAAAAAAGGCACCAGCATGACCAGCAGCGGCAACAGAGAAAAACGGAGATAAGAGAGCGTCCCGCGAAAGATCCGGCCATAGGCGCGCATCACCACGCCGAGTTGGTCCTGGAACATGCGCACAGCCAGGAGCTGCGCCTGCAGGCGGTCTTTGGAGACGCGCAGCGATTTCTGATCGGTGGTGAAGCGGAAGACGAGAAGCAGTACCACGCCGGCGAGAACCGAGAGGACGGCCAGCGGAACAAGCGGGTCGGCGGAACCGAAGAGGCCGAAGAACGCGTCGAACGCGGAGGTCAAGGCCTCATTCAACCCGGCAATCCAGGGCGTCATCGTCCTCCGTCCTCACGCCTCGAACCGGGGGCGCGCCCGCAGGGCGGGTGCCGCCGCCGGCGCATCATTCAATGTAGCCCAGGCCCTGGAGGCGCTTCTTGATGATCTCGTCGGACTCCTCGTTTCCTCCGCCGGGTCCGAGGATCTTCTCGACTTCCTTTTCCAGAACGTGCGCGACGAATTCTTCAGGAGAGGAATAGCCCGCGGCTTCCGCACACTTCTTCACTTTCTCATACAGATCATCGTCCAAGCTGATCTTCACGCCAAACATCACGTCCTCCGCTTTAGGTCGAGGCCCGGCTTCAGCGCGGGGCATCAGCCCCGTCACCGAATAGGGGACGCCCAGCCATACCCGCGGGCTTCGCCAGGCCGAATTCGGCGAGCAACGTGGGTGCAATATCGATCAATGATGCCGCACCGCCGCTTATGGCGCGGTTGGTGAGCAGAACGCCGGGGACCTGGTTCGGATCCATGCAGTGGTCGCCGCTCCAGGCATCCAGGTTGTCTTCCATCACCTGCGTGGAAATACCGCCCAGCACCGTCCCCCAGCCCGCGCGGTAACCTCGATTGTACCCAATCAGGAGGTCGGGCGCTTCGGCAGCGTAAGCGCCGTGGTAGATCTGCGCGGACCGGTCCACGCGGCCGATGACCGGCGCATCGCCGGCGGGATCACGAAACTCGAGCAGGCGGCGGGCAATCTCCGCGCGAAGCTTTTCCGCCTCTTCCCCGGTGGCGACGATGCCGCCACGTTCGCGGCCGCGCAGGTTGATGTACAGCGCGTTCAACCCCAGGCCGTAAGCGCGCGTCCGCGACCAGTCCACGCCGGCGAAGAAATCTCCTTTCCCCCGCGTTGCTCCTTCTTTGAGCACCAGGTAGCCGTTGTCGGCCAGCCAGGCATTCAGGTTGAAAGAGCGGTAGTAGGGCGCGAAACCGTGGTCGGAGAGCACCACCAGAGTGGTCTCCGCATCGCTTTTCTGAATGGCCTTTCCGAGCGCGCGATCCATCTCCACGTACAGGTCCTCGAGCACGTTTCCGAATTTCTGCGCAGTCTCAGCGCTGTAGCCGGGATGGTGTTCGTCGATGGCGCGCCAGAACATGTGCGAGTTCAAGTCCAGGCTGGAGAAATAAAAAAAGAAGAGTCCGCTGTCAAAGCGCTTGAGCTCGCGGTCATAGGCGCGCATCTGTTCGTCGAGCACCATCCGCGCCTGGACCAGGTATTCGCTGTCGTTCAGGTAGCCACCGGAGAGCGCTCTGGTGTCCTCGGCAATTCCCTGGGTATAGAAAAAGCCCAGTTCCTCCCAAAGCTCGCGCGAGTAATCCGCCGGCGTCGAAATCGGCAGCGCTGGCCTCGAGGGATCGAGGTTCAGCGGCGTGACGTAAAGCTGAAACTGCGGCCGCACCTGCTTCAGATAAAACTTGCAGATACCGGTGGTCGAAGCGAGATGCGGGAGCAACTCGAAATTCACCTGCACCCAGCCGCTCCACTCTCCTTCGCGCAGGATGAATTCCCGGCTAGGGAGGGAAATCTTCACCACCGGCTCGACGGGGTCGAGCGCGACGCGGAAATCAACCGCGGCTTGCGGCTCGCCATTGCGCAGAGAGTTGTAAGGGCCATGGAGCTTGGCCGCCAGACCCGAATTTTCGACGCGCACCGGATAGACGTGACCGCCATTCACGGCCCCGGCGGGGACAAAGAGATCGTCGGTATAATACGAAAATGTGCCGTAGGTGCCCAGCAGGTCCGGCGTACCCATGCCAGAAAGGCTGCGCGCCTTGGTCTGGACGGGCGGGAAATTTGCCGGCATGCGATAGATCAGCGCAGGGATGCCGTGATCGTCGAGGTACTCCCAGAAGGCCCTGCCGTGGCGCAGCAGCTCGGTCTTGCCGCTGGAAAGCGGAATGATCCAGCTCCCCAGACGAACGCTATGGCGGGAAGGCTCGACCTTAGAAGTCGAAAGATAAGGCTCCATGGTGCGCGGGTCGCGGTGGATAAAGTCGAAGATGCCGTGGCCGCCGGGATCCATGCCGGTGGTCAAATTGGACCAGGCCACCGGGCTTTGCGGCGGAGTGGAGGTGCCGAGCCGGTGGACGCCGCTGATGGCCGCGAGGTTGGCAAAGTTGGGCATCTTGCCCGCGGCGATGTAGCGCTCGAGGAGCAGTGGGTCCATGCCGTCGATGCCCAGGACGATGACCTTTTTCCTGGTGCGCGGCGCTTCCGTACCCTGGAAATAGCGGCAACCCGAAGAGAAGAAAATCATGGAGAGGACCAGTACTGTAGCAACCCGGTCTGGCCGCTGGCGCCGTGGTTTGCTGAGCGAAAGAATACTCACGATTTGCGGGACCGCTTGAGCTGTTCGGCGCGAGCACGCTCGCGGTCGGCGTCCGCGGAGCGCCCCAGCTTGGCGTAGGCATCAGCCAGAAAAGAGTGGGCATCCAGTGAATCCGGCTGGACTTGCGCCGCCGTTTCCAGGTAGCGGAGAGCCTCGTCGGCTTTTCCGCTGAGGAACAGCAAGCGGCCCAGGAGCAGGTTGGCGCGGTAATGTTCCGGGCTCTGCTCCAAGACGATGAGCAAATTGCCCACGGCTTCCTGAACGCGGTCAATTCGAGCGTACACAGAGCCGAGTGAGTAGCGCGCGTCCACGAAGTTCGGGCTGTGCCGCACGATGATTTCGAAATGCGCCGCGGCGGTTTTGAGATCCCCGGTCTCGTAGAGCGCCAGAGCCATCTCGTAATGCGCCAGCATGGCATCGGGCCGGAGCTCGATGGCCTTATGGAGCGGAGCGATTGCTGCGGCGAAGTTTCGCTGGCGGCCATAAGCCATACCGAGATAGTACTGTGCGGCGTAAATCTGCGGGTCGCTGGCCACGACGCGCAAGAGCAGAGGCAGCGCCTCATCGAGGCGGCTGTCCTCGATGGCCAGATTCGCGTCGTGGAGCTGGTTGGCCACTTCGATGCGCGTTTTCGGATCGATGTCGCTGGAGGAATTGGACGAGGAGCGGGTCGATGCCACGTAGCCGAGCGAGGACAGCTTCTCGACATCTTTGGGATCGAGAGCCGAGGAGTCTCCGGCGGGAGCGTTGGCACTGGAGCGCTTGAGGAAGTCCTCCACCTGGGAGGAGAGCCGCGCGGTCGCGGTCTTGTTCGTGCCGGCGAGATTCTTCCTTTCCCCGGGGTCAGCGCTGACGTCGTAGAGCTCCTG
This sequence comes from Terriglobia bacterium, assembly GCA_041485165.1. Taxonomy (GTDB): domain Bacteria; phylum Acidobacteriota; class Terriglobia; order Acidiferrales; family UBA7541; genus JAAFGT01. The sequence continues at coordinate 23,336 of JBGPJC010000047.1, read as the reverse complement.
TTCCGGAGCCTTGATATACAGAAAACTTCCTGAGCGCAGCGCCTTGAGCGCGCTCCATCCGAACGCACCGCGCGGGTAGTCGGTTTCCGCGAAAGAGGGGCGTTCCTGCGCAGACGCGGCGCCCAGGATGTGGAGCAGCGACTGGCCTTGCATCACGGCAGGCACAGCATCGAGAGTAGCATCAAGAATCGTGGGCGCCACGTCCACCAGGCTCACCCGGGTCTTGACGCGCTTCCCGGCAAGTTTCGCCCCCGGCAGCCTGATCACCAGTGGCACATGGATTGTGGAATCGTAGAGGAATACGCCGTGAGTTTTCTCTCCATGATCGCCGAGAGACTCGCCGTGGTCGCTCACGATGACAATGAGAGTGTTCTCGTAGAGGCCCTTCGCCCGCAGGAAGGCGAACAGCTTCCCCAGCGCGGAGTCCAGGTAGGCGATCCCGCCGTCATAGGGCGCCTTGGAGTACCGAGTCTTGTAGGGCGCGGGAGGCTCATAGGGATCATGGGCGTCCCAGATGTGCAAAAACATGAAAAATGGGCCCTGGGAATTCTTTTCAAGCCAGGGCAGTGCACGCGCCAGAGTCTCATCAGCGCGGCGCTGGATGGACTGGAAACGGCTTTCGCCCTTTTTCTGGCGGTGGAAGCCGGCGTCGTAAACGTCGAAACCGCGCTCGAACCCCGGTGCGATGCCGTTCCTGGGATCGAGGATGATCGAGCCGACGAAGGCGCCGGTGCGGTACCCGCGCGCGTGCAACAGGTCAGGAAGGTACGGCAGGGTGGCGCCAAGTTTGTTGCCGAAATCGTGGACCTGGTGAAATTGCGGATAGGTGCCAGTAAGGATGGTGGCGTGAGATACCGGCGTGAGGGGCGCCTGCGAGAAGGCCTGCTCAAAGACTACGCTTTGCTGCGCCAGGGCGTCGAGGTGCGGGGTCAGGCCGCGTTTCGAGCCCAGGAAGCCCATGCGGTCGGCGCGGACCGTGTCCAGCGTGATCAGAATGACGTTGGTTTTTTCCGCCGCGGTGGCGAGGGGCGGCAGCAAGGCGAGAAGACAAAGGATGTAGGCACGCAGCATAAATGAAAAAGGGAGTCTGATTTTATCAGACTCCCCATTCGCCTAGTAGGTTTGTTCGGCAGCCGTCAGAAGAGGAACTTCACAACGAACTGCATGGTTCTCGGACCGCCCTGGGCAATGCCGGGGTTAAAAGCGTCCGGAGTGGTGCTGATATTCCCAAAGGACGAGCTATCGGTGTTGTTGGAGGTTCCCGAGGCGAAGTTGGCCCTGTTCGCGACGTTAAATACCTCCCAGCGGAATTGCACAGCTAGCCGCTCGGTGATCTTGGTCATCTTCGCCACGTTCATATCGAGCTGAGCCAGGCCCGGCTGGCGCAAGCCATTTCTACCGCACGTGCCGACCGTGTTGTCTGCCGGGTCAGCAAACGCCACGGCCCGATTGGCTACGTAGTCGTTGGGGTTCTGGTGGTTGTAAATCGGCGCTGCCAGGCAATCCGCGCGCAGGACACCATTGACGTCCTGGCCGGAGTGGTCAAACGAGGAAACCCCGGCGGTGAAGGGACGCCCGGAGAGAGCGGTAAAAACCGCGCCGATCTCCCACCCTTCGCCGAATCGCTTGAGGGGTGAAATTTTTGGAATTGAGTACGTGCCGCCCAGGTTGAAGTTCAGGCGAACGTCGTGATCGCACGAGCCCTGGTTGAAGCTGGGGACGTACGGGTTCTGCATTGGTGAGAAACCGCTGGTCACCGACCCGCGGTTCGCCGAACTCCAGTCTATGCAATGGCTCCAGGTGAAGCTGTACTGCGTGTTGAACCCGTGCCAGTTCGATTGCCGGAAGGAGGCCTGCAGCGAATGGTAAAACGACCTGCTGTCGTTGTTGAGCTGGCCGATGCTCAAGAACTGCGGGAATTGCACCTGGAAGGGACGTTGGCAGTCAAAACCGGTGTTATTGCCGCCTACGCCATTGGGGGTAGTGAAGTTAACGCCGTTCACGGTGTCAAAGCAGCCGATGTGCCGGGCGTTGAGGTCCCGGATCATAAAGAGTCTTTGGCCGAAGGAACCAACGTACGAAATTGTCGCGACGCTGTTCTTCATTACCTCCTGCTGGAGAGTCAACTGCAAATTGTGAATCCTCGGCGTCTTCAGATCGGGGAGAATGGAGTAGATGTTAAAAGGTGGGGTTCCCGTAGGGTTCGCGCCGTAGATCAGGTTTCCCACTCCGCCGCAGATAAAGCGCCCGGCTGGATTCGTCACAGTATCGAAGCAACTGTTGAAGTTGGCGGCGCTGATGGGCGCGGAGCCGACGCTGGTCACACGCTTGCTGAAGACGCCCGAGTCCGGGTTCGTGAACACACCCCCCCGGCTGCCATTCATCGCACCATTCTGCGGGGCGTGGATGGTCCCAATTGTCGCCACGTCGTATGCCAGCGAGTAACCAGCGCGCAGGGCCGTCTTCCCGTTCCCGAAGACGTCCCAGGCGATGCCGGCGCGCGGGCCGAAGTCTCTGAAGTCGAAATTATAGATCCGCGGGAGTGCGGGACCGAGCGGGACCAAGCCGACCGCCGGGACGAAGTTTCCTCCCTGCTGGTCCGACTCGGTAAGCGGCTGGTTGAGATCCCAGCGCAGACCCAGGGTAACCGTCACGCGCGGCCGGATCTTCCACTCGTCGGTGAAAAACAGACCAACGGAGTTTTGATTCAGGTGTCGCCGCGTGCTCCCGAAGCTGCGCGTGGACCGGTCAAACCGGAGCAGAAACAACTGAGCAAACTGATCGACGGTATCGGGGTCTCTGGTGATCCTCAGGCTGGAGCGGGCACGGTTCCGCAGGCTGTTGGTGAAGGCATACTGCCCGTTGCCGCCCATCTTCATGGTGTGCTTGCCCTTGATCCAGGTGAAGTTTTCGGATTGGTCGAAAGTCTCGTTCGGCCGGGTGGTGATGGGGTATCCAGCAATGCCGCCAATATAACCATACGACGCATAGCTCAGGTACACGTACGGCACGCCGAAATCTGCCGGGTCGAGCGGGCCGGTATCAACGCCCAGGCTCCGGGGATCGATCTTGTTATTCACGTCGATGACCTGGGAGAAGCGGGTCACCCCGAAGCGGCTCACGAGGATCTTATTCGGCGAGATGGTGAAGGTCCAACTGGCTCCCACCAATTGTGCCCGAGACGGAGCTACGGAGTTGAACAGATCCGGCGCGAACGGCGGCGGTGGCGCGAGTTGATAACCGGGCGTAGGCGCTGACTGCCGGCTGTCTCCAAAGAAGTATCGTCCGGAAAGTTGGTGCCTGTCGCTGAGCTTGTAGTCCAACTTGATCATGAACTCTTCGAGTTTGGCCGTGTTGGGGATGTTGAACGCCATGCTGCCGCTGGGATCTCTTGGGAAGAAGTCCACGAGGGCCTGACCGGGAAGAGCGGTGGGGGCCAGGCCGGAGATCGTGGCTGCGTTGGCCTGCGCCGTGCTGATTTGCGTCGGTGTCGGCACGCCCAGCCGGTAGGGCGCAAGGGTAGCGTTCCGCTGGCCTTCAAAGAACCCATAATAGAAAAATTTGTCCTTGAGGATTGGACCGCCGATATTCGCACCATACTGGTGGTTACTCACCGGGGTCAATTTCTGCGTGATAGCGTTGTTTGCATCCAGATTGTCGTTGTGGCCGAAATAATAAGCGCCACCGTGAATGGTGTTCGTTCCGCTCTTCAGCGAGACGTTGATGGACGCGCCACCCTTGACTCCGTACTCAGCGGAGGGAAGCTGCTGGACGGTGAACTCCGCTATCGCGTCATTGGGCAGGACTGTGGCCGGCACGCCCAGGATTCCCGTCTGGCCGATGGCGGAATCCCCGTAATAGCGGTCGTTATTGTACATACCGTCGATCAGGTAGTTGTTGGTCGTGGTCCGCGCGCCGTTGATGCTGACGGCGATAAAGCCGCCACCCGGGGCGCGCTGCACGCCAGGCGTGATCCCCAACATGGAGTTGAAGTCGCGGCCGTTAAACGGCAGGTCCACGATCCTCTGCGAGTCCACGTTGTTGTTGAGCTGGTCCGTGAATTCGATGAGAGGCGCGGCACTTTCGACGATGACCGTCTCGTTGCGCTGCCCGACCTGGAGCTGGAAGTCCGCCTTGGTGACCAGGGCGATGGAAACGGTCACGTCGCGGACAACGGTCTTAAAACCCTGCGCGGTAGCAGAGACCTTGTATACGCAAAGCGCCATCTCGGAGATGCGGTACTCCCCGTTGTCCGGGGTCGTCGCCACTCGCCTCTCTTTTGTCGCCGGACACTCTGCCGTGATAGTGGCCTTTGGCACGGCTGCGCCTGATTGGTCGGTGACCAATCCTGTGATTCCACCTGTGACCACCTGCGCAGACGCAGAGGAGGACAGCAAGACAAACGCAAGGGTCACGGCAAGGAAGAGAAAAGATACACGCGTAGATTTCATACCCTACACCCCCCTAAATTAGTGCGGTACCCCAACTTGGGTCATCTTTTATCCCGCCGGGATGCCCAAGTCAAGCAAAAGTTGACTCATCGAATCCAAACCGAGCGTCTGGTTGAGACAATTTGACCCTCTGCCTGGCGGGAACAATGCACGGCCCGTCCACGATGTCATTGGCGAGGGCGTCGCGCGGTGCCCAGCACTATTTCGGCCCGGCGCCGTTTCGCTTCCGGCTGGCGGGCGCCCTGCCAGCGCCTGACGCGCGGAGATAGCACCGGATTTCCCTCAACACTTTCCGATACATCGCCGGCGTCAGGCGCCCGGTCTGGGTGTTCTGCTGGCTGGGATGGTAGACAGCGAAGAGCCGCGGCAAGCCACCCGGCAGCGCGTAGTTCGCGCCGTGTCGAAATTTGTATGGCGCGCGCGAAGGTATTTTCCCCAAATCGAGCAGCAGTCGCAGGTACGAGTCGAACGCAATCTTCCCCAGAGCGAGCACAGCGCGAGGCCGAAGCAGCGCCAGTTCCTGTTCAAGATAAGGCCGGCAGTTCTGCAATTCCTGCGGCAAGGGCTTGTTCCCCGGTGGAGCGCAACGCGCGGTGGCAGAAATGTAGGCGCCGCGCAGCTTCAACCCGTCGCCGCGCTGCCGTGAAGTCGGCTGGCTGGCAAACCCCGCTTCGTGCAGCCGCGCGTAAAGGAAATCGCCGGAGCGGTCGCCGGTAAACATCCGGCCGGTGCGATTGGCGCCGTGCGCCGCGGGCGCAAGGCCGATGATCACCAGTTGCGCGTGCGGATCGCCGAAGCCCGGCACCGGCTTACCCCAGTAGGTTTCCTCGCGGAAGGCCCGGCGCTTGGTCCGGGCCACGGTTTCGCGATGCTCAACCAGCCGCGGGCACAGCCGGCAGCCGACGATTCTGTCCTCAAGGATTTTCAGCTCGCGCTCGACGGACATAGCGGAGTCCCGCTAATGGCCCGACAGCCGCATTTCCGGGACGCGGCCGCGCACCAGCAGCTTGGCTTCGCTTTCCGCCTGCACTTCTTCCGCGGAAAACCCCGGCGCGACCTCGCGCAGCATAAAACCCTCCGGCGTAACGTCAACTACCGCGAGGTCGGTGACCACGGTCTTGACGCACGCCAGGCCAGTGAGCGGGTAAGTGCAGCGCTTGACCAGCTTGGGTGCGCCGTCCGGGGCGTTGTGCTCCATGCAGATGATCAGCCGGCGCGCGCCGCTGGCGATGTCCATAGCCCCGCCAATGCCGCCCGAGCCCTTCGATCCCGGCACCTTCCAATTGGCCAGGTCGCCGTTCTCGGCCACCTGCAAGCCGCCCATGACGGAGACGTCGAGGTGGCCGCCGCGGGTCATCATGTGCGCTTCAGCTTGGTTGAAGAACGCCGCGCCGGGGATCAGCGTCACCGGAACCTTCATGGCGTCCACCACGTCGTAGTCTTCCTCGCCGGGCTTGGCGCGCGGCCCCATGCCCAGGATTCCGTTTTCGCTGTGGAAATAGACGGTGATCCCCGGGGGCAAATAATCCGAGATCAGGTTGGGGATGCCGAAGCCGAGGTTGACGTAATCACCGTCGGAGAGCTCGAGCGCCGCGCGCTGGGCGATCTGCTGGCGGCTGAGTCTAGGTTTTGATGACATTATGCACGCCCTTCACCGCGACGATGCGCTGGACGTAGATGGACGGGGTCATGACCATCTCCGGGTCGAGCGCGCCCAACGGCACGATCTCCTCCACCTCGACGATGGTGGTTTTCGCTGCCGCGGCCATGATGGGATTAAAATTTCGCGCCGCCTTGCGATAGACCAGGTTGCCCAGCGGGTCGGCCTTGTGCGCCTTGATGAAAGCGTAGTCGGCACTCAGGGCGTGTTCGAGGATGGCGCGGCGACCGCCAAAAGCGCGCTCCTCTTTCCCCCGCCCCACCTCGGTGCCGGCGCCCACAGCGGTAAAGAACGCGAAAATTCCGGCGCCCGCAGCGCGCAAGCGCTCGCACAGGATTCCCTGCGGCACCAGCTCGAGTTCGATCTCCCCCGCCGCGTAACGCTCCTGAAAGTGGTTGGCGTGCGGGCCGGGGAAGGAAGCGATCACGCGGCGAACGCGGTTGTGCTTGAACAGGATCCCTAACTCACCTTCTCGCGAACCGCAATTGTTGCTGATGGCGGTCAAATTTGCGGCGCCCTGGCGAACCAAGGCGTTAATCAGATTATTGGGAAAGCCGGCGCCGCCAAAGCCGCCGAACAGGATGGACGCGCCCGAAGGCACGTCGGCGACAGCGGCGTCAACATTGGGAAAGATTTTCTGCTTCATCATTCTCCGGCCAGGCGCCCACCGGCGGCCTCAACCCCCGCGGGCGATTCCAGCCGCAATTCGGGAAAAAACCGCAGCAGGCATGCGGACGTCGCGGTCTCACGGTGGCCGCCGGTGAGAAAAGCGCGCACGTCGGATTCCTCATCAAGGTCCAGCTCGAGCCGCGGATTGCGCACGATTTCTACGCGCGCCCTGGCTTGACGGGCCTCGGCGATATGTTTCGAAAGACTGCCCGGGCCGAAATGCGAAGGGAACAAGGAAGGCGGAGTGCGCAGCAGGGCGTTGGTACCCTGGGCGTCGCGCGACGGCACCAATACTGCCGACGGCGCCGGTCCCGCTGCGGCGAAGAGCGACTCGATGTCGCCAGGTTCGATCAAGGGAATGTCGATGGGCAGGCGCAAGAGCGCAGTGACTCCTCTTTCCGCGCATTGGCGCGAGGCCTGGTCCACCGACGCGCTCTCAGACACCTGGCAGCGCTCCGGCAGAGTCTCCCAACCCAGCCGGCGCGCTTTTTCGAGCGCTCCGGCGTCGCTGGATACCACGAAAACAGCATCCACAGCGCGTACCGCGGCTACCGCCGCAAAAACATCTTCGAGCATCGCTCGCGCCAGCGCCGTGCGCTCGGCCTGTCCGAGCAGGCTGGCCATACGCTGTTTGGCGCGGGAAAGGTCTTTCACCGGGATGAGAATAGCGCGCACGCGTTCACTCGTCACTGCGCCCATGCGCGAGCAGGCTGCGCGAACAGCGACAGGACGGCTCGTGCCAGGTTTTCTTTGTCCTCCAGCGTCTGCATCACGCTGTCTACGACGGCCACACTCATTCCCATCGCCTCAATGTCCGGGCGCAGCGCAGCGTCGGCGGAGTCCACCAGCAAGGTCGCAACGATGTCGTCATACAACCGCGCCACACCCCGCGCACTGGCTTCGCAGCCGCACTGCGCGAGCATGCGGTCCGAAGGCCCCTTGAGTGACTTCCCGCCCACCAGAGGGCTGACTGCCACCACGCGCTCGCGGCGCTTCCACAGCGTCTCGCGAACTCCGGGGACAGCGATGATGGGCCCCAGGCTGATCAGCGGGTTGCTGGGACAGAGCACGATGCCATCCGCATCTTCCAACGCGGCGATCACGCCAGGAGCGGGCCGCGCGATCTCGATCCCTTCGAAATGGATGTCGAGGATTTCCGGCTCGCCGCCGTGCTGCACCAGATATTCCTGGAAGTGGAGATCGCCGAGTGGAGTGACAATCGTCGTGGGCACCGGGTCGTCACTCATGGGCAGGATGACTGACTCGACGCCCCAGGCGCGGCGCACAGAATCGGTTACTTCCGTGAGCGTCGCGCCGTCCAGGAGCATCGCCGTGCGATGGATGTGCGTGGCCAGGTCGCGGTCGCCCAGATTGAACCACTGAGGGCGTCCGTAGCGGCCGAGCGCTTCCAGCGTGGCAAAGGTTTCTCCTGCCAGCCCCCATCCGGTTTGCGCATTCACGCTTCCCGCCAGCGTGTAGGTGACGATATCGATGTCCGGAGAAATGTGCAGGCCGTGAAGATGGATGTCATCGCCGGTGTTGACGATGATGGTCAGGTCGCGCGGGTCCATCACACGGGAGAGGCCCAGCAGGAGCTTGGAGGCTCCCACGCCGCCGGCCAGTGCGGTGATGCGCATCAGTAGCTCGTTCCCGTGTACGGAGAATGTGCCGGCTCCCCGGCCAGGCGCAGCCGCGGCGCGGGCTGCTCGGCGCTGTCCTGCGCCGGAAAGAGCGTGCGAATCTTGTACGTCGTGGTGCGCTCGGCGGGGATGCGACCAATGCGGCGGATCATGGCGCGGAATTCTTCCGGCGCAACGAATTCTCCGAAGGTCGCTCCGGCGGACTTGGAGATGCTTTCTTCCATCAGCGTGCCGCTGAAGTCGTTGGCGCCGGCCTGGAGGCAGTCGAGCGAGCCTTCGAAACCCATTTTTACCCAGGAGACCTGGACGTTCTTTATCCACCCGTGCAACAGCAGCCGCGACAGGGCGTGGACCACGAGGTGTTCGCGGTGCGTGGCTCCGGCGCGCGCGCCGTCCTGGCGATAGAGCCGCGTCTTCTGATGGATAAACGCCAGCGGGACGAACTCGGTGAAGCCGCCAGTCTCTTTTTGAATTTCGCGCAGGAGCAAGATGTGGCGCAGCCAGTGCGCGGGCTCTTCCACGTGACCGTACATCATCGTGCAGGTGGTGGGCAGACCGAGCGAATGGGCGGTCTTGACGATTTCCACCCACTGGCTGACTTTCAGTTTGTTGGGGCTCAGCTCGCTGCGCACGGAATCGTCCAGGATCTCCGCGGCGGTGCCGGGCAGGCTGCCCAGGCCTTCGTCCTTCAACATGGCCAGGTATTCGCGCAAGGGCAGCCCGGTTTTTTCGACGCCGTAGGCCACTTCCATCGGTGAAAATGCGTGGATGTGCATCTGCGGCAGGCGCGCCTTGATGGCGCGCAGGATGTCGCGGTAAAAATAGCCGTCAAGATCTTTGGGCAAGCCGCCCTGGATGCAAACTTCCGTGGCGCCGCGCTCCCAGGCTTCGACGGCTCTGTCCGCCACCTGATCGAGCGAGAGGAAATAGGCGTCGTCGGCGCGCGGCCCGCGGCTGAAGCCACAGAACGAGCAGCCCACCACGCAGATGTTGGTGAAATTGATGTTGCGGTTCACGACGTAGGTGATCACGTCGCCCACCGCGCGGCGGCGCAATTCGTCGGCGGTGCCCACCAGCGCGGCGAGGTCCGCCCCGTCAACAGCGCTGAGCAACAGGCCCTCGTCGAAGGCCAGCTCATGGCCGGCGAGGGATTGTTCGAGGATGCGCGCGATCCGCGGGCTCGCCGCGCACATTGCCCGGTCGAGCGATTCCGGCTGCCGCTCCGCTGGTGCTACCTCGGCCATCTCAAGACGCTCCATTTCGTGCGTAGCCGTCTTCTCCCGCAAGTTGTCCAAGCGGGGCGAGCACGCCCGGAGCAACGAAGCCGGGCTTGGCGATGAATTCCGGATAGATCGCCAGCCGCTCGCGCAGCTCGAGACCCGCCGCCGCGGTTTCCGTCGCGAGCTGCGAGATCTGCGGCCAGGCGGCTTCCGGATTGATGAAGTCCAGCGTCACCGGAGAAATTCCGCCCCAATCGTTGATCCCGGCCTCGAGCAGCCTGGGAAACTGGTTATAGCTCAAATTGGGCGGAGCTTGCACGTTGATTGAGCTGCCGGTCTCCCCTCCGAACATCAGACGGCACGCCGCCACTGTGCGCAGCATGTCTTCCGGCGCGGCGTCGGGGTGCAGCGCCATGGGCGTGCCGGGCTTGGCGCGAAAATTCTGGATGATCACTTCCTGGATGTGTCCGTAGCGCGCGTGCAGGGCGCGGATGGCCTCGAGAGATTCGATGCGCTCGCGCAGCGTTTCGCCGATGCCGATCAAAATGCCGGTGGTGAAAGCGAATTGCAATCGCCCGGCATCTTCGATGGTGCGCAGGCGCCGGGCGGGAACTTTGTCCGGCGCGTGCCAGTGCGCGCCGCCGCGCTCCAGCAGGCGCGTGCTCACATTCTCGAGCATCAAGCCGGCGCTGGCACTTGATTCCTTCAAGGCGATCAAATCCTCGCGGCTCATCACCCCGGGGTTGGGGTGTGGCAACAAACCGGTGCGCTCGAGAACCAGGCGGGTCATCGCCACCAGATAATCGAGCGTGCGCTCGTAACCCTGCGCCCGCAGAAATTCGCGCGCCTCGGGGAAGATGCGCTCGGGCTGGTCGCCCAGACTGAATAGCGCTTCCTTGCATCCGGCGCGACGGCCGGCCTCGGCCAGCGCCAGCACTTCTTCGGGAGTCATGAAATGCGCGCCGGGCTGGCCGGGATCCTTGCGAAACGTGCAGTAGCCGCAGTAATCGCGGCAGAGCGTGGTCAGGGGGATGAAAACTTTCTTCGAGAAACTGATTGCGGTGCCTTTGGCGCGGCGGCGCACGATACGCGCAGCTTCGAGCAGGGCCGATGTCTCCGCCTGTTCGAGCAGTAGGAGTGCTTCTTCGACGGAGAGGTCCGCGCCCGCCTCCGCGCGGTTGAGCAGGCGGTCAAGCCCAGCGGTGGTGAGCAGAGTGGCCATCAGCGGAACATATCCTCTTCCGGCGGGCGAATCAGCTCGCGCGCCGCGCCATTGCCGCGCCGGTAACGAAAGCCGCGGAGGATCACCGCGGGCACGCGCGCGCTTTTCCCCATCGCCAAACCGGCGGCCGAAGCAAGCTCGTCGCCCACCGCCAGAATCGTGGCGCGCAGCAGGTGGCCATAGGCGTCGCGCGTGCCGCGCAGGTCTTCGAGGACGCGCAAACCCGCAGCGCCGATGGCTACGTTGGTCAGCCCCAGGCGCCACGGCCGGCCGAAAGTGTCGCTGATGATCACCGCCACGGAGACCTTCAATTTCCGCCGCAGAGTCGCGGCAATGCGCCGCGCCGAGCCGTCGGGATCTTCCGGCAGGCAGACCAGCCGGTTGCGCCCGGCGACGTTGGAACGATCCACGCCGGCATTGGCGCATACAAAACCGTGGCGCGTTTCCGCAATCAGCACGCGCTCGCTCATGCGCACGATTCGCCGCGATTCGCGCAGCACCACTTCCACCAGGCGGGGATCGGCTTTCACCTTGCGGGCCCAGAGGCGGGCCAGCGGCGTCGGCTCGACGCCCTCCATGTCCACGATACGCCCTTCCGCCTTGGAGACAATCTTTTGCGCCAGGACTAGGACATCGCCGGAGCGCAGGGGGAAACCCTCGCGCGCCGCCGCCTCGGCCACCAGCCGCGGCAAATCATCTCCCGGCTTGATCTCCGGCAAAGTGCGCAGGCCGATGATCTCCATCTTGGCCGGAGGATTCCCGCCCCGCGCCGCTTTCCTTCTGTGGGATTTCCCCGGCTTCATCGTTTCCGTCTCTGCCTGCCCTGAGACCACGAAGGGTGTTCTCCGTTTCTCTCTTCCTCTGTGTTCTCTGCGCTCTCTGTGCTCTCTGCGTTAAATCTTTTTCTGAGCTGCGTGCCCCCCTCTACTCCGGCAGACCAGTGATGCGAATGCCGGAGTGCTTGATCTTGTAGCGCCGGTTGATGCCGATCAGCAGCGCGGTTAAGGCTTCGACGATGCGCGCGTTCTCCAGTTTTCCGCCGTCCACATAGCGGCATCCGGGGATGGCCTCGACCCACGGGCGCAAGGAGTTGCGCGTCTCGGGAAGATCGGCGCAGACAATCGCGTCACAGTCCACCGGCTCTTCCAGATGCTGCAGCGCGTGCGCGGAAACATTATGAAATGCCCCGGCCACGACAACGCCTTCCGGCACGTTTGCCGCGGCTTGCTCGGCGGCGGAGCCGGCCCAAACGCCCAGCACGCGCGACGGCGACCCGCCAATGGTCGCTTCGAGCGGCACCGTCAGGTCCACCAACAGTTGGCCGGGCCGGAGGCGTCCGCGGAGGCCGGTGAGTATAGCGACTTGTGCGCCGAAAGGTACGGAAAGCACCACCAGGGAAGCGCGGGTAACGGCCTCGGAATTCTCATATCCTTCTACGAGCGCGGCCGGGCCGACCGCGGCCTTGACCTTCGCGGCAGCCTGCTCGGCGCGGCCGCGGTCGCGCGAGCCGATGAACACGCGCCGCCCGGCCTTGGCCCAGCGCAGCGCCAGACCGAGCCCCTGGTCTCCGGTCCCGCCCACCACAACTACGCTTTGATCGTCCATGGCCTTGTGTATTCCCTGGTCAGAATGATCCCATCCTGCCTGTTCACCCGTCGCGGAGCAAGTCCACACTTCCGTGCTTCGGCGGTGATGCCTACGATCTGCAATCAGGCGCGTTGGAATTGGACATTGTACAGGAGCGGGGACCAGACGGCAGTGCAGCGAACGGGGCGGAAGTGGGCCACTTTCCAAGTACTCCTTGATCCAGGCACGATCGCCACGGTGACAATTCGGAGCAGATCTCCGGTTAGCCGACTACGCGTCCACTTGCGGCGGATTCCCATTCGGCGGGAGTTTATCGTCACAAGCTTTACGGATATCTCCGAAGACATAATATATTCATCCCTTCGGCAAATTGGGACAAAAGGGGGCATGAATGAGTAACCGCGAAATGAGAAAGCATGCGTTGCGGCGTTATGTAGTTTTTCGCGTAAAGCTTATTGAATTCCTAGACATCCATGCGTCATGGCAAGCATTTAAGAGTGAAGAATTTGTGCCGATAACTCCCGTAAGTCGAACGGCAGCTGACTTCGCCGCAGCCCTCAGAACGGTGCAATTAAGCTGGTTTAGCATCTTCATAGACAAGAGCAAGGATGGAATGGACGTCATCAAGCTTTGGAAGGAACTGTTCCCGGATCGCGAGCTTGTGATCGAGCAAGCCTGGGCGCAGATGGAACCTGCGTGGGGCACCCTCCGCAGGTTCCGGAACAAAGCTGGTTTTCACGCGGACAAGCCGCTTGCGTTCTTCAGAGCTAGAGAATCAATTCTCACAGAATGGAATGTAATCATTACAGCATTGGAGGCCTTCAAGCAGCTCGCCATGCAGTTCCTAAAAGATGAAGCCAAGGAACTTCCAGAACTGGAAAGTGTCGTGGACGATTTGCTAGATGATTTGGAAGAGAATCAAGCGCGCCATTTCAGCCGGGACGAGTTCAAGAAATACTTAATGATTCCCAATTCAGACAAAGGAAAGGTAGCCGAAAATGTCACGCGATAGCAGACCGGCAACTCGCGACCACTTGTCTGATAATTCGCCTTTACAGCCAAGCGAGATCTTGTGGAACGCGGCGGGTGGCCGAGCCTCACTGATCCATCAAAGTCAGACTTCCCTTGGGCCACATCCGTCATTCCGAGCGCAGCGAGGAATCTCTCTTGCTTGCGGATGTCCGAACCGATTGACCTGCGGTGAATTATAGAAGTGGTATCCTCTCCCCGTGTCGCGCAGCCAAGATGAAGTTCCAAAAGGGGCCGCTGGGCCACCGGCTCTGGCCGTTGTAGAGCGAAGAAGCTCCACTGTATTATGGAGCGCGGGAGTTGGTAACAAGCCGCCGGCAACCGTCCTACAGGAAGGCAGCAATCCTTGTACAGCCAGGATATAACACGAGCACCGATTATCCTTTTTCTAGGAGCTGGTGCTTCGAAGCCGCTAGGCATGCCCCTCATGGCCGAGTTCCTAGAGCGGATTCGAGAGCATTCGGATCTCAAAGGGAAGCCACTGTTCAGGGCGCTCTTAGGGCTGACCAACGACCTTGAGCAAGTACTCGAGCAGCTTGATGAACTCTCCGGAAAGGCCTATGTCGATGCAGGGTATGCTCATCCAAAGCTTGTTGATGTCATCGGGGAGTCCCGAGGAGCCACTAAGCGTCAAGCCTCGGCGGAGAATAAGTATTTCGAACGTACAGCTATTGAGGCGGACGAGATTTCGCTGATCCTACGCAAAAGAATCTTCCACACATATATGGGTATCACGGATGCGCGAAAGCTCTCGGCACTTTTTACGCCTCTTCTTGATGGTCTGTTCCAGCACATGCATTCCTCGAAATCTCCGCTTGTGATATTCACCACTAACTATGACCTCGCGGTCGAGACTTATTGCCGCTCGGGCTCTCGGTATTATGCGATGGTCGACGGATTTCGCTATGATTCGTCCGAAGACGCGCTAGTCTGGGCGCGCGATGTTTTTGATTCTTATTGTTATTCAGAAGATGGTAAGCAGATAATTTTGTTTAAGCTACATGGCTCAACGATGTGGGGCCGCGTCCGTGATCTGATAGTTAAAATTCCGTTTCACCAGTTCGCGGAGACTGACGGCCCCCATCAGAACGTTCTGATCTATCCCGCGAAAACAAAAATTGCGTTGGAGGATCCCTTCTTCACAGCGTACGACTATCTTCAAAGAACGCTCGATAATGCGAAACTGGTCATTTCGATCGGGTATTCGTTTAGGGACTACGATGCACTAACGAAGTTAAGGAGCGCGTCACTCCTAAACCCGGAACTGAGAGTACTCGTAATAGACCCCAAGGCCGAAGAACGCTGCGCCATGCTCGGCGAGAAGCAGGTCCGCACAATCGCTCTCCCGACCCCGTTTGGCGAGGATCCGAGTTACCTTGGAAAAGTGTGGGAGCACGTTGCCAAAGCCTTGAGCCTCAAAAGCTGAAGCGGAAGAGGCGGGTGGTCGAGCGTTACAGGTCGAGGTCAGGGTGCCCTCGTTTCATTACGCTGCGGTGAACTATGGAAATGGTATCCTCTCGTCGTGTCGCTCCGTCAAGCTGAAATTCCAATAGGAATCGGTGGGCCGCCCGCTCGCAACTCTCAGATGGAACCGGAAGTCCCGACAAACGCGGAACAGCTCGATAGGTTGGTCGCGGCCTTTGTCTCAGCGGCTGCCCACGCTGGTGTCTCGCTTCCGAACGGATCTGTCGAGGCTGAATTTCTCGCCGCTCCGCATAGGCCGCCCACCAAGCTGCCGTCCCTTAAACAGGCGATTTATTGGTTTGCGGTCGGTAAGTGCTGCCTCAAGGTCGGCAAGGCTGGTCAACACAGCAACGCTCGCTATACCAGCCAGCACTACAATCCTCGGAGTTCAGGAAGTAATCTCGCCAAATCGATTCTTAAATACGAGCAGCGTGTTAAGGCAGTCGTGCCAGTAGCGAAGCAGGGCGAAATCGACCGGCTTGACGAATCGACCGTCGGGAACTGGATTAAGGAAAACACGAGCCGCTGTAACCTGTTAGTGGACATCTCCGTAAACGTGCATGCGCTATCGTTTCTCGAAACGTTTGTTCAGGCTCGGTTGCAGCCGCTTTTCGAAGGTAGGATGGAGCGATAAACACAGCCTAACACGGCGCTCCGGGCGACGGCCAAAAACGGACCGCGCTTGAGCGCCAGCTCGCTACGCAGCAGCGATCTCGAGGTAGACGATGGAATCGATCTTTGCGCTCCCGTACTCAGAATTTTGTGTCGCTCAGCAACTCGCTCGGTTGCTCCCGGCGACGAAAGGTTATTCTTTGTATGTCCCAGTCTCCCGCCAGCAACCCGGCGTGGACCTGATCATTGCGCGGCGTCGCGGTCGAAGGGTCCGAGTAGCTTGCATACAGGTCAAGTCGTCACGAACGTATTCCAGCCCGACTGCGACGGCGCGGACTAAGAGACCATTCCGCTACCATACGTGGTTCAACAACTTCGACTGCCCACCACAGGCGGACTTCTTTTGTTTGGTTGCACTCTATCCGGCAGTAGACGCGGCTCAACGGCGTGAGTTGGGAACTTGGTGGGCACCGCAGGTTCTTCTCTTCTCGCAAGCCGAAATGCGCCAGTTTCTGCGGCAGGTTCGAACGGTAAGAGGAACCCGTGATCGCATGTTTGGTTTCGGGTTTGACAGGGCGGATCACGCGATTCAAACTCGGGGCGATTCCGCGAGGCGCTACCGAGATTTCTCACACCTCCTGCTGCCGCGCCGTTTGGGGAAGCTGCGGGGATTTCTTTCTGCTAAGTGACGGCCGCCCGCCATGGCGGTTTGGGCGGGCCCGCCTAATCAGGAGTTGAGCAGCCTAGAGGTGTCCGATGCCATGCCGGCTTGAACACGCCAACCTCAACGTACGTGATGTCGAGGCCATGATTCGTTTCTTGAAGACAGCGTTTCCTGAGTTCCGCGTGCGCGGCGAAGGCATTTGCCATGGCACACGATGGGTTCACGTAGGAACTGATGAAACTTACATCGTCTTGAATCCAGCGAAAGCAGATTCCCAGAGACATTGGGTGCCGTATCAGGGCGAGCCGGGAGTGAACCACCTGGCCTACGAGGTGGATGACGCAGAGGCGCTGCGTAGCAGGTTGAAAGCAGCAGGATACCGGGAATCGACCCCGCCGAACGCGCACCGCCACCGCAAGCGCGTCTACTTCTACGATTCCGAGGGGAATGACTGGGAGTTCGTGCAGTATTTCTCCCAGGACCCTGCCGAGCGGAACGATTATCTGTTGCCGGATTTGTAGTGATCAGTGGTTAGTGGTTAGTGGCTAGCGAAGAAAAAAGAAAAAGAAGGGATTTAACGCAGAGGACACAGAGAGCACGGAGAGCACGGAGCGGAAAAGAGTGTGGTCAGGGGTCAGTGGATAGTGGATAGAGAGGAAAAAAGAAAAAGAAAGGACTTAACAGAGAGAACGGAGAAAAGCGGGAGATTAGTTGGAATCGGAGTCGTCGGGGGACTCAAGGCCGGCGGTGGACAGCAATTTTCGGAGGGCCGCTTCGCCGCTGGCGCCGCGCTGGGTTGCGGAGATGTTGCCGTCGCGGTCGATCACCACGTAGATGGGGTAGACCGTGGCCTGGTACATTGCAGCCAGATTGGTGTCCTCCATCAGGACAATCTTGCAATTCCGAGGATGCAGGTCGAGATACTTTTTGACGGTCTTCTTGGACTCGCCCACGTTGATGGCCAGAAGGATTAGTCCCTTGGGGGCGAACTCCTTACCGATCTTGTCAACAAAGGCCGCTTCGTCGTAGCAGAATCCGCACCAAGTGGTCCAGAACTCCAGAAGGACGACCTTTCCCTTGATGGAGTCATTGGTGAACTTCTCACCGTCGGTGGTCTTGGCGTTGAATCGCGGCGCCCGCTCCTTGTCCTTGGAGCCGGCGAAGGCGCCGAGACCCGCAAGGATCAGGATGCAGGATAGGGCCGCCCGCAAAAAGGTAGGTGGCGCCGTCATGGGGGAAATGTACCATAGATGGAGGTCAGGGGATGGGTATCAGTGGAATTCTCCGGCAATCGCGTGCGCGGTCATCCAGCGGGCCACCCGCCCTCAGCGTAAAACTCCCAACAGATAGGCGATGAGAAGAATCATTAAAATGGTACCTAACCCCACGCCTGCACCCCCACCGTAACCCCAGCGGTTATGACCGTAGTACCCACCACCGCCCCCTAAGACCAACACCAGAATGATAATCAGTAGCAGCACTGTGGATCCTCCTCTCTTCTGACTCTTAGCTCGCGGCCGGCTGGGCGGAAGTTTTTCCTTTCTGCGTGCTACGATGCACTGCGCAGAGGCCAGCTCACCTACTTCTCGAACACCTTCTCAATCTGTCCGACTTTCTTCTGGACTTTGCCGGCGATCTTTTCGTCTTGGCCTTCGGCCTCCAGTTCAGGGTTGTTGGTGATCTGGCCTGCTTTCTCTTTGACTTTGCCTTTCAATTCATGAAGGTTACCTTCGATCACATTCTTGCTGCTGGGTTTCATCTGTTTTCTCCTCTGACGAGTGAGAAGGAGCATGGAAACGTCCATTCCACAGCTCCGTCGACGACTTCAGTGATGGATTGCGCCTGAGCACCGCCCACGGCTTGTCACTCGATGGGTTTCATCGAAAACTACCGGCCACGGGCAGCTTCCAAGTCGGTCAAACTGCAAAGGCCCTCTCGGGCTACCGTGTGCAGTCACTCCCCCGGGGGGACATGGCCGTCAGCGTTCTGGCGAATCCAAGGAGCACTTTAGAGAATAATCAGGGCGAGTGTCTGTTCAATTGTGGACAGGCGGGTGGGCCAGTCTTACAGATCGAGGTCGGGGCGCCCCTCGTTTCAATGCGCTGGCGTGAACTGTAGCAGTGATATCCTCTCGTCGTGTCACGCCGTCAAGATGAAATTCCAAGAGGGACCGGCGGGCCACTCGCCAAACATATTTCAAATCGATGGGGGCACTGGTGCAAACACAGGCAAGTCTAATCTAGTCGATGTTCCCAGTCTGATGCAGAGAGGAGTCTCTATGAAAATTGCAGCATTGATCGCACGAATCCTGCTTGGTCTGATATTTCTTGTGTTCGGGCTTAATGGTTTCCTACACTTCATTCCAATGGGGCCTCCTCCAGCCGGGCTGGCCGGGCAATTCATCGCAGCCCTTTTCCAGTCGCACTATCTGGTGGTTGTCGCTGGCATTCAGGTGATCGGTGGGGCGCTTCTGCTGGTCAATCGCTATGTGCCGCTGGCGCTCGTCTTGCTGGGGCCAGTGATCGTCAACATTCTCCTGTTCCACTTGTTCCTGGAGCCAAAGGGCTTGGCCATCGCCGCCGTGGTCGCTGTTTTGTGGGTGATTGTGGCTATCAGTGCGCGTCGCTATCTATCAGGCATATTTGCGCAGCGCATGGAGTAACGGCCTCAGGTCAGTCCCGGTCAAAACCCGACCGGGACGGGACCTGAGCTACACATTTTCACTCTCAGTGGCCGGAGTCATAGACGGGCTTACCGCCAACAAACGTTTTCAGAACGCGGATGGATAGAATTTCCTGGGGCGGGAGTTTCAGAATGTCTTTGGAGATGACAATCAGATCGGCAAGCTTGCCTTTTTCGATAGCGCCCTTGGCGTTCTCTTCGAACTCAGCATAGGCTGCTTCGACGGTGTAGCCGCGCAAAGCCTCCTCGAGGGTCATCCTTTGCTCAGGATACCAGCCGCCGGGCGGGTTACCTGCCGGGTCCTGCCGGGTGATGGCAGCATAAATACCAAAGAATGGGTTCACTGTCTCACCGGGGAAATCCGAGCCAAGCGGTAGGCGAGCGCCGGCGCGAAGCAGGGATCGCCAGGCATACGCTCCCTTAATGCGCTCGGCACCGAGGCGCTTTTCCGCCCAGCCCATATCCGATGTGCAGTGCGTGGGCTGCATCGAGGCGAGGATGCGGAGTTTCGCGAAGCGGGGAATGTCCTGCGGAGCCAATACCTGAGCGTGTTCGACGCGCAGGCGCGGGTCTTGCGCTTCAGGCGCCTCGGCGAGCGCCCGCGCGTAGGCATCGAGCACGCTGTGATTGGCGGCATCGCCGATGGCATGAGTACAAACCTGAAACCCTCTCTGCAGCCCGCGACGCGTCAGGCTGTAAATTTCGGGCTCGCGAGTTGTGATCACTCCCGTTGTTTGCGGATCATCGCTGTAGGGTTTGAGGAGCGCCGCGCCTCGAGAACCCAGCGCCCCATCGGCAAAGAGCTTGAACGAACGGATGGTCAATTGATGGCGCGCATCGATCTGGGGTCCTCGCTCCAGCCATTCCGCGACGAGGGTTTTGTCGGCGCCATCGAGCATGGCGTAAATGCGCAGCGGCATGCGCGCTTCGGCGATCAACTCTCGATATGCCGGAATCAGGATGGGCGTCACTCTGGCTTCGTGCACCGAGGTCAGGCCGTTGCGGATGCACTCCCGGGCGGCCAGCTCGATGGCGCGCTTCACCTGCTCCAGCGTCATCGCCGGGATGCGCTTCTGCACTAATTCCTGGGCGCGGTTGAGCAAGATGCCGGTAGGTTCGCCGGTCTTTTCATCCCGGAGGATCTTTCCATTCTCAGGGTCGGCTGTATCTTTGTTGATGTGAGCCAGCTCGAGCGCTCGCTTGTTGACCCAGGCGGCATAACTGTGAAGACCGGCTAGATAGACGGGGTTGCGCGGAGAGACGTCGCTCAATCCTTGATTGGCAGGGTAATGCGCAGCCCATTGGCCCTCGTCCCAGCCCCACCCCAGAATCCATTCATCCCGAGGCGTGGATGCTGTCTTTTGCCGGACGCGGTCGATGGCCTCTTTTTCTGTGGGGACATCTTTCAGGTTCAGCTTCAGCAAGCTTTGACCTAATTCGAGCAGATGGGTATGGGCATCAATGATTCCCGGTAAAACGGTTGCGCCATGGAGATCGAGGGTGTGAGCGGCTCCGCGGAAAAGTATTTTCGCTTCTTCATTGCCGCCCACCCAGGCGATGCGATCTCCTTGAATGGCGATGGCCTGCGCCGAGGGCTGCTCCTGATTCATGGTTACAACATGTGCATTCAGGATGAGCAAATCCGCACTGGAAGATTGCGAGCAGAGCGAGCCAGTCAAGGGAAACAGGGCAACGAAGAGAAGACCGAAGACCCGTATCCGCATGCTTCGTTTTGCAGACACACGTTTCATGGAAACCCTCCGCTCGAGGCGGGAGCCACACCGATGAGAACAGATACCAGAAGAGCCACGAAAGTCCAAGACCTGTCATCGTTTCCGCGGCTATTGATTCTCGCTTGAGGCGCGCTATCTTTGTGAGAGACCTCCCAGCGCCGTTCGGTGTATAACACGGCTCTCCGCAGCGTGCGCGGGCCTGGCCAAGCGGCCCGGCGCGCGGCAGCGGGATGAGCAGTGAAACGCCCGGTGAATCATAAGAGCCCGTGAGCGCGCGACCTCCAACTCAGACCCGCATTTTCCTCAGCCTGACCTCCGCCCAACACTCGGAGAAGTACGCCCGCCTGCCCTGCGATGGAGTCGGGCTGATGCGCTCGGAATCCCTGGCTCTCTCCCTGGGCATCCACCCGCGCAAGCTGCTGGCCGCCGGCGATGAAGAAAAATTCATCCAGCATTTCTGGGAGAGCATCTACAAAGTGGCCGATGCCTTCGCACCGCGGCCGGTGATGTACCGCACGCTGAACATGACGAAAAAGCAGTATGCCGGCCTGGAAGGCGGCGCGGAGTACGAGGGAAAAGTGACCAGCCCGGCGCTGGATCTCCGCGGCGCCAGCCGCTACCTGGCGGACACGCCGAGCTTCCGCAGCGAGCTGCGCGCCGTCAAGCGCGCGAGAGAGACCGGGTGCGTCAACCTGGACGTGGTTCTGCCCTGCGTGCGCACCGCGGAAGAGCTCGCGCGCTGCCGGGAAATCGTGATCGAGGAAGGCCTGTTTGCTTCCGCTGAGTTTGAATTGTGGATGATGGTCGAAGCGCCTGCCAACGCGCCGCGGATCGATGAGTTTCTCCCCCACGTCACCGGGGTTTCCATCGGCGCGTTTGACGAGATCGAGCAGGCCGGCTTGGCAGCCATGGAGCGCATCGCCCGGGCCTGCCGCGCGCGTGGCGCCGGGTGTACGCTCTGTGGCGAGCCTGCGGGACGGTATCCTGAGATGATCCCGCGGCTGCTGGAGTGCGGGCTCACCGGCATCAGTGTACCGCCCGAGTTTTTTGAGGCCACCGTTCGCGCCGTTGTCGAGGCGGAGGCTTCCCTGGGTATAAGAATATAGAATTTCAGTTAGACTGACTGCAGTCAGCGCCGTCGCCCGCCGCGGCGGGCGACGGCGGCAGCGAGGAGGCAATCGCGTGGCTGAACTCACTCCACACGACGATTACGTTCATCCTACCGGCGCAGAGCCGAGCTGGCGGGAGGCGTATTACTTCGACTTTTTCGACCCCACCTCGCGGCTCTCCGCATTCGGATACGCCGGGGTCACTCCCAACCAGGGCGTAGGGGACGTGATCTTTGCCCTGTGGCGCGAAGACGTCCTCCTGGCACAGTTCGCGCGCTGGGATTTCAACATCCCCGGCGACATCGGCGAAGAGCGCATGAGTTTTGGCCCGCTCTTTTTCCGTCCGGTGGCGCCGTTTAAGTCCTGGGAGATGTTCTACGACGATGGCGCCTGCCGGCTGGACCTGACGTTCGACGCGATTCATCCGCCGTACTCCTGGGGCCAGTCGCACGCCGTCCTGGCCGATACCAACAGCCATCACTATGAACAGCAGGGCCGCTATCGCGGCATGGCGCGCGTGGGCGGAGAAACCTGGCAGGTGCAAGGAATGGGCGCGCGCGACCACGCCTGGGGCTGGGGAGCGCGCGCTGGAATCCGGCGCTGGGTGTGGGCTTCGGCACAGTTTTCCGAGCGATTTGCCTTCAATACCGCGCAGATCACCCTGGCCGATGGCCGGGACATCCTCTATGGCTACGTGTACCGCGGCAGGACCAACGAGCTGGTGCGGCGCTCGCATGTCCGGGCGGCGTACGCGCCGCGCGGCAGCGCTCCCTCCAAACTCGAGGTGCAGTTCCAGGCGCCGGGCAGCGGGGTGGTCGCCGCAACCGCGCGTGTGCTCAACGCCTGCAACATCTCCCACCAGGAGCGCAACAAGCAGGGCTTCCGTTATTTCTGCGCCGCCGAGTTCCAATGCGAAGGGCAAGTGGGCTACGGCCAAGCCAACCTTTTCTGGCGGAAGCCGGGGGACCGCCCCGAGGATTGGTCGGTGGTCCTGCCGGGCGCGGGTGAGAGCAGCAAAAGCAAATCGCTGGACGACACCCAGTTTTGAGCGCGGTGCGCTTCCGGCTTTCCTGGAGTGCGGCTAATCTTCTTTAGGCGCATGCAGCTCGGCCACCAGCCGGTCGCGCAACAGGTACTTCTGGATTTTTCCGCTTCCGGTCATCTCAAACTGGGCGACAAATCTCACCAGCCGCGGCACCTTGAAGCTGGCGATGCGCTGCTCGGCGAAGGCGGTGATTTCTTCGGGTGTGCACTGCTCGCCCGGCTTGAGCTGCACAAAGGCTGCGGGCACTTCGCTCATGCGCTCGTCGGGAATGCCCACCACCGCGGCGGCGAGGACTTTCTTGTGGCTGCACAGCAGGTTTTCCACTTCGAGCGCGGAGACATTTTCCCCGCCCACGCGCAGCACGTCGGTCAGCCGCCCGCTCCAGATCAAATAGCCCTCGGCATCCATCCAGCCGAAATCCCCGGTATGCAGCCAGCCCTCGGCGTCGATGGCCTGGGAGGTTTCCTCGGGCAGGTTGTAGTAGCCCTTCATCACCGACCAGCCGCGCACGCAGATTTCGCCACGCTCGCCGCGCCGCGCAGTCTGGCC
>JBGPJC010000046.1:0-29015 GCA_041485165.1 Terriglobia bacterium | reverse complement strand
GAGGTGCCCGACCGCCAGCCATTGGTCGAACAGCGTCTTATCGAACGCGACCGCGCTGCGGTAATCCAACGCTCCATCCTTGCCCTGCCGGAAAAACAACGCGCCGCCGTCCTGCTGCATAAATATCACGAGCTCGATTACGATGAGATTGCCCGCATCCTGGAATGTTCGGTGAGCGCGCTCAAGTCGCTGCTCTTCCGCGCCTACGAGACCTTGCGGGTGGAACTGGCTCCGCTTGTCGCGGTGCCCCGCGGCATCAGGAGCGCAACCGAAGGAAGGACGCCATGACCTGTGAACGAATGGGAACCCAGTTGATCGCCTACCTGGACGATCATACCGACGGCGCAGAGCGCCGCGAGGTCGAAAAGCACCTGGAAACCTGCGCCGAATGCCGCTCGCGCGCCGCCGAGTTCCGCCGGGTGTGGAACCTGCTGGATGAAGCTCCGGCGGTCGAACCTTCGCCCTATTTCGACGCCCGGCTGCGGCAGCGATTGGCCGCTGAGCCCCGCCCGAGCGCCTGGCTCGCCTGGCTGCCGCAGCCGCGTCTGGCGCTGGCCACCGCCGCGCTGCTGGTGATGGGCATCTGGGTCTCGGTCCTCAAGCCCGCGGCTGACCTGCCTCCGCAAGGCAATCTGCAGACGCAGGGACAGACGGAGGAAGAGTTCCGCATGATCAAGGATTTGCGCGTCCTCGAGAACTACGAAGTGCTGGCGGATTTTGATGCGCTCTCGGAGATCCCCAAAGATTAGCTGGCGGTCTGCGGCGTTGCGATGATCACACGGATGACAAAAGTCGCTGGTTGGCGAAGGGCTCTGATCTTGGGAGTCGCCGCGGTAAGTCTGTTGGCTCCCGAGGCCTTCGCGCAGCGCGGACTGGGGCAAGGCAAGAAGCGCCCGGACAAGCAAACCAAGGCCCAGAGAAAAAAGGAGAAAGAGCAGCAGAGGCAGCAAGACAAGCAGAACAAGGCTGAGACCGAGGGCGGTTCGCTACCCACCAGCACAGCGCCTCAGCAGCCCGGCAAGACCCCGCAGAAAACTGCTGCCGGAGTCCCTCCGCAGTGGATGGATCGCCTTCAGCAGATGCCCCCTGAGGAGCAGGAACGCTTCCTGCAGAACAATCAGCGCTTTCGCAGTTTGCCGCCGGACCAGCAGGCGCAAATCCGAGATCGGCTGAAATCCTGGCAGCAGCTCACGCCCGAGGAGCGGCACACCCTCCGCGACCGCGCCAAGGTCTGGGAGAATATGCCGCCGGAACAAAGGCAGCGCGTCCGCCAGGAAATTCTTCCGAAATGGAAGCAACTGACTCCCGACCGCCGGCAGGAACTGAAGCGCAGGCTGGCCTCGTTGAATGGCCTCAGCGATGAAGAGCGCCAAGCCAAGCTCAACGACCCGAAATTCACCGAAGGGCTCAATCCCAACGAGCAGGGACTTTTGAAAGAGATGAGCAACCTGCGCGTCACCGCCGGTCCGGGCGCCGAATCGCCCTGAAGTGACGACTACGGGAATGACCACCAGGGAAGGGCTCTGGCACTCCGACAGGGTCACCGAGGCTTGTACAACCAGCTTCCAGTAACTCTTTGGCTACAAGGCTACGCAACGCTCTTGGGAAGTACTAAGCAAGCTGTCGTCGTGTCGTCCGTGACCGAACCCCACAGGTTGTGCAAGCAGCCCCGCCCAACCCCTACCAGTACCACTTTTCCACAGCATCAATAATAAGTTTCGATTGCTCTTGACAGCAGCGCCATCCGGCCTACAATCGGGGCACAAAGTGGATGAAAGTGGTCTTAAGTGTAAAGCAGTGGCCAAGACGGGGCGTCGAGGTCGTGCTTTCAGGCTGGTCACAACATGTTGCGGGGGAACCATCCGGCTACGGTCGACCCGAAGGGCAGGCTCAAGATCCCTGCCGTCTTTCAGGAAGGCCTGGCCGAATACGGCGAGGAATTCTACGTCACCAGTGAAAATGGCGACCGCGTGCAGATCTACCCGATGAAGGTATGGACGGAAATCGAGGAGAAGCTGGCGAAGCTGCCCTCGCACAACGCCGCCAAGCAGAAGTTTCTGACGCGTACGAGCTATTACGGGCAACCGGTCAAGCTTGACGGACAAGGCCGGGTGCTGATTCCTCCGGTGCTGCGCGAGGCGGCGGACATGCGCGGGGAAGTGGACGTGATGGGCAAGCTGACGTCCCTCGAGGTCTGGAACCACGCGCGATTCCTGGAGCACCTGAAAGCCAGCCCGATCACGGACGACGACTGGAAGGTCCTGAGTGATTTGGGTGTTTAAGGGTGACCGGGCTGCATACGCCGGTCCTGCTCAACGAGGTCTTGGAATGGCTGCAGATCAGGCCGGACGGGACGTATGTGGATGCAACCACCGGCACGGGCGGCCATGCCGTGGAGATCGCCCGCCGGCTGACCAGCGGGCTGCTGGTAGCGATTGACCGCGACGCGCAGGCGCTGGAGATCGCGCGGGGGCGTCTGGAAGAGTTCGGGGAAAGGGTGACGCTGGTGCACGACAACTTCTCACACATCGCTGAAATTGCCGAGCGCTTGAGGATCCAGTCGGTGGACGGGATCGTGGCCGACCTGGGAGTTTCCAGCCTGCAGCTGGACAGCATGGAGCGCGGTTTTTCCTTCCGCGGCGCGGGCCCGCTGGACATGCGCATGGATACGGGCGCCGCAGACAAAGCGGCAGAGATTGTGAATCGCTGGTCAGAGCGCGAGCTGGCCGACCTGCTCTACCACTACGGTGAGGAGCGGGATTCACGCAGGATCGCCAGGAACATCGTTCGCAGCCGTCCCATCCGGGACACCGAACACCTGGCAACGGTTGTGGCAGGGGCCCAAAAAAGGGGAAGGCAGAAACTGCATCCCGCGACAAAAACATTTCTGGCGCTGCGGATAGCGGTGAATAGAGAGTTGGAGGAACTCGAGCAGTTTCTTGACCGAGCCCCTGCCACGATTTCTTCCGGAGGACGCATGGTGGTGCTGAGCTACCACTCGCTCGAAGACCGGCGCGTCAAGCACGCGTTTCGCCGGCTGGCGCAGCAAGGCGTGCTCAAAGTTCTGACCAAGAAAGTGATCGAGCCCGGGGCGGCGGAATTGGCCGCGAACCCGCGCTCGCGGAGCGCGAAGATGCGCGTGGCCGAGAGGCGCGCCCCGCTAAACGGCACAAAAGACATGAGAGAGGCGTCATGACGGAATTCCTGACCGTCAAGCGGATTGACAACTCGCGCCTGGTTCGTCACGTGGCTCCCGGACAGTCGCGCGAGTTTTGCCGGCTGGCAGTGGCCGGAGCGCTGCTGGCGGCATTCGTGCTGGCCTACTCCTGTCAATATTTCCAGTGCCTGGCGCTGCGCTATCAGGTGGAAGAGCTCAAGGCCACGCGCGCCGAGGCCTCCGAACTCAACCAGGAATTGAAGCTGCAGGCCGCGGCGCTGCGCTCGCCGGGGCGCATTGACGTGATCGCCCGCCAGCAGCTTGGGCTGACCGTGCCCGTTCCCGGCCAGTTCTCTCCGGCCACGCAGATGCCCGGCTCGATGCTGGCTCAGGCACGCCAGGGGCAGGCCAGCGCGGCGCAATAACCGCCACGGCCGACAGGCGGAAAGAATCTTTTCGCGCCGCTCCGGGTGAGGGGTGGGCGCCGCAGAAACGGACAACTTGCTTCGCACCGGAATGGATCGGCGCCGTCCCCGCACGCGCATCGTGCTCCTGGCCTTTCTCGCGGCCCTTTGGCTGGGGGCGGTGCTGGCCCGCCTGATTTATCTCCAAATCTACTGCTATGGTGAATACCAGGCGCGCGCGCGGCGCCAGCAGCAGCGCGTGGTGGAGGTCAGCCCGCGGCGCGGCGGGCTCTACGACCGCAATCTGCATGAGCTGGCCATGAGCGTCTCGCTGGACTCCTGTTTCGCGGTGCCCGTGGAGATTGCCGACCCGGCCATGGTGGCACGGCTGCTGGCCGGCGTCCTGGAGACACCGCAGGAAGAAATCGAGCAGCGGCTCAGCAGCTCGAAATCGTTCGTGTGGATCGCGCGCAAGCTCCCGCCGGAGAAAACCGCGCGCATCCAGGCGCTCAACCTGCGCGGCGTGTACTTCCAGAAGGAATTCCAGCGCTCCTATCCCATGGGGAGTCTCGCCGCCCACCTGCTGGGCTACGTGGACATCGACGACCGCGGCCTGGGCGGCATCGAATACGCCTTCGATGAGCAACTGCGTATTCGCGGCGGGAAAATGCTGGTCATGGCCGACGCGCGGCGGAGGTGGTACGAGCGCCGCGGCGGCGAAGCCGGCACGGCGGCCAGTCTGGTCCTGACCATCGACGAAAACATCCAGTACATCGCGGAAAAAGAACTGGCCGCGGCAATCGCCAGGACCCAGGCGCGTGCCGGCACGATCATCGTGCAGGACCCCAATACCGGCGAACTGCTGGCGGTAGCCAACTGGCCGGTATTCAATCCCAACACCGCGTCCACCAGCCCGGCCGACGCGCGCATCGATCGCGCTGTCTCTGCGCTCTATGAGCCCGGCTCGACATTCAAGATCGTCACCGTGGCGGCGGCGCTGGAAGAGGGGATCACGCGTGCCGATGACCTGATCGATTGCCAGATGGGGGCGATCTTTATCGGCAAGCACCGCATCCGCGACCACAAGCCCTTCGGCGTGCTCAGCGTGTCGCAGGTAATCTCCAACTCCAGTGACATCGGGGCCATCAAGCTCGGCCTGCGCCTGGGGGCTCCCAAGTTTTATCAGTACATCCGCGCCTTCGGCTTCGGCGCTCCCACAGGGATTGAGCTGCCTGGCGAGACGCGCGGCCTGTTGCGGCGCGTCGAGGCCTGGTCGCCGATTTCCATCGGCGCAATCTCCATGGGGCAGGAAATTGGAGTTACACCGGTGCAACTGGTCAGCGCGATTTCCGCCATCGCCAACGGAGGAATGCTTCTCCGCCCGCGGGTGGTGCGCGAGATGCGCCGCGGCGCGCAGATGGTTTCCCCGCGCCAGGACCTTTCCTCGGCCGCTACGCCGCGCCGCGTAATCCGGCCGGACACGGCGGCGACGATGCGGCAGATGTTGGAAGGCGTCGTGCTTGTAGGAACAGGGAGGCTGGCCAAACTCGAGGGCTACACGGCAGGAGGAAAGACGGGTACGGCGCAAAAGATCGATCCGAGCAGCGGGCGATACTCGTTGCGCGACTACATCGCGTCGTTTGTTGGCTTTGCACCGGTGAATACGCCGGCAATCACCGTACTTGTAGTGCTGGATTCTCCGGTCGGCGGACACCACGGCGGCGAGGTTGCAGCGCCATTCTTCCGCACTGTGGCACAGCAGACACTGGCGTATCTGCGCGTCACACCCGATGTGCCGCTTACCTCGACTGCGCAGAGCTCGCAAGGGCCCAGGGAGAAGGTTGTGGATGACACCGACCTGAGCGATTTCGACCCGGCGCAAATCCTGGACAGCCGCGAGCAGTCTGCGCCGCAAGCCGGCGAGGAATCTTCCGGCAAGCCCAGCCAGACCACGGCGACGCTGGTCCTCGAAAGCGAGGATGGAGTGAGCGTCCCGGCCTTTGCGGGCCAGACGGTGCGCGCATTTATCGAGGAGTGCGTGCGGCTGGGACTCAACCCGGTACCGGTGGGCAGCGGCGTGGCCGTCGAGCAGGTGCCACAAGCCGGAGCGCGCGTGCGCCCGGGAAGCAGGATTGTAGTGCGTTTTGCGAACGGGGCCGGGTATCAGACCGTAGCCCAGAAAGGAAATTGAGCTTGTCAGCGAGCGTAAAACAGATCGTGCCATTGAAAGTGGAGCGCGAGCGGTCAAAACGTATGAGCGTGGCGATGAACCTTGGGGAACTGCTGGAGGGAATCGGGCACGTCACTGTCCTGGGTGGCGGCGAGGCGCCGATTTCTTCTATCGCCTACGACAGCCGCAAGGTGACGCCCGGCGGCTTGTTCGTCGCCATCCACGGCGAAGCCACCGATGGCAACCGCTTCTTCGGCCAGGCCATTGACCGTGGGGCCGCGGCCATCGTCAGCGAGCACGAGCGGCCGCCGGTTGCTGCTGCTTCCGTCGCCTGGGTGCGGGTCCCTAACGCGCGGCACGCGCTGGCCACCATCGCCGCAAATTTCTATGGACATCCGGCCCAGGCGCTGCAACTTGCCGGCATCACCGGAACGAACGGCAAGACGACAACATCTTTTCTGCTGGATTCCATCTTGCGCGCCGCGGGGCACAGTACCGGCCTGTTCGGCACCATCGCTTACCGCACGCCGCTGGGCGAACAAGAAGCCAGGCAGACCACGCCGGAATCGCTCGAGCTCGAGCGCTTCTTCGCCGAGGTGCGCGACGCAGGCGGCACGCATGCCACCCTGGAGGTCAGCTCGCACGCCCTGGCCATGGACCGCGTGTGGGGCCTGCCCTTCGCCGTGGCCGTCTTCACCAATCTTACCCGCGACCACCTCGATTTCCACAAGACCATGGAGGAATACTTCGCCGCCAAGCGGCGCCTCTTCGAAGGTTGCGGCGGGCCTGCGCCGCGCTTTGGCATCGTCAACGCCGACGACCCGCACGCGCCCGAACTGGCCGGCCTGGCCGGAGAGACGTGGACGTACGGTTTGTCCGCTGAGGCGGACATCTCCACGAAAAAATTCTCTCTGTCCTTTGCCGGTCTGGAATTCACTGCGCAAACGCCGGCCGGACGCATCGAAGCGGTATCGCCGCTGGTGGGGCGCATCAACGTTTACAACCTGCTGGCGGCCATCGGCGCGGGGCTTGCCCTTTCGGTGGACTGTGCCGCCATCGAGGCGGGCATCCGAAGCTGCACCCACGTCCCCGGGCGCTTCGAGCGGGTGGACGCGGGCCAGCCCTTCCTGGTGGTGGTGGATTACGCCCACACCGACGATGCGCTCCGCAACCTGCTCAAGACCGCGCGCGAACTGGTCCGCGACGGCCGCATCATCACCCTGTTCGGCTGCGGCGGCGAGCGCGACCGCACCAAGCGTCCGCTGATGGGCGAGGCCGCGGGCGCGATGAGCGACCGCGTGGTGCTGACCAGCGACAACCCGCGCCACGAGGACCCGCTTAACATCATCAACGATGCCGTGATCGGCCTGCAGCGCTCGCAGGGCAACTACGTGATCGAGCCCGACCGCGAGCGCGCTATCGAGATGGCGCTGGAGATGGCCCGGCCTGGCGACATCGTTCTGCTGGCCGGAAAGGGCCACGAAACCTACCAGGTGCTGAACGACCGCACCATCGAATTCAGCGATGGACAGCAGGCGCGCCGCGTTTTGCGCGCACTGGGTTATCGCCAGCAGTAACAATCCCCGGCCTTCGCGGGCCGGAACAGGAGCAAGGCCGGAAGAGCACGCCGAGTTCAATCCCGACGTGGCGCCCACGCGCATACAAACCGGCTCGAGCAAGCGTCCATGCGTTGGACATTGGAACAAGTGGCCCGCGCGCTGGGTGGCGTCGTTCCCGCATCGCTCGCCCCCGGCCAGCAACTGGCTGGAGTCTCCATTGACTCGCGCACCGTGGCTCGCGGCGAGCTGTTTTTCGCCGTGCGAGGCGAACGTCACGATGGCCACGACTTTATCGGCGCGGCCTTTGCTGCCGGCGCTGCCGCGGCCGTGGTCTCCCGCGAGCGGTTGGCCGGTTTCGACGCCGCGCTGCGCGGCCGCCTGTTCGTCGTGGAGGATACCCTGGGGGCGCTCCAACTCCTGGCGCGCGCGGTGCGCATCGCCTGGGGCCAGGCCGGCGCAGCGCGGAGGTTGGTGGGTGTCACTGGCTCGATGGGCAAAACCACCACGAAAGAAATCCTGGCGGCGTTGCTGGGCGCGCGGGTCGGTGTCCTGAAATCGCAGGGCAACCTCAATAACCAGTTCGGCGTGCCGCTCACCCTGATGCGCCTGGACGAGTCCCACGGCGCCGCGGTGATCGAGATGGGCATGAGCGCGCGCGGCGAGATTGCGCGGCTGGCGTGGATGGCGCGGCCCGAAGCCGGCGTGGTGACCAACGTCGCGCCGGTGCACCTCCAGTTTTTCAGTTCGATTGACGAAATCGCCCTGGCCAAGCGCGAGCTGATCGAAGGGCTGGCCGGCGATGCGCCGGTGGCGGTGCTCAACGCCGACGATCCCCGCGTCGCTCGCTTCGCGGAGGTCCATCGCGGCCGCGTGCTGCTGTTCGGCGAAAGCTCCGGGGCGCAGTTCCGCGCGGAAAAGATCGAAGAGCTGGGGCTCGAAGGCAGCGCATTTGATTTTGTCGGGCCTGCCGGCCGCGCGCGACTGCGGTTGCCGCTGGCCGGGCGCCACAACGTCAGCAACGCGCTGGCTGCGCTGGCGGCGGCGAGCCTCTGGGAGATCACTGCGCAGGAAGCGCAGAGCGTCTTCGACGGGCTGCGGCCCGCCGCCATGCGCGGCGAAGTGCTGCGCTTGGAGAATGGCGTTGCGGTGTTAAACGATTGCTACAACTCGAGTCCCGCGGCGCTCGCCGCGCTGGTCGATCTGCTGGCGCGCGCGCCGGGCTATTGCCGCCGTGTGCTCGTTGCCGGAGAGATGCTCGAACTGGGTCCCTCCGCTCCCGAACTCCACCGCCACGCCGGCCGCCACGCCGCATCCAGCGGGTCAGTAGACTGGATTGTCGGAGTGCGCGGCCTGGCCGAGGAACTGGTGCGCGGGGCCATCGAGGCCGGCCATCCTGTGGCGCGCGCCCGTTTCTTCGCTTCGGCGGAGGAGGCGGGCGCATTTCTTTCCAGCTTCGCGGAAGCGGGCGACCTGGTCCTGGTAAAGGGATCGCGCGGGGTACGGCTGGAGCGCGTGGTCGAAGCCGTTCGCCTGGCTGCTCAGGACAAAACTGTTCGCCGCGCCGCCCATGCTGAAGAGAAGCGGGGCTGATATGCTCTACTATCTTCTCTACTTCGCGCTTCAGCCCTTCTTCAGCCCGCTCAATGTTTTCCGTTACATCACCGTGCGCACCGCCTTTGCCGGGCTCACCGCGCTGAGCCTGAGCCTGGTGCTGGGGCCGCTGGTGGTGCGGCGGTTGCGCGAATTGCAGATCGGGCAATACATTCGCGAGGAGGGGCCGGAGAGCCACCAGGCCAAGGCCGGCACGCCGACCATGGGAGGCATGCTCATCATCATCACCATCGTGGTTTCCACGGTGCTGTGGGCCGACCTGCGCAATCCTTATGTCTTGCTGGCGCTGTTTTCCACGCTGGCGTTTGCCGCGGTCGGCTTTGCCGACGATTTCAGCAAAGTGGTCCGCAAACGAAACCTCGGGCTCACCGGACGCACAAAAATCTTTCTGCAGATCCTCACTTCGTTCGCCGTGGGGATCGTGCTCCTGCTGCTTAAAGCCAGTGGCGTCTATTCGACGGCCCTGATCATGCCCTTCTTCAAAAAGATTCATCCCGATCTGGTGATCACTCCGCTGCTCTCCGACCCGCGCTTGTGGCCGGTGGCTTTCCTGCCATTTCTGATTTTCCTGGTGCTGGTGATTGTGGGCTCGTCGAACGCCGTGAACCTCACCGACGGCCTGGACGGTCTGGCAATCGGCTGCGTGATCATCGCCTCCGGCGCGCTCACGGTGCTCACCTACATCACCAGCCACGCGCGCTTCGCCGAATACCTGGACATCCAGCACATTCCCGGCGTGGGCGAGCTGACTATTTTCTGCGGCGCCATGGTCGGCGCGTCCATGGGCTTCCTGTGGTACAACGCGCACCCCGCCGAGATCTTTATGGGTGATGTCGGCTCGCTGGCCCTGGGCGGCGCCATCGGCACGGTTGCCGTCATCATCAAGCAGGAAATTTTGCTGTTTTTCATCGGCGGCATTTTCGTGCTCGAAGCCATTTCGGTGATTTTGCAGGTGGCCTCTTTCCAGATGACCGGCAAACGTATTTTTCGCATGGCGCCCATCCATCATCACTTCGAGCTGGCCGGTTGGAGCGAATCGAAAATCATCGTGCGCTTCTGGATCCTGGCCCTGGTCTTTGCCCTGTTCGCGCTGACCACGCTGAAGTTGAGGTGAGTGTGGTGAAGCCGAGCGTAGAGCTCAAAGGAAAACGGGTGCTGGTGGTGGGCCTGGCGCGGACGGGCGTGCCCACCGCACTGTTCTGTGCCGGTCACGGCGCGCGCGTTACCGCCGCCGATTCCGGCACGCAGGCGCAGCTCACCGAGGCTGCGACCACCTTGGCGCGCGCCGGCGTAGCGCTGGAACTGGGCGCGCACCGCCGCGAGACATTCCTGGCGCAGGACCTGATCATCCCCAGCCCCGGCGTGCCCTTCAACCAGGCTGACCTCGCCGCCGCACGCGCCACTGGCGTCACCGTGTGGAGCGAAATCGAGCTGGCCTGGCGCTTCCTGCGCGGGCGGCTGATCGCGGTCACCGGCTCGAACGGCAAGACGACGACCACCGCGCTGCTCGGTCACATTCTTCTGACTCACGGCATCCCCGCACTGGTGGGCGGCAACATCGGCACCGCGCTCATCTCCCTTGTGGCGCGATCCGCAGACGCGAGCATCACGGTGGCGGAAGTTTCCAGCTTTCAGCTTGAAGCCATCGCCGCCTTCCGAGCGGACATCAGCGTGCTGCTGAACTTGACGCCGGACCATCTCGACCGCCACGGTTCGATGGAGGCGTACGCCGCCGCCAAGGCGCGGCTCTTCGAAAACCAAGAGAAGGACGACCCTGCCGTGCTCAACGCCGACGATGAGGAATCGGCTCGCTTTGCTTCCATCCGCGGGCGCAAATTCTGGTTCAGCCGCAAGCGCGATGTGGAGCAGGGCGCCTGTCTCCGCGGCGACAAGCTGGTCTACCGCTATGAAGGGCACGAGACCGAACTGCTCTCCCGCTCCGAAATCGGGCTGCGCGGCGATCACAATCTGGAAAATGTCCTTGCCGCGGCGCTGGCTGCGCACCTGGCGGGCGCACCGCCCGAGGCCATCGCCGAGGGCGTGCGCACATTCGCCGGTGTCGAGCACCGCTTGCAATTCGTGGGCGAAGTGGACGGGGTCAACTTTTACAACGACTCCAAGGCCACCAACGTGGACGCCGCTCTCAAGGCCGTTGACGCATTTCCGGGCAACCTGCTGGTCATCCTCGGCGGGAAAGACAAGGGCAGCCCTTACTCGCCGCTGCGAGAACCGCTGCGCCAGCGCGCCCGCGCCATTTTCCTGATTGGCGCCGCGGCGGAGAAAATTGCCTCGCAGCTCGCCGGCGCGGTCCCGGCAGAAATGTCGGGCACACTCCCGGTGGCCGTCCTCTCGGCATTTGAGAGCGCGCGCCCCGGCGATACGGTGCTGCTGGCGCCAGCCTGCTCCAGCTTCGACCAGTTCGACAATTACGAACATCGCGGCCGCGTTTTCGTCGAACTTGTCCGGGAGATTGCGGCGGCGCGCGCGGAAGAAAATGCGCGCCCGAGGGCCTGAGCCATGCCGCGAAGCATACAACCCGACCGCTGGCTCTTCCTGACCACGCTGGCGCTTTGCCTGCTCGGGGCAGTGATGGTCTTCAGCGCCTCGGCGGTGATGGCGCAGAGCGCTTACGGGAACCCCTACGGCTTTTTCGTGCGCCAGCTCAGCGTCCTGGTTATCGGCGTGGCCGGGATGATCGCCCTGGCGCGCCTGGACTACCACAAGCTGCGCCAGCCGGCGGTGATCTTCACCAGCCTGGGCGTGATCCTGCTTCTGCTGATCGCCGTGCTGTTCCTCGACCGCTCCCACTCGACGCATCGCTGGATGCGCCTGGGACCGGCCAGCCTGCAGCCGTCAGAGTTTGCGAAGCTTACAGTGATCCTGTATCTGGCGTGGTTCCTCGAGATGCGCGAAAAGTCCAGGACCTACGGAGTGAACGACCTGCTGCACACGCTGGCCCCGGCGCTGGGACCGGTGACCTTCCTGGTCCTGCTGGTTCTGTTCGAACCGGATATGGGCACTTCACTGATGATTCTGATCGTGGCTATAGCCATGCTCTTCGATGCCGGACTTTATCTACGCTATCTGGGCTGGACTCTGGTTGCCGCGGTCCCCGCCATTTATCTGCTCATCGTGCGCGTTCCCTACCGCTACCATCGCGTGATGGCGTTTCTCCATCCGGATTTCGATCCCCAGGGCGGCGGTTTTCAGCTTCTCCAGTCGCTGATTGCCGTGGGCTCGGGGGGGCTGGCGGGCGTCGGGCTGATGGGCAGCCGCCAAAAGCTGTTTTACCTGCCGGAGGCGCACACGGACTTCATCTTCGCCGTCCTGTGCGAAGAAATGGGATTCATCGGCGGCCTGGTGGTACTGGCGCTCTTCGCGATTTACGGCTGGCGCGGCATGCGCGCCGCCCTCGGCGCCCCGGACGCATTCGGGCGGCTGCTGGCGGGTGGCATCACCGCCCTCGTCGTTGGGCAGGCATTAATCAACCTGAGCGTGGTCCTCGGCATGATGCCCACCAAAGGCATCCCGCTGCCGTTTGTGAGCTATGGCGGATCGAGCCTGCTGGTCATGCTGCTGGCCACAGGAATCCTGCTCAACATCAGCCAGCACGCGGAGTGATGTGAAATTGGTGATCGCAGGCGGAGGCACCGGCGGCCACGTTTTCCCCGCCATCGCTGTGGCGCAGGAGTGGCTGCGCCGGGGTGCGGAACAAAATGTGCAGAGGGATGTGGTGATTGTCGGGACCGAGCGCGGGATGGAGTCGAGACTGGTGCCGCAGGCCGGGCTGCGTCTGGAGACCATACGCGTCGCCGGCCTCAAAGGCATCGGCGGGCTGCGTTTCCTGCGCAACCTGGCCATGCTGGCCCCGGCCATGGTCGACTCCAGCCGAATTCTCGCGCGCCATCGTTTTTCTGCAGCGTTCGGCGTGGGCGGCTACGCCTCGGGGCCGTTGCTGCTGGCCGCGGCCCTGGCATCGATTCCGACAGTGATCTTCGAGCCCAACGCCGAGCCTGGCTTCACCAATCGTATGCTGGCAAAAGTAGTTCGCGGCGTCGCAGTCACCTATCCCGCGGCGGCGTCGCGACTGGGTTCGCGCGCCGTGCTGACCGGCTGCCCGGTGCGTGCGGAGTTTTTCGCCGCGCCGCAGCGCGACCACGTCCCGCCATTCCGCCTGCTGATCACCGGCGGCAGCCAGGGAGCGCTGCCCATCAACCGGGCGGTGATTGACGCCCTCGACCTGCTCGAGCCTCGAAAAAAACAGCTTTTCGTCGTTCACCAGAGCGGCGAACGCGACTATAATGCTGTTCGCGTGGCATATGCGCGCCGGGAGATCAATTCGGAGGTCGTGCCGTTCCTGTCGAATATGGCGGAGCAGTTCGCCCAGGCGGACCTGATCGTCTGCCGGTCGGGCGCCGTCACGGCCGCGGAAGTGGCCGCTGCCGGACGCGCCGCCATCTTCATCCCTTTTGGCGCTTCGACGGACAGCCACCAGTTGCGCAATGCGCAGGCCATGGAAGCGGCCGGCGCGGCGCGCGTGATCCCGGAAAACCAGCTCAGCCCCCAGCGACTGGCGGGAGAAATCTTCTCGCTGCTCGACCAGCCCAAGCAAATCGCAGAAATGGAACGGCACGCGCGCGCTCAGGCGCGCCCGCACGCCGCGCAAGCGATTGTGAACCTGATCGAGGAGGTAGCCAGGCGATGATGGTGGTCTTTCGGAATTTTCAGCGCATCCATTTGGTGGGCATCGGCGGTATCGGCATGAGCGGCATCGCCGAGGTGCTGCTGACGCTGGGCTATTCGGTCTCCGGCTCGGACCTCAAAGCCACGTCCATCACCAACCGCCTGGCCTCGTTGGGCGCGACCATCTACGCCGGACATCGCGCCGAACAGGTCGAGGGCGCGCACGTGTTAGTGATCTCTTCGGCGGTGCACGCCGACAACCCCGAGGTGATCGAAGCGCATCGCCGCAAAATCCCGGTGATCCCGCGCGCGGAGATGCTCGCCGAGCTGATGCGGCTCAAGGAGGGCATCGCCGTCGCCGGCGCGCACGGCAAGACCACCACCACCTCGATGACGGCATCGGTGCTCGCCGCAGCGGGGC
This sequence comes from Terriglobia bacterium, assembly GCA_041485165.1. GTDB lineage: Bacteria > Acidobacteriota > Terriglobia > Acidiferrales > UBA7541 > JAAFGT01. Next base: position 15,010 of record JBGPJC010000046.1, on the reverse strand, counting down.
TTGACCCCACGTTCGTCGTCGGCGGGCTCGTCAACCACGTGGGGACCACGGCGCGGCTGGGCAAGGGCGACTATATGGTCGTCGAAGCGGACGAAAGCGACCGAACATTCCTGCTCCTGACACCCGTGGTGGCCGTGGTCACCACCATTGACCGCGAGCACCTCGACCAGTACCGCTCGCTGGAAGATATCCAGGAAGCATTCCTCCAGTTTGTCAACCACGTCCCGTTTTACGGCGCGGCCATCCTGTGTCTCGACGAGCCCAACGTGCAGGCTATCCTGCCGGGAGTGAAGCGGCCGGTGATCCGCTACGGCACCTCGAGCCAGGCCGATCTGGTGATCAGCGATGTGGCCCTGGAAGGTCTGGGGAGCACATTCAGCCTGCGCTACCGCGGCGAAGACCTGGGAATATTCCGGCTGAATTCTTCACCGGGAATTCACAACGTGCGCAACGCCGCCGCGGCGGCTGCGGTGGGCCTCTACCTGAACATACCCGCCGACTTGATCCGCGAGGGCCTCGAGAAATTCGCGGGCGTGGGGCGGCGCTTTGAAGTCCGCGGCACGTTCGCCGGCGTAACCCTGGTGGACGATTACGGCCACCACCCGGCGGAAATCCGCGCCACGCTGGAGGCAGCGCGCAATTGCCGTTTCAACCGGCTGATCGTCCTCTTCCAGCCGCACCGCTACACGCGGACGCAGCACCTGTGGGACGACTTCTGCCGCGCCTTCAATCAGGCTGACGTGCTCATCCTGACGGACATTTATCCCGCCGGGGAGTCGCCCATCGAAGGCGTCAACGCCCAGGCGCTGGCCGAAGCAATCGCTGCCGCGGGACACCGCGATGTGCGATTCCGTGGCGCGATGGAGCTGGCGGTCGAGGAGCTGCGCCGCGAAGCGCGCGCGGGCGATGCCATGTTCATGGTCGGCGCGGGAAGCGTCGGCCGGGCCGCCGAAGAACTTACGGCGCGCCTGACTGAGAGCGTTCCCGCGGTCAAGACGAGTTAGATCGCGATGCGTATCGAGAGTCCAACTCTGCTCGCCGCCCTGCCCGACCTGAACGTCGAGCGGCGGCCCGGTGCGTCCATCGGCGCCCTGACTTCGCTGGGCATCGGGGGCAGCAGTGATTTGCTCTTAGTGCGCGACACGCGGCGGCTTCCGGAACTATTGCGCCTGCTGCGGGCCGCAGGCATCGAGCACCGCCTTCTCGGCGGGGGCACAAACGTTCTGGTGATGGACGGCGAGCTGCCTTGGGTAGTGATCCAACTCGCGGGGAGCAGCCCGGACGTACATCTCGAAGGGAATTCTGTGCGCGTGGAAGCCACCGCCGACCTGGGGCGCATGGTGACCACTTGCGCCAAGGGCGACCTGGGCGGCATGGAAGGACTCATCGGCGTGCCCGGGAGCGTGGGTGGCGCGCTGCGCATGAACGCCGGAGCCTACGGCATGCAGATTGGATCCTATGTGCGCGAGGTGGAAGTCTACCGCGCCGGCAGCGGGGAGATCGAAACCACCCGCGGCGACGAAATCTCTTTCGAGTACCGCCATACTTCCTTCGCGCCGGACGACATCATGCTTCGCGTGCGGCTGGAGCTGCCCTCCAAGCCCTACGACGAAATCGTGCGCGGCATCCGCGTCTGCAATGAGAAGCGGCGCGCCAGCCAGCCGCTCAGCCAAAAGAGCGCCGGCTGCATCTTCAAGAATCCGCCGGGCGGCTCGGCCGGGCGCATGATTGACGGTCTGGGGCTCAAAGGCTACGGCGTAGGCGATGCGCGCGTCAGCGACCGCCATGCCAACTTTTTCATCAACGTCGGCCAAGCCAGTTGCGCGGACATGCTCGCGCTGATCGGCGATGTGCGCGAGCGCGTCCGCGCCGCGCACGGCGTCACCCTGGAAGAGGAGGTCATCGTTTGGCGCGCATGAAGCGCACTGATTCTGAGCCGCCTCCCGCGGAGCTTCTCACCGACGAGGAGCCGCGCTACCTGCGCCGGCAGAAGCCGGTCGAGGTTCGCCGGCAGAGCTTTGGACGGCGTCTGCGCGAAAACTATCTACTGTGGTTGAAGTGGCTGGTCATCGTGGTGACCGGGGGAACCGCGCTGTTTGCCGCGGCGCACTTTTTCCTGTTCTCGCCGCAGGTGATCCTGGCCGATTCCGACCAGGTGGAGCTTTCCGGCAGCCAGTTTGTTCCGCGCTCCGCAGTGCTCGAGGTGTTTGCCTCCGACCAGGGGCGCAGCGTCATGCGCTTGCCGCTGGAAGAGCGCCGCGTGACGCTCGAGCGCATTGCCTGGGTGGAGCAGGCGCGCGTGTCGCGCGTTCTGCCCAACCGCATACGCGTCGAACTGGTCGAGCGCCAGCCGGTGGCTTTTCTCCGTGCCGGCAGCGAGCTGGCCCTGGTGGACGTACATGGAGTGATCCTCGAACGCCCACCGCAAGGCGATTTCCGCTTCCCGGTGGTCACCGGCTTCAGCGAAGCGATGTCGCAGCCGGAGCGCGAGCGCCGCATGCAGCTCTTTGCGCAGTTTTGTAAGGATATTGAAAGCGTGCGTGCCGGGGCGGCCGAACAGTTGAGCGAAGTGGACCTCTCGGATTCTTCCGATCTGCGCGCCACGCTGGCCAGCGTGCCGGACGCCGCGTCCTCTGGTGACGGGCCGCAGGCGTTGTTGGTGCATTTCGGCGGCGGAGAGTTCGCGGCGAAGTTCAAGACTTTGCTCGACAATTACGCGCAGTGGCGCTCGAGCGCGGGGCGCGTCGAATCGGTGGACCTGCGATTCCGCAAACAAGTGGTGGTGAATCCCGGGCCGGGACGCGATGGCGGTGCAAGCAAGGAGCCGAAGCAGGAGCGGTAGAGAGAAGCAGCGAGACCAAGCCAGGGGGCAGGCGTTTGGCCAAGAAAGACCGCTACGTAGTGGGCATAGACATCGGCAGTACGAAGACTTGCGTGCTGGTGGGAGAAATCTCCGCCGAGCCGGGCGCAGATTCAGCCAAGCAGGCCGTTTCCAGCAGTATTCTGCGCGCCGCCGCCAACGGCGATGCCGACGGCCAGGTTCATTTCGTGGCCGCAGGTGTGGCGGAATCCAAAGGCATCCGCAAAGGACAGATCGTAAACCTCGACGCCGCCAAGTCCGCGGTCTTGCGCGCCATCGAGCAGGCTGAAGACGTTGCCGGCGTGCCGGTCGAGTCGGCCATGGTCGGCGTGGCCGGGGGCCAGGTGCGCGGGGTCAACAGCCGCGGCGGCGTGACCCTGGGCACGCGCCCCCGCGATGTGCAGCGCGAAGACGTGCAGCGCGCCGTGGAAGCCGCGCGCAGCGTCACTCTTCCCGAAGACCGTGTGGTCCTGCATGTTTTCCCGCAGGAATTTTTCCTCGATGGCCGGGACAGCATCCGCCAGCCGGTCGGACTGCTGGGCCAGCGCCTTGAAGCCAACGTGCACATCGCCACCGCCGCGGCCACCGCGGAGCAGAACATCGTCAGCGCGGTGAACCTGGCCGGGGTGAAGGTGAGCGGGACGGTGCTCGAGCCTTACGCCGCTGCGGAGGCCTGCCTGACCGCCGATGAGCGCGAGATGGGCTGCTGCTTGCTCGACATCGGCGGCGGGACGACGGAGATGATTGTCTACACCGACGGAGTGGTGCGCCACACCGCTGCGGTGGCGGTGGGCGGCGACCATTTTTCCAATGATCTCGCCGTCGGCCTGCGCACCCCGGTCCCCGAGGCTGAAGCCATCAAGCGCGAGCACGCTTGCGCCTTCCGCGAGCTGATCCTCGAGGATTCGCCGATCGAGATTTCCAGTGTAGGCGACCGCCCGCCGCGCACCGTTTTTGCGCGCATGCTGGCTGAGATCCTTGAACCACGCGCCACCGAGCTCTACGAGTTGATCCACGACGAGTGGAAACACGCGGGTCTCGACGGGCGCATCCCCGCCGGGGTAGTCATCACCGGTGGCGCCACCCGCCTGCGCGGGCTGCCGGAACTGGCCGAACGGCTCTTCGGCCTGCCGGTGCGCCTCGGCCGGCCGCGGGGGATCGCCGGGCTCCCCGAGGAGTTTGCCCAGCCGGACTTTTCCGTTGTTGCCGGACTTCTGCTTTACGGTGCTCGCGCGCGGCGGCCTGCCGGACAGCAAGGAATTTCCTGGGGGAAGAAGATCAAAGAGTTGTTTGCGGGGTAGAGAGATGGCACCGACTGCAAAACCTGCCAATGAGGGAGGCAAGATGACGCCGAAGGAAACGGGTGTGCGCTTTTCATTCAGCGAAGACCAATTGCAGGGCGCGCGGATCAAAGTGATCGGCGTCGGCGGCGGCGGCACCAACGCCGTCAACCGCATGATCCGCGCCAAGGTCGAGGGCGTGGAGTTCGTCGCCGCCAATACCGACCTGCAGGCGCTGGAGCTTTCCGCCGCGCCGCTCAAGCTGCAGCTTGGCGCCAAGCTCACCAAGGGACTCGGCGCCGGCGCCAATCCGGAGATCGGGCGCAAGGCTGCGCTGGAGGACACCGAGAAGATCATTGAGGCGCTGGAAGGCGCGGACATGATCTTCATCACCGCCGGACTCGGCGGCGGCACGGGCAGCGGCGCGGCGCCGGTGGTGGCCTCGCTGGCCAGCGAGCTGGGCGCGCTCTCCGTCGCCGTGGTTACCAAGCCATTCGCCTTCGAGGGCAAGCGGCGCATGCTCCAGGCTGAACAGGCCCTGACCGAGCTGGTGGGCTGCGTGGACACGGTGATCGTCATCCCGAATGAGCGCCTGATCGGCACCATCGAGCGTGGCACCAGCTTTTTCGAAGCCTTCCGCATCGCCGACGACATCCTGCGGCAGGCGGTGCAAGGCATCAGCGACATCATCACCATTCCCGGCATCATCAACCGTGACTTCGCCGACGTGAAGACGATTCTCAAAGGCATGGGCTACGCGGTGATGGGGACGGCGGTTGCTTCGGGCGCCAACCGCGCCGTCGAAGCCGCCCACCAGGCCATCAACAGCCCGCTGCTCGAAGACAACTCGATTCAGGGCGCGCAGGGCATTCTGATTAACGTGAGCGGCTCGTCCAGTCTGGCTCTGCATGAAGTGAACGAGGCCTCGTTGATCATCCAGCAGGCGGCGCATGAAAACGCCAACATCATCTTCGGCGCGGTGCTGGACGAAAGCCTGAAGGATCAGGTGAAGATCACGGTCATCGCCGCGGGATTCAAAGAAGCGTCTACACGCCGCCTGGGCCATCAGAAGACTACGTATCTGCCGAAGGAGTGGAAGGGCGCGCGTGAAAGGACTGTCGAGCCGGTCAGCGTCGTGCAGCAGGTGGCGCGCAATGTGACGAGCGTTACCGGCGATATCCCCGCCCACGACCTGGATGTCCCGACATTCCTCCGCCGCCAGGCGCAAAAGGCCTAGGCTTTTTTTGTGGATTGCGGGAGCTCGCTCCCGGTCGGTATTCGCCGAAGCTTGCTTCGGAGAGGGCTTGGCACCGGCGGTTGTCTGCGTCCATGTCGCCCGTCATCCACATCCACGCCGTCGTCCACAAGCGCCTGATCGAACACGCGCGTCTCACTCCCCTCCTCGAATGTTGCGGCCTACTGGCCGGCCGGGAGGGCGTCATCACCACGGCGTTGCCTGCGGGAAATGCTCTAGCCAGCCCCACCGCCTACGAAATCGCCCCGCACAAACTCTTCGCGCTTTTTCGAGAAATGCGCCGCGGCGGGCTCGATCATCTGGGCATCTACCATTCCCATCCCGCGGGAGATAATTCACCGTCGCCGCGCGACATCGAGCGCGCCTATTATCCCGAGGTCGCCTACTTCATTATTTCGCCACGAGTGGACGCACCCCGCCCCGTGCGGGCTTTTTCCATCAGGGCGGGCGAGGCTAGGGAACTTGAAATCGAAGTCGTGGTGGGGTAGCGGTCGGCGCGCAAGACTAACGGAAGACAAAGACAAAAGATCAGGGATTAACACAGAGTTCACAGAGGGCGCAGAGGTCACAGAGAAAGAGAGGAAGCGGGATGAGGTACCGGCCTAAGTGTAGCGCCGGCAGATTGTGCGGCCCCCGCCGGCCTTGCGTTTGCCTTACACCCCGCCTAAGATTCACTGTCTTTGGGCAGCGCCATTGAGTCCAACACCATGATCGGTCAGACCATTTCTCATTACCGAATTCTGGAGAAGCTGGGTGGCGGCGGGATGGGTGTGGTCTATAAGGCCGAAGACACCAAGCTGGGGCGGTTTGTGGCCTTGAAGTTCCTCCCCCCGGGTGTCGCCCAGGATGCCCAATCCCTGGAACGCTTCAAGCGCGAAGCCCGCGCCGCTTCCGGTCTCGACCACCCCAACATCTGCACCATCTATGAAATTGACGAGGAGAGCGGGCAGCCGTTCATTTCCATGCAATTCCTCGGCGGGAAGACGCTGAAACACTGCATGGGTGACGAGCGCATCAAGTCCGATCAGATTGTCGAGTGGGCGGTGCAGGTTGCCGAGGCCCTCGATGCTGCGCACTCCGCCGGAATCGTGCATCGCGACATCAAGCCGGCCAACATCTTTGTAACCCAGCGCGGTCAGATAAAGATACTGGATTTCGGCCTGGCAAAATGGAGCACGGATGTTCGATTCGGCGCGCAGGCTGCCGCGCCGACAGTTTCCGTTGCCGGTCCCACTGACGAGGCCCTGACCAGCCCGGGAGTGGCTTTGGGCACAGTGGCCTACATGTCACCGGAACAGGCGCTCGGGGAGCAACTGGACTCGCGGACTGACCTTTTTTCCTTCGGCGTGGTCCTTTATGAACTGGCCACAGGAGCGCTGCCGTTTAGCGGCAATACTTCCGCCGCGGTGTTTAACGCCATTCTCAACAAGGCGCCCGTTTCGCCCATACGCCTCAATCCGGAAATGCCGCTGGAGCTCGAGCGCGTCATCATCAAGCTCCTGGAGAAGGACCGCAACATGCGCTACCAGAGCGCCGCGGATCTCCGCACCGACCTGGCGCGCCTCAAGCGAGACACTGATTCAGGGCGCTCCGGTGCGTTCGCTCGCGCCTCAGAAACAGCAGCGCCTGCTACTTCGTCCGGACCCAGCGGGCAGTTTTCGGGGGCAACGCCGCCGTCCACACCGGCGGCGACACCAGTCGCGGTGCCCCTGGGGCGGCCCGCCTGGAGGCGCTGGCGGATGGTTGTGTCCGCCGCGGTCGTTGTTGCGGCATTGGGGACTGCGCTCTTCGTCCGCTCGCGAAGTGTGGGAGCACTCCGTGAGACCGACACCATCCTGTTGACCGACTTCACCAACACCACCGGAGAGGCGGTGTTCGATCAGACACTGAAACAGGCGCTGGCCGTGCAGCTTGAGCAATCCCCGTACCTGAACATTTTTCCCGAGGCCCGCGTGCGTGAGTCCTTGCGTTTCATGGGCCGCTCGCCGGACGAGCGCGTGACCACGACGGTGGCTCACGAGATTTGCCAGCGCGAAGGCATCAAGGCCATGCTCACCGGCTCGATTGCCAGCCTGGGCAAAAACTACGCCATAGGCCTGGAGGCGACGAATTGCGCCACGGGCGAGTCACTGGCGCGGGAACAGATCGAAGCGGAAAGCAAGGAACGCGTCCTGCAAGTCCTGGGTGGTGCTGTGACTCGCCTGCGCAACAAATTGGGAGAGTCGCTGGCTTCCGTACAGAAGCTCAATACTCCGATCGAGCAGGCCACCACGCCTTCGCTGGAAGCGTTGCAGGCCTTCACGCGGGGAGAACTGCTTCGCAACCAGGGCTCCGAGCGTGAAGCTGTTCCCTTGTTTTTGCGGGCGGTTGAGCTGGACCCGAACTTCGCTCTGGCCTACGCGAGGTTGGGAACGACCTATGACAATCTGGGTGAAGAGCAGGCCGGAATCGCTGATCGCACCAAGGCGTTTGAGTTGCGCGATCGGGTGAGCGAAAGGGAACGTCTCTACATCTCTGCACATTATTTTACCTCGGTAACCGGGGAGTTGGATAAGTCGGTCCAAACCTGGGAATTGTATAAGCAACTCTATCCCCGCGACTCGATTCCTTACAACAACCTGCTCTTCACCTATTCGGAGCGAGGTGAGTTCGATAAAGCCCTGGAAAATGCTCGCGAAGAGCTGCGTCTCGCTCCCAACTCCCACTGGGCGTACGCCGACCTGGCCCGGACTTACCTGGCGTTAAACCGCATTGAGGAAGCCAAGGCCACGCTGCGGCAGGGAATCGCGAATCACATAGACGCTCCCTCGCTTCGCGGGACCCTCTTTCGGATAGCCGTACTGGAAAATGACGCCGAGGGGATGCGCCAGCAGGTCGAATGGGCCAAAGGAAATCCCCAGGGAGAGTTGAGCATCCTGGGCCTGCAAGCTGAGCTCGTCGCTTCGCGCGGGCAGTTTAAAAAATTCCGGGAGATTTCGATTCGTTTGCAGCAGCTTGCCCGCCAACTGGGATCAAAGGATATCGAAGCGAATCTATGGATCTCCCGGGCCAAGACGGAGGCCGAATGGGGTAATGTGCGCTTGGCTGAGCAAGCGGCTAAGGAAGGCTTGGCTCTTTCTCAAGCCAAGGGGGTGTTGGCGGACGCAACGGATGCGTACGCTCTAATCGGTGACGAGAAGAAAGCAAAATCGCTGGCCGGAGACCTTTCCAAGAAATACCCGCTGGACCAGTGGATGAAGAACCATCAACTAGCGAGGAGCCGCGCCATCCTGGAAAGTAAGCGGAAAAACTCGGAAGAAGCCGTTCAATTGCTCTCGGCGTCTCTGGAGATGTTTCCCTTTGATGGCGTCCTTCTATACACACGGGGAGAAGTCTATCTTCAGGCGCGGAAGGGACCTGATGCGGCTCGGGATTTCGAGAAAGTGATCGCCCACCGCAGTTTGTATCCGACCCTTCCGTTCCTATCCCTCTCCCACCTGGGATTGGCGCGGGCTTACGCGCTCTCGGGTGACGTCGCGCAGAGCCGCAAGCATTATCAGGACTTTCTCGCGCTGGTGAAGGATGCGGACCCCGACGTGCCCGTCGTGCAGCAGGCCAAGGCCGAGTACGAGCGGCTGAAGTAAGACTCGCTCGACCGTAGCGCTTTATCCCGCCCGGCGTTCGTAGAGCGGGAATTTCGCCGCCAGCGTCGCCACCTCGCCGCGCACGCGCTGCTCGATCGCAGCATTACCCACTTGCGAAAGAATCTCTGCAATCCAAGCGGCGATGGGCTCCATCTCCGCTTCGCGCATCCCCCGCGTGGTCACCGCCGGTGTGCCAATGCGGATGCCCCCGGCCTTCATCGGCGGCAGCGGGTCAAACGGCACGGCATTCTTGTTCACGGTGATGCCGGCGCGCTCGAGCGAAAGCTCGGCGTCGCGCCCGGTGATTCCCCGTGAGTGCACCTCGAGTAGAAACAAATGGTTGTCGGTGCCGCCCGTGACTGCTCGGAATCCAAGGCGCGCCAGGGCCGCCGCCAGCGCGCTGGCGTTGGCCACCACTCGCCGCTGGTAATCCTTGAACTCCGGCTCCATCGCTTCCTTCAGGCACACCGCCTTCGCCGCGATGATGTGCACCAGCGGCCCGCCCTGCGTGCCCGGAAACATCAGCTTGTCGAGCTCTTTGCCCAGCGCTTCGCGGCACAGGACCATCCCGCCGCGCGGCCCGCGCAGGGTTTTGTGCGTCGTCGTGGAGACGAAGTCGGCGTATGGCACCGGGCTGGGATGCACGCCCGCGGCCACCAGTCCGGCGATGTGGGCCATGTCCACAAAGAGCAGCGCCCCGCTGGTTTTGGCGATCTTGCTCAGCCGCTCGAAATCGAACACCCGGGAGTACGCGCTCGCTCCCGCCACGATCATCTTCGGCTTGTGCTCGGCCGCCAGCCGCTCCACTTCCTCGTAGTCCAGCAGCTCGGTGTCCTTGCGCACGCCGTAGGGGATGAACTTGTACATGCGGCCGGAAAAATTCAGAGGGTGGCCGTGGGTCAGGTGGCCGCCATGTGCCAGATTCATCCCCAGCACAGTGTCGCCGGGTTGCAGCGAAGACATGTAAACCGCCACATTGGCCTGCGTGCCGGAGTGTGGCTGCACGTTGGCGTGCTCGGCGCCGAAGAGTTGCTTGGCGCGGGCGATGGCCAAGCTCTCCACGCGATCGGCATTCTCGCACCCGCCGTAGTAACGCTTGCCCGGATAGCCCTCGGCGTACTTGTTGGTGAAGACCGAGCCCATGGCTTCAAGCACCGCCTCGGAGACAAAGTTTTCCGAGGCGATCAGCTCGAGTCCGGTGGCCTGGCGGCGGACTTCGTTGCGGATGGCCTCGGCGACCTCGGGGTCTACCTCCGCCAGCGGCAGATTCATCCGCCGCACTTCCTGTGTCTGTGTGCTCATGGCCTCTCCTGCGCTACTTCCGCACGCGATCAATCTCAGTAATTTTATCAATGCGCCGCTGGTGGCGCCCACCGGCAAATTGCGTGGCCAGGAATTCACGGACGATTTCAACCGCCTGATCTGAATCCACCACGCGCCCGCCGATGGCGAGGACGTTGGCGTCGTTATGCTCGCGCGCCAGGCGCGCAGTCATGACGTTGTGCGCGGTGGCGGCGCGAACTCCGGCAACTTTATTGGCGGCCATGGCCATGCCGATCCCCGTGCCGCAGACCAGCACGCCCGCCTGGGCCTTTCCCTGCACGACTTCTTCGCCCACTTTCCGCGCGAAATCGGGGTAGTCGACTGATTCCTCCGACCAGGTGCCCAAGTCGTTCACCGCGTATCCCTGCCCTTCGAGAAAACCCCGGATGATTTCTTTGGTGTGGAACCCGGCGTGGTCCGCTCCCAGGGCGATGCGCGGCTTGGCGGGACTTGCAGGCATGGGAATCAGGCATGATTGTAGGGGAGCGGTATTTCTTTTGCAAACAAGCGCCGGTGGCTCACTCCAGGTGCCTGGCGAAAAATGCCGCGGCGCGCGCCAGTGCGTCCGCGTCAGCCGCGCCTTTGAATCCGTGGCTCTGGCCCGGATAGACCTTGATCTCGTAAGTAACTTGTTTTTTCTTCAGCAGCGCTTCCAGTCTGTAGGCCGCCTGCACGGATACGACGCGGTCATCTTCGCCGTGGAGGATCAGTGTGGGCGGCATCCGCCGCAGATGGGCGACGTATTCATCCGGCAGCTCGCCGTAATACTCCACCACCGCGCGGATGCGCGTGTCCTGCGAAGCCAGCGCCAGGGCCAGCGAGCCGCCCAGAGAAACTCCCAGCAGACCGACGCGCTTCGGGTCCACTCCCGGCAGGCTGGAGACAAATCCGACGGCTCCGGCGATGGTTGTCCGCCACAACGAAAAGTTATTCCGCTCGGTCCAGAAATTCGCCACCGTGGTGTCCGTGCGGTCGAAATAGCGGACGATGGCGGCGACGTAGCCGGCCCGTGCCAGCGCCGTGGCGATCTTCACGTAGGGATAGCGGCCGTAGGAGATTCCGTCCGCGCCGTGAAGGATGAGCACTGCCGGCCGCGCAGGGGCCTCGTCCTGCCCTGCTTCTCGTGGCCTGATCAATTCGACGGCTATCTGCTTTTCATCGCTCAGGAACGAAATATCCGTGATGGCGACATCCACGAGAGGCGCTTTGATTTGCGCAGGCAGCCCCGCAGGGAGCATCACCGCAAGCGCCACCATCGCGATTCGTAACTTCATGGGCCTCAGCTTACGGCATCCCCCCCACAGAATCGAGCCGCCCTTGATCGAGTTGGAGCTCAGGTCACGTCCCGGTCCCTTTCTGACCGGGACTGACCTGAGGCTATTGCACTGCCAGCCCGGGACAGATGATTCCAACCCCGCCAGATCAAAATCGCAGAATTACCCCGATGGCTCCTTCTAGTAGAATGCCTTCGTGCCAACCGTGCTCAGGAGCGGCCCTTACCGATTCTACTTTTGCAGTCATGAGCCAAACGAGCCGCCGCATGTCCACGTAGATCGCGAGAACTTCTCTGCTAAGTTTTGGCTCGCACCTGTGGGACTAGCGCGAAATCTGGGCTTTGCCGCGCAGGAGCTCTCCAGGATAGAATCGTTGATCGAGAGGCATCAGGAAGAGTTGTTGGAGGCATGGAATGGGTATTTTGGCCCTGGCGGCTGACGAGCGCGTGGCCCGCGTCTCATTTACAGACGACTCGATGAGCGTCGCTCTCAAGGATGGACGCACGATCACTGTGCCGCTGGCCTGGTATCCCAGTCTGCTGCACGCATCCAAGGCTGCGCGCAAGAACTGGAAGGTGAGTGGCGGCGGATACGGAATTCATTGGCCCGACTTGGGCGAGGATTTGAGCACCGAAGGTTTGCTGCGCGGGGCACCCGCTCCGCTCCCGAAGCGAAAAAATAGGCCTGCCAAACTTGCGAACGAAAGATAGAAACACGCCGATAAAAAGAGCGGCGAATGAGATCGCCACGATGATGCTGGAGTCTCTGGAGCAGTTCCCGAAAGACGAGCAAGAACGGAGACTCAAAGCCATCGGTAAAATAGTGTCAAGGATGGGCCGCCCCGAGCGGCCCACATCTGTAGAACTCCGTGCAATTCGTCGCGGTGAGGAAGCTTATCGCCGCGGTGATTTCGTCACCCTGGATGAATATTTGCGCACGGCAGGAAACCCTTCTCCCCCGTTCAGCAAGAAGCGCTCGTGACCAGTCCTCGTTTTCCCTGCTCCGTGGTCTCCGTGGCTCCGTGAACTCTGAGTTGGTTCCTTCTGGTTCCACATCGCCCATCCCCTGACAATCCGCGCAACTTCGTTGACATCCGCAAGGGCGTCCCCTAGTCTCATTAGCTTCACTCATCGATCAAACGAGAGACAGAGGGAGCATGGCTGAACAGAAACTTCCGACGCGGGCCGAAGATTTTTCCGAATGGTACAACCAACTCGTGCTCCGCGCCGAGCTGGCCGACTACGCGCCGGTCCGCGGCTGCATGATCGTTCGCCCCTACGGCTGGGCGCTATGGGAGAACATCACCGCCGCGCTGGACCGGCGCTTCAAGGCCACCGGGCATGTCAACGCGGCGTTCCCGCTGCTCATCCCGCGCAGCTTCATTGACAAGGAAAAGTCGCACGTAGCCGGGTTTGCACCCGAGCTGGCGGTGGTAACCATCGGCGGCGGCGAGGAACTGGCCGAGCCGCTGGTGATTCGCCCGACGTCGGAGACCATCATCGGCCACGCCTACGCCAAGTGGATCCACTCCTACCGCGACCTGCCGGTGCTGATCAACCAGTGGAACAGCGTGGTGCGTTGGGAGCTGCGCACCAAGCTCTTCCTCCGCACCCTGGAGTTCTTCTGGCAGGAAGGCCACACCGCACACGCCACTTCCGAGGAAGGCGAGGCGGAGACGCGCCAGATGTTGGACATCTACGCCGACTTCGCGGTGAAGGAAGCGGCCATCCCGGTGATCCCCGGACGCAAGTCCGCGGCCGAGCGGTTCGCCGGAGCCGTCCAAACCTACTCGATTGAAGCGATGATGGGCGACGGCAAGGCGCTGCAGTCCGGAACGTCGCACAATCTTGGGCAAAACTTTGCCAAAGCGTTTGAGATTCGCTACCTCGATAAAGCAGGGCAACTGCAGCATTGCTGGACGACTTCCTGGGGGCTCTCCACGCGCTTTATCGGCGCCATCATCATGGTTCACGGCGACGACCAAGGTTTGATTTTCCCGCCGCGCCTGGCGCCGTTCCAGGCGGTCATCGTGCCCATCTTCAAGAATGATGAAGAGAAGGTGCTGGTGATGGAAGTGGTGCACCAAGTCCGCGCCGAGCTGGTGGACGCGGAGATCCGTGTCAAGGTGGACGAGCGCGAAGGGGTTACGCCGGGATACAAGTTCAACGACTGGGAGATGCGCGGCGTACCGTTGCGCATCGAGATCGGCCCCAAGGACGTTGCCAAGGGCAGCGTGGCGCTGGCCCGCCGCGACAAACCCGGCAAGGAAGGGAAGTCCTTTGTGCCGCGCGCGGGTCTGGCGCAGCATGTGGCCAAGACGCTGGTCGAAATTCAGGCGGCCCTCTTCGACCGCGCCCTGGCCTTCCGCAAAGCCAACACCGTGGAACCACACGACTACGCCGAGTTCCGCGCCGCGGTGGAAAATGGTTTTGCCTTCTGCTTCTGGTGCGGGCAGTCCGCCTGCGAGGAAAAGATCAAAGAAGACACCAAGGCGACGCTGCGTTGCATCCCCCTGGAGCAGCCCGGCGGCTCAGGCACGTGTGTCGCGTGCGGCGCGGCCTCCACAGAAAAGGCCATCTTCGCCAAAGCCTACTAGTGTTGTGTCCCGCAAATATATGGCAAAACTTAAGGGCTCAGGGGCGGGGCAAGCCCCGCCCCTACAACGCGTTTTAGGGGCAAGAGCCGCCCATACGATGCGTATTAGGGGCAAGAGCCGCCCATGCAACGCGTTGCGTGCCCGGAGTCTTGGTAGTTTTGTCTAGGACACAACACTAGCTGCCGCCCCGCGGTTAACGGATGGGAAACGCGGCGCCCAGACATGCTCGACACCTGCGCGCACCCATGCTAGTTTCGGCAATGAGTTCGCCCAGTTCTCTCTCGGCAATCGATTCATCTTGGGGAAAATGGATGAGCAGGAACAGTCAGCGAGGCGAAGGCCGCCTGAAGTTGATGATCACGCTGATCGTCATCATCAGCGTGGTCTATCTGATGTTCAAGATCGTGCCTGCTTACGTCAACGACTACCAGCTCAAAGATACGCTGACCACCGAGGGGCGGTTCCAGGCCGCGCGGCAAAAGACCGAGGAGCAGGTGCGCAACTCCATCTGGAAGGAAATCCAGGAACTGGGAGTTCCGGCCAAGCGCGAGGACATCCAGATCCAGACGTCGGGGCGCTCGCTGCGGATCAGCGTAAAATATACTGTGGTGGTGGACCTGCCCGGTTATCAGCTCAATCTGAACTTCAATACCAACTCGGAAAACCCTATCATCTAGCTGGCAATCTGCCGGTGAGGCCATCGGCCCGGCGCGCACTGCCTCTGCCCAACTTGCGCCCTCCGGGAAGCATCCAAGTCTAAAGGGAGATAATCGTTGCGGATTCGATTCGCCCGCGGGTT
>JBGPJC010000045.1:0-29456 GCA_041485165.1 Terriglobia bacterium | reverse complement strand
TGCTTCGGTTACGATCATCGGCCCCCCGCAAATCTTCGAGCCGCTCGGCTTCCCGGCGCTGGCGGATGAGCAGGCCGGCCTCGGGCCGCTGGGCGGGATTTCGGCCGCTCTGCGCCACACGCTGAGTCCCTGGAATATTTTTCTCGCCTGCGACATGCCCTACATCCACCGCGATTGGCTTGCCTACCTGATCGGTCGCGCTTTGCGGTCGACTGCGGACGTGATCCTCCCTGACAGCGACGCGGGCCCCGAGCCGCTCTGCTCGCTGTGCAACCGCCGCGGGGGTCCGGCCATCGACGCCGCCATCGCCCGCGGCGTGCGCAAGGTGACCGAAGCGCTGTGCATCCTGGCGGTGGAGAGGATCGCGGCGGCGGAATCAAAACCCTTTGATTCCGAAGGCTTGCTGTTCCAGAATCTGAACTCCATCGAGGATTACGAGCAGGCGCGGCAGAGGCTGGAAGGGAAGAAGGGTTAGGCGGGGAATTCGAAATGCGCTGCCGGCGTTGTGCCCCGGAAATACTTGAAATAAACCTGCAATCTGTTCCAAAAAGATCTATCACAGAGGACACAGAGGGCACAGAGAGCACAGAGAGCGGAGAGAACACAGAGGGCACGGAGACGAAGAGGTATTGAGGTTGTGAGCGAGCACTACATCGAATTCCGCAATGTGTGCAAGGCATTTGACGAACGCGTGGTCCTGCGCGACGTCAGCTTCCACGTGGACCGCGGCGAAACCTGCGTCATCCTGGGACGCAGCGGAGTAGGGAAGTCCGTGGCCCTCAAACACCTCCTTGGTTTCCTCAAGCCGGACTCCGGCAGCATCCTTGTGGACGGCCAGGACATCACCGGCTTCAGCGAAGAGCAGCTCGCCGGCATTCGCCGCCGGATCAGCATGGTGTTTCAATCCGGCGCGCTGTTTGACTCGCTCACCGTGCGCGAAAATGTCGCCTTCCCAATGCAGAGCCGCGATGACCTGGACGAAGAGGCCATCAACCGGCGAGTCGACGAGTTGTTGGAGACGCTGGAAGTCGCCGAGTTTGCCGACCGGCTTCCGGCCGAGCTATCCACCGGGATGAAGCGCGCCGTGGCCGTGGCGCGGGCGCTGGCGCAGGACCCCGAGGCCATTTTGTACGACGAGCCCACCACCATGGTGGACCCGCTGATGGCCGCACACGTCGGCGCATTGATCCGCAAGCTCAAGGATGCGTTCCACAAGACGTCAGTGGTGGTCACCCACGACACTCACCTGGCCAAGAAGCTGGCCGACCACGTAGTCTTCCTGCACGAGGGGGGCGTGGCATTTTTCGGCCCGTGGGCGCAGTTCGAGGGCACCGCAGACCCTTTCCTGCAGAATTTTCTGATGCAAGACGCCTTGGTGCCGGCGCTCGATCACACGGTTTAATAACGAGGAAAATCACCGATGCCGAACATGGATGCCGCCAGCCGCAAAACCGCACCTCGAATCTTTGCCGTACTCGCCGGCCTGGCCCTCTCCGCGCTTCTCTCCGCGCCTTCTATTTGGGGACAGCGGCCGGGTTCCAGCGGAGATTCCGCCGTACTCAAGCTGGCCGCGCCGCTTACGCGCACGGACAACGTCAAAGACGTGGTGCAGGGCGTGGAGATTGTAGATCCCTACCGCTGGATCGAGGACCAGAAATCTCCGGAGACGCGGGCGTGGATTGACACGCAGAATGCCTACACGGACTCTCTGCTGAACAAGTTGCCGGGGCGCGACGAATGGAAGCAGAAACTCACTGCGCTGCTGAAGAACGAGACCGTGACCGCTCCCGTGGTGCGCAACAACCGCTACTTCTTCTCCAAGCGCGCGGCCGAGGAAGACCAGGCCAAGATTTACGTGCGCAAGGGATTCCGCGGCGCAGATGAAGTGCTTATCGATCCGCTGCCGCTCAGCGCCGACCATCGCGTCTCCTTCAACATCGAAGCGGTCTCCAACGACGGCGCGATTCTCGCCTACGCCGTCCGCCAGGGAGGAGAGGATGAAACCACCCCGCACTTGTTCGACGTCGATGCGGGCAAGGATCTCCCCGACAAATTTCCCCGCGCCACCTACATCAGCATGGCCATCAAAGCGGACAAGAGCGGGGTTTACTATGCCAAGCAGACCGCGGAAGGGCCGCGCATTTACCTGCACAAGCCCGGCACCGACGCGGCGACCGACGCCGAAGTCTTCGGCAAGGGCAACGGCACGGACAAGATCATCGCCGTCGATCTTTCCGAGAACGGCCGCTATTTGCTGATCTACGTGGTGTACGGCTCGGGCTCGGTGCGCAACGACATCTACATGCAGGATGTGGCCAATAACGGGCCTGTCGTGCCCATCATGAACGACACCGAGGCGCAATTCACGCCGGAGATTGGCGGCGACCAGGTGTTTCTCCTCACCAACTGGAAGGCGCCGAAAGGGCGCATCCTGACTTTCCCCGCTGCGGACCTCAACCGCGAACACCGGCGCGAGGTGGTGCCCGAGGGCACGGCGAGCATCGAGGATTTTTCCCTGGTGGGCGGGAACGTGGCCGTGCGCGCGCTGGAAAACGCGTTGACGCACCTGAAGCTCTACGCGCCGGACGGAAAGCTGGTGCGGGAAGTGGTCCTCCCGGCCCTCGGCTCGCCCTCGGGCGTGCGCGGGCTGTGGAGCAGCCAGGAAGCGTTCTATTCGTTTAATTCTTTCCATATTCCGACGACCATCTACCGTTACGACGTTGCTTCCGGGAAGCAGGAAGTGTGGTCGCAAATGCACGTGCCTATCGACAGCGAGAAATTCGAGGTCAAGCAGGTGTGGTACAGCTCGAAAGACGGGACGCGCGTGCCCATGCTCGTGGCGCACCAGAAAAACCTCAAGCTCGACGGTAGCCATCCCACTCTGCTGAGTGGTTACGGCGGGTTTGACGTCAACGAGACGCCCACTTACAATGCGCGCGCGGCGGCGTGGATGATGAGCGGCGGCGTTTACGCGCTGGCCAACCTCCGCGGCGGCGGAGAATTCGGCGAAGCCTGGCACAAAGCCGGCATGCTGGGCAAAAAGCAGAATGTTTTTGATGATTTTATCGCCGCGGCCGAGTGGCTGATCAGCAGCGGTTACACCCGCTCGTCCCGCCTGGCCATCTCCGGCGGGAGCAACGGCGGGCTGCTGGTGGGCGCCGCGCTGACGCAACGGCCCGAGCTGTTCGGAGCGGTGATCTGCGCTTACCCCTTGTTGGACATGGTGCGTTATCACCAGTTCCTGGTGGCCAAGTGGTGGGTGCCGGAATACGGCACATCGGACGACGCTGAACAGTTCAAGTACATCTACGCCTATTCGCCTTATCACCACGTCAAGCCCGGCACGAACTATCCCGCCGTGCTTTTCCTTACCGGTGACGCGGACACGCGCGTCGCGCCGCTGCATGCCCGCAAAATGACTGCGCGGGTGCAAGCCGCGACGGCATCGGGAAAACCCGTCCTCTTGCACTACGACACCAAGGCGGGTCACGTCGCCGTCGTGCCCATCGCCACACAGGTGGACGACCTGACGAACCAGCTCGGTTTTCTGTTCTGGCAGCTCGGAGTGACGCCGGGACCTGCGGGGGACTAGCAGGGAATTAATTACCGTCGTTTCGAGGGCCGCCACGGCGTGTGGCGGCCCTCGCAACTTACTGGACTCGATTCAGGTTTCGCGGGTGTCGAGTCGAAGCGCGCAGCCTCGGCTCGCCCTCCCCGCCTGGCGAGGATCTTACTTCTTTTTGAGGGTCATAATGCTGCCCAGCTTCTTGCTGTTCGTCAGTTTCTTGGTGCTCTTCTTTGTGGCCATTTCTATTCCTCCGGGTTCAGCTTCGAAACGCCCCAAAGGCGTTGCGTTGTATTGGAGCAACTATCCCACCAAACTATTTTTTGTCGAGCAAATTCCAAGAGACGGGAAATGGGAGACTTATTTACTGGATTTCGAAAGCTTGACCAGGCCCACGGCCCGGCGGGGATAATTTATCCATTGGGGACGTTTTTCCCCCATGTCTTTTGTCCGCCGGCGCATCGCCGCCGGCCCAGCCTGAAAGCGCCGGCGGAATCCATCCCCACCGGAGCGCCTAGTCCGGGAAAGGCCCCTTCCGTTCCGCGGCCTTCGGTGTTAGAACCTACCGGCGACGCCTTCCCGGCATTTTCGCCTGTCGCCGGGAACAGGGGAATTTCGTGACCGAGCCTGCCAACCGCCCATCGAAGGAGTTCAAGCCGTTCGTTCCCGCCGAATCCACCGAACCGGAAATGTCGCTCAAGGCAGTCGTCCTTGGCGTCTTCCTTTCCGCCGTGTTCGGCGCGGCCAATGCTTACCTGGCGATGAAGGCCGGGCAGACCATCGCAGCTACCATCCCCGCTGCGGTCATCGCCATCGCCATTTTCCGATTGCCGT
The DNA here is from genome assembly GCA_041485165.1 of Terriglobia bacterium. Taxonomy (GTDB): domain Bacteria; phylum Acidobacteriota; class Terriglobia; order Acidiferrales; family UBA7541; genus JAAFGT01. The sequence continues at coordinate 25,057 of JBGPJC010000045.1, read as the reverse complement.
TTTTTCGAGGCGGCGTGCTGGAGCAGAACATCACGCGCACCGCGGCTTCGGTAGGCGAAGCTCTGGTTGCCGGGACTGCCTTCACTGTGCCCGCGTTCCTGATGGCCCAGGTCGGCGGGCAGCACATCTGGATCGATTTCCGCGGCCATCTCTGGGAATCTATCCTGCTGCTGCTGGCCGGAGGGCTGCTGGGCATTTTCTTTATCATCCTGCTGCGACGGCCACTGTGCGTCGAGGCCGACCTGCCTTGGCCGGAAGCCACGGCCTGCGCGGAGATCGTCAAGGCCGGGCAGCACGGCTCGACCGAAGCGCCGCGCTACATCTTTGGCGCCATGGGCATCGGCGCGCTGCTGCAATTCCTGACCAACAGTCGCGGGTTCCTCTTGTTCCGCGAATCGCTGGGCGGGTTCCTGCGATTTCCCGCGGCGGTGATCAGCCACTTCGATACCGACAAGGTGCCCATTGGCAAGGTGTCCCACGCCGCGGGCATGCCTTGGGCCACGCCGCTGGCCTCGCCCGCGCTGATGGGCATCGGCTACATCATCGGGCCGCGGCTGGCGGCCATCAATTTTTCCGGCACAGTGATAGTTTGGTGGGTGCTCATTCCGCTGGTGCTCTTCGCCGACCCGGACCTGCCGCGGCGGCTCGCTCCGGCCGGAGGCCAACCGGTCTCTTACGACGTATTGAGTTACAGCGTCTGGTACAACGTGGTCCGCCCACTGGCCGTGGGGACCATGCTGATTTCCGCGGTTTACACGCTCTACGGCATGCGGGAATCGTTGCTGGCGTCGCTGCGCGGCGCGATCAGCTCGGCGGGAAAGGCGGGAGGAAAGAGCGCGGCCAACCGGCTCGACCAGGATATCCCTCTGCGTTGGGTACTGACCTCTGTGGTCGCCCTGGTGATCCCCATCGGATTTATCTATTACCACTTCACGCAGCGGCTCGGCCCCGCGCTGTTGGCCGCCGGCGTGATGGTGACGGTCGGATTCCTGCTCGCGGCGGTGGGAGGTTATCTGGTGGGCCTGGTGGGCAGCAGCAATCAGCCGGTCTCCGGCCTGACGCTCTCCGCGCTGGTGGTGGCCGCGCTGTTGATGGTGGCCATCGGCGTGCGCGGGCTCACCGGCGTGGCTGCCGTCCTCGGTGTGGCTGCGGTGGTGAGCATTGCCTGCTCGGTGGCCGGCAGCATGATTCAGGACTTGAAGGTGGGCTACCTGCTCGGCGGCACGCCCTGGAAAATGGAGGTGGCGGAAATCATCTCGGTCAGCGTGCTGGCCTTCTTCCTGATGTGGCCCATCCTCGCGCTGCACCAGACCTATGGCATCGGGAGCCGCGCGCTACCCGCGCCACAGGCCGGGTTGATGGCCGTGCTGGCGCAAGGAATCGTTGGCGGAGAAATGGCCTGGGGACTGGTGGCCATGGGCGTGGTCTTCGGATTGTCGCTGATCATGATCGGCGCGCCGGCACCGATGCTGATCGCCGTGGGCATGTACCTGCCGTTCGAAACTACCGCCGCGATTTTCGTCGGAGGGATGTTCAAGTGGGTGGCCGACCGCATCGCCGCCGGGCGGAAACTCTCTCCCGCCGGTGCCGAGCAGTACGAACAGCGCGGCACGCTGCTGGCTTCCGGGTTCATCGCTGGAGAAGCCATCCTGGCGATCGTTCTGTCCGGGGCGTTCATCCTCGCTCAGGCGCGCGGGAGCGGGGACTTCTCCTTCACCAAGTTGTTTACGGGAGTGGCGGAGCTTTCGCTGTATACGAATTACGGCGGCGCACTCTCCACCATTGTTTTCGCGGTCGTGGCGTACGTCCTGGTCGCGGGGCCGCTGCGCAAAGGTTTGCCGGACTAGAGACGACACTAAGCCTTTTCGCAGTGATATTCACACAGCATTGGGGTTAGCTTCGGGCGAAAAGCAGATTCCCCAGCATGTTCAAAACACTGAAAACTGAGAATAGCAAATGGGGCTTTTACAGCCGGTGGCCGCGGTTAGAAGCCGGATGCTCTGACCATGCGCTCAGTGCGCCCGACGGAGAGGACCCTTCGATACGCGAATCAAGGTGCGCAACGCCGTATTGACGGATTGCTCGTCAGGGAAATACTCAGCCACGTCCGGCGAGAGTAGCACTAGATTCGTTCCAGCTCTATACCGTGCGACGTACTTGCCGCGAACCCCGCCCTTCAGCTTAGATAGGTCGTACTCTTGGCGTAGTTCGTCAGGCAGTTCCCGTTTTTCAGTTCTTTTCTTCATAATGTTTTCGCTTATCACTTCGTAGGGGCGGCTTTATGCCGCCCCATAACGGGCGGGATAAACCCGCCCCTACGTTTCCCGCCCCGTTTTTCAGGCGCCTCTAAAATCCCTGCTCCATCAAATCGGCCAGGCGATGCAGGCGCGCTGCCAGGCTGAGCCCCTAGTACACTGGCCAGGTTCCCGGCGTGGCCAGCTCCAGCAGGTGCTGATCCGGGTCGCGGAAATAAATGCTGCGTCCACCCTGTTCCCATTGTTTTGTCTCTTCGATGGCGATTCCCAGTTCCCTCAGACGGGCTTCCCACGCGGAGTACTCGCTCTCCGGGATTGCAAAAGCCAGGTGCAGCGTGCCGCTGCCGTCGTGGATGGGAAACTGATCGATGCCGAGCGACGCGCCACGCTTGAAGAGCAGCAGCACTTGCCCTTCGCGCACGGCCAGGGCACGGATGCGCTCATCGCCAACCATTAAGGGGAAACCGAACAACTGCTGATAGAAGCGCGTGGCGAGGTCCAGGTCGTCCACGTAGAGGGAAGTTTCAAGGATCCCGGTTAGTGACGGCATTGAGCACCGACCTGATTCATGTTATTTCATTGGCTTATCGTGTTGTGTGCCACAAATAGTGGCCAAATTACGCGGGATCGAGGGCGGGGCAAGCCCCGCCCCTACGTTCCCTCGCGAATTAGAAACCCTGTTTGATCAGGTCTTCGACGCGCAGACGCGAAACCCCGTGCTCCTCTCGCGCGGCGAGGCAGCGCTCGACATATTTCGCCAGGATGTCGCACTCCACGTTTACCGCGTCGCCGAGCGTCATCCCGCGGATGTTGGTGTTGGCATAGGTGAACGGGATGATGGCGGCTTCTACCTTGCCATCGCGCCAGCCGGCTACTGTCAGGCTGATGCCATCGAGCGTGATCGAACCTTTCATGGCGATGTAGCGGCCTAAATCCTCGGGCACGCGAACCGCGAGCCACCAGTTATCACCCTCAGGCGCGAGGCGCGTGACGCGCCCCACTCCATCCACGTGGCCCTGGACGAAATGCCCGCCGAATTCCTTGCCCGCGGTCATGGGGCGCTCGAGGTTGACCTGCGCGCCGGGCTTCATCTCGCCAAACGCCGTGCGCCGCAGGGTCTCGCCGGATAGATCCGCGGCGAACGCATCGGCAGACTTCTCCACCACTGTCAGGCAGCAACCGTTCACGGCGATGCTCCCCGAAATCTGCAAATCGGGAGCGATCTGTGGCGCGCGGACCCGCAGCCGGCCACCCTCGGGCGTGCGCTCGAGCGATTCAATCACTCCGATCTGTTCAATGATCCCCGTAAACATCTCGAAAGTATCCTTCCAGCGCAAAATCCTCGCCGAAGCGCCGCAGGGAAATTTCTTTCAGCTCCGGAGCCGTGGCCAGGGAAGGGAAGCCGCCGGCGACGAGCGGCACGGCGTCGCCGCCCAGAAACTTTGGCGCGTAAAAGAGCACCGCCTTGTCCACCACGCCGGCATGGAGCGTCGCCGCGTTCAAGCGCGGGCCGGCCTCGATCATCACGCTGAGCAGTTCGAGTTCACCCAGCTTGCGCACGATATCACGCACAGAGAGTTCTTTGCCGCGCCCTGGGGTGCGAATCACGTGGACGCCGGCCCGGGCGAGGGCTCGTGCCTTGCGGGATTTATCAGATTCGTGCGTGAACACCAGGACATCCCCTGCCGCCTGGCGAACCAGATGCGATTTGAGCGGGATGCGCAGCCGCGAATCGAGCACCACGCGCAGCAGCGGGCGGCGGCGCGGCAACCCGGTGCGGTCGCTGAGCCGCGGGTCGTCCGTCAGGACCGTGCCGATGCCGGTGAGCAGCGCATCGCAGGCGTGGCGCATGCGTTGCACCTCGAGCCGCGACGCGGGAGAAGTGATCCACGTCGCGCTGCCCTCGGTGGAAGCCACGCGGCCGTCCAGGGTTACTCCGGCCTTCAGCGTGACCAGCGGCCGTGCGGTGCGAATCCAGCAGGCAAATGCTTCGTTGAGCCGCCGTGCATCGGCTTGCAGCACGCCGCAGCGTACTTCGACCCCGGCCTTGCGCAGCTTTGCAAACCCCTTGCCGGCGACGCGCGGGTTGGGGTCAGTCATCGCCGCAACCACGCGCTTCACGCCCGCGGTGATGATGGCATCGGTGCACGGGCCGGTGCGTCCGGTGTGGCAGCACGGTTCGAGGCTGACGTAGAGCGTCGCCCCGCGGGCCTTATCGCCGGCGGCTTCGAGAGCGATGACTTCAGCGTGCTGGCGTCCATCGTAGGTGTGGAACCCTTCGCCAACGTCCTGCTCGCCGGACACCACCACGGCTCCAACCATGGGGTTGGGATGCGCCAGGGCCTCGCCGCGCCTCGCCAGGGCCAGCGCTCGCGCCATCCACTTGTGATCGAGGTGGGAATCGGCATCGGAGGAATTGAGTTGCGCGTCGGAGCGGCGTTCTTTCTCGTCCATGCCGCGTCAGTCCAAGAGCGAATTGACGAAGGTTGCGGGATCGAACGGAACCAGATCTTCGATTTTCTCGCCGGTGCCGACGAAGCGGATGGGCAAGCCCAGCTCGTGAGCGATGGCCACGACGATCCCGCCCTTGGCGGTGCCGTCAAGCTTGGTGAGCACCAGACCGGTGACCCCGGCGTGCGCCAGGAACTCGCGGGCCTGCACCAGGCCGTTCTGCCCGGTGGTGGCATCGAGCACCAGCAGGACTTCGTGCGGCGCGCCTTCGACCAGCTTGGCGGCCGTGCGCTTCATCTTTTCAAGCTCGGCCATCAGGTTGGATTTAGTGTGCAGCCGCCCGGCGGTATCCACGATGGCCACATCCACGCCGCGCGCGCGCGCCGCAGTTAGCGCGTCGAAGACCACCGCCGCGGGGTCCGCGCCGGTCTTCTGTTTGACCATCTCGACGCCATTGCGCTCCGCCCAAATCGCCAGTTGCTCGACCGCGGCGGCGCGGAAAGTGTCTGCGGCGCACAGCATCACGCTGCGGCCCTCTTTAAGCAGGCGGTGGGCCAGCTTGCCGATAGTGGTGGTCTTGCCCGTGCCGTTGACGCCGACCACAAAGATCACCACGGGCGGCGCGGCGCGGCCGTTTCTCGACGCCGGGTACATGCGCAGCACATTCAGCAGGTGGGTCTTCAGAGCGCCGCGGATCTGCGCGGCGTCGGTCAGGCGTTTCTCGGTGACGTCCAGGCGCACGCGGGACAGGATCTCCTTGGTGGTGCTCACGCCCAGGTCGGCGGAAAGCAGGGCGCGCTCGAGCCGGTCGAGGAGTTCGGGGTCAACGGTACGCCCGCCGGTCAGCACGTCTCCGATCAGCGCGCTCAGCTCGGTGCGGGACTTGCTGACCGAATCCTTGAGCTTCTCGAGAAGCGTGGGTTCCGGCGGTCCAAAGAGGGTAATCATCCTATCCATCTTAGCAGAATGAGCCGGAAGGCCCAGCCTTCAGCCTCAGGCACCGTAGAAGTGCGGGCTCAGTTTTTCGGACGGAATGTAGCGGCACGCTTGGTTGAAAATTGCCCTTAGAGTTCCGCGGTCGAGCTCGTCATGAAGTGGAACGATGAGAGTCTGACTTTCGCCATTCGGAGACAGTCGCTTCAGCTTCGCATGGCTTCCCTTTTGGCTCACCAAAGAGAACCCGAAGTCCCGGAAGATTCGGATGACCTGATCGCCAGAGAGAACTCGCAGTTTAGGCATGCACTGCGTCGGGGGCTATTTCAAAGCTGACCAGCACTTGCGGGTAAGAAGCAAACCCGAGAGATTCGAGGTCTTCTCCCTCCAGGTACAGCTCCACGGCCTCTTTGACATTCTTAGCGACTTCATCAAGCGTAGTTCCCTGAGTAACGATGGGAACGTCAGCCGCCTGGGCGACATAGAATTTCTCGCTCCTCCAGACGTGAAACTGAATCGTGCGTTTCATCAAGCTATCCTACCACGCGGGTTGACAATCACGACAGCACACTAAGCACATCCCTCGTCCGCCCCGGCGGGTTGAGATGGCAGAAAAGCGCAGGGCTGGCGCGCCGCACTACGGCATTCGGGAGAGGACGTAGCAAGCCGCACTGCAACAATGGAATTGTGACGGCAGCGGGAACTTCAGACTTCGACCAGCGTGGCGCTCAGCTTCAGCTTGCCGGACTTCGCCGCCGCTTCCATGGCGTCCACGATGAGCGGGTCGAACCGCGTGCCAGCCAGCTCGCGGATGCGTTTGAGGGCGAATTCCATGTCCAAAGCCGACTGGTAGGGGCGGTTGGTGGTGATGGCGTCGAAAGTGTCCGCGACGGAAATGATACGCGCCATCAGCGGGATCTCCTCGCCTTTCAGCCCGTGCGGATAACCGCGCCCGTTCACTTGCTCGTGGTGCAGCTCGATCCCCGGGATCATTTCCTTCAGTTGCGAAACCGGGCGCATGATGTTCGCGCCTTTTACCGGGTGCTGCTTCATCACCTGGAATTCTTCGTCGGTCAGCGCGCCGGGCTTCTTGAGCACGCGGTCGTCAATACCGATTTTTCCTACGTCATGGAGCAGCGCGGAGATGCGCAGCTTATCCAGAGCGGCGGCGTCGAGCTGCAGCCCCTCGCCGATGACCATGGAGTACTTGGCCACACGGCCGGAATGGCCGCGGGTGTAGGGGTCCTTCTCGTCGATGGCGGCGGCGAGCATGCGGATGGAGCCGATGAAGAGATCGCGGTTTTCCTGGGCGGCCTGTTTCAGGCGCTCGATGAACTGCTCGATGTCCCCGGCCATGTGGTTGAAGGTGTCGGCCAGCTCGCTGATTTCCGCGGCGCCGCGGACCGGGGTGCGTTGCTTGAAATCACCGCGACTGATGGCGCGGGTGGAATCAGCCAGGGCGCGGATGGGAGTGGAAATGCCCACGGCGAAGAAATAGCCGAGCACCAGGGCGCTAAGAGTAACCACTCCGGCGAAGATTAGCGCCTGGCGGGTGAGTTCCTCGACGCCGGCATCCACCTGGGCGTCCTCCAGGCTGCGCTGCGCAATCACCGCCCAGGGCAGGTCGCGCACGGTCGAGTAGGTGCCGATCATCTCGACGCGCCGCCCGCCGGCATCGGCCTGGAATCGCGAAGTCTGCGTGGCGTGCAGCTCCTGGGGCAGGTCGCGGAACAGCGACACGATGCGGTAAGTTGCCGTGGCATCGGCGCCGGCCACCCACTTGCGGTCGGGATGGGCCACGATGTGGCCGTCGCGGTCCACTACATACACCGCGCGCCCGCGGACGCTGGCGTCCTTCAACCGTTCGCGCAGTCCGTCAAGGGAAACCAGGGCAGCCAGCATGCCTTGAGCTTCGTTTTGCCATTCGAGTGGCACGGCAACGACGAAGGCCGGACTATTCTCCTTGCCGATGGCCAGCGGATCGCTGCGGAACTTGGTGCCCCGTATACAGGAAGTGAACCCGCGCTGCAGCGCCTTGCCCACGAAAGGGTCCAGGTCGGCACGAAAATTGCCCGATACACGGCCTTTGAGCTGGCGGTTCAGCGCGGTGACGTACAGAATATCTGGATTGCTCTTGACGAAATCTTCCAGCTGCGCGGTCACCTGGGCAGCATGTTTGGGGGCGTTCACATCCTCGACGGCGCCATTCAGCGCCAGGATCTGTATCTGGCTTTGGAGTTGCTGGTCGAGGTTCGACTCGAACATGCGGATTTCTTCGGTGAGAGAACGGGTGATCTCGGCCTGCTGCAAGCGCTCGGTGTCGGCCAGCTTTTCCTGGCTGAGCTCGAGCACCTGGCGATGGTAGAGCAGGATGGGAACCACGCTTACCAGCAGCAGCGCACCCAGCACCATCCACAGGATGCGGACGCGCGAGAAGAGCCTCGGGCTGGAGCCGGAGGGAGCCATTGGGGCAAAAGTCTAACGGTTCTCAGCGGGGGCTACAATGGGCCGTTCGTATCATTAACACCGCGGTTTCCACTACGCCGGCCCCGCAGAGCGGGGCCCCCGGGACCGCTATTCGTTCCGCAGGCGGCGCTCCATCAGCTCGCGGATGGCCTCGCGAGGCGCGCGGCCCTGGTAGAGCACTGCGTACATCTGTTCGGTGATGGGCATTTCGATCCCGGCGCGGCGGGCCAGCTCAACCGCGGCGGCAGTGGTGCGCACGCCTTCGGCCACCATGCGCGTAGCGGAGAGGATGGCTTCGAGTTTCTCGCCGCGGCCCAGCGCCACTCCCACCCTGCGGTTGCGTGAAAGGCCGCCGGTCGCGGTCAGGACCAGGTCGCCCATCCCGGCAAGACCCGCCAGCGTCTCGCGCCGGCCACCCTGCGCGCAGCCGAGACGCGTGATCTCCGCCAGACCGCGAGTGATCAGCGCGGCCGCAGTGTTGTGACCCAGGCCCAGCCCTTCACACACGCCGGCGGCGATGGCGATCACATTCTTCAATGCGCCGCCCAGCTCGACTCCGGCCACGTCGCTGTTGGTGTACAGGCGGAAGGTTGACCCGGAGAACTCCTCCTGGATTTCTGCGGCCAGGGCGGCGTCTTCCGACGCCACGACCACCGCGGTGGGATCGCCGCGCGCCACCTCGGCGGCAAAAGAGGGCCCGGAGAGCGCGGCGACACGCGCAGGAATCTGCGCCTGCACGACGCTGCGGATCAACTCGGTCATGCGCACCAGCGAGGGGAACTCGAGTCCCTTGGTCGCGCTGACGAAAACCATCCCGGGGCGGAGATGCGCCAGCGCCTGCGTGTATACGACGCGGGCGTGTTCGGAGGGGATGACGCCGAGGACGATATCCGCGCCGTCCAGCGCATCAGCCAGCTCACTGGTCACTTCGACTTCCGCGGGGAGGGCCGCACCCGGCAGATAAGTCTGGTTGATGCGCGTCGCGCGCAGCGATTCGCACAGCTCCGCGCGGCGGGCCCACAGCGCCAGGCGATGCGGCTGCCGGCTGCGCGCGAGGGCAATGGCCAGCGCCGTGCCCCAGCTTCCGCTGCCAAGGATGGCGATCTTTTTCATCTTGTTTTGTTATTCGGAGCGCCCAGGCGATTTTCGTTGCCATGCAGCAATCGCTCCAGGTTTGCGCGGTGCTTGAGGATGATCAGCGCAGCGGCCAGCGACGTGGCCAAGGAGACGCTATGCGGCGGGGCGTAGCCCGGCGCGTACAACAAGTAAGTCAGCAACGGTAGCGCCGCCGAAGCCACCACCGAGGCCAGCGAAACGTAACGCCATGCGCCGGCCACGGCGAGCCATAGCAGCGCGGCCACTCCCACTGCTTGCCAGCAGATGGGCACAAACACTCCCACGGCCGTAGCCACTCCCTTGCCCCCGCGGAAGCCGATCCACACTGGATAGAGGTGCCCTATGATCGCCGCCAGACCAGCCACGGCAATCCACCGGGTGTTGCCACCTGAAATTTTTCCTGCCGCCCAGACCGCCAAGTACCCCTTGCCTGCATCGAGTAACAGCGTGACCACGCCCGCCAGCGGACCGGCGACGCGGCCCACGTTGGTGGCCCCAATGTTACCGCTGCCGGAGCTGCGCACATCTCCGCCCTGGCGCAGCTTGACGATCACGTAGCCGAAGGGGATGGAGCCAAGCAAGTAGGCGGCGAGAGGAACCAGCCAGAGCACGGTCATTTCGTCTCGCCGGTGAAGACAAAGGTTTGCACCGTGGAGTGTACCGCGCCCTCGGCGTGCAGCTGGCTCTCAATCAGATGGAACTCGCTGTACTTTTGAGCGCCAAATTCCCGAGGGACTCCTGCATCCTTGGCTTCCAGCTTGGCGCGCAGCGTGGTCAGCCCGGCCTCGGAGGTGAAACGTGCCAGGGTCAGGTGCGGACGAAATTCCCGCTCCTCTCGCGCTATTCCCAGCGGCACCAGACGCTGCTCGATGTCCGCGGCCAGCAGCGCCAGTTTGCGCGAGCCCTCCACGCCCGCCCAAAGGACGCGGGGGTGACGGGGATTGGGGAAAAAGCCCAGCCCGCGAAAGGTCAGCCCCACCGGCGCGGCAGTCCGCACGCCGGCCAGCGCCGCGCGGATCGGCGGACACAAGCCATCCTCTACTTCGCCGATAAATTTCAGCGTGACGTGCATCGCATCAGTTTTCGACCAGCGTGCCCCGGCACAAATCGGACTCAAGCGAGCGACCAGCTTTCCGAGCGCCCGCAGCGTGACTTCCGGAAGTTCGAATGCTACGAACAGCCGCATCACTTACCTCGGTTTGGCACTGCGCCCCCAACAGGCTACTGCTTGGACTTCCCTTTGGCGTAAAGAAAGTATCGCCTGACGCTATCCATTGCCGCCTGAGAGGCCTGCAGGCGGACCATCTCGCGCTCGCCGGGAAAGTGCAGGGTGCGTTCGCTGACCGTGCTGGAGTTGGCCAGCGCCACATGCACCGTGCCCACCGGTTTCTCGGGGGTGCCCCCTGCCGGGCCGGCAAGTCCGGTGACCGCCAGGCCCAGCGTGGCCCCGGAAAGCCGCCGGATGCCTTCGGCCAGGGCGCGCGCCACTTCCGCGCTCACCGCGCCTTTTTGTTCGATCAGCTCGGCGGGCACGTCCACCCAGGCGGCCTTCAGCTCGTTGCTGTAACACACCACGCCGCCGAGAAAATAGGACGAGCTGCCCGGAATGCTGGTCAGGCGCTGAGCCACCAGGCCGCCCGTGCAGCTTTCGGCCACGGCGATGGTCGCCCCGTGCCAGCTCAGCTCGCGGCCCACCACCTCTTCCAGCGGCTCGCCCTGCATGGAAAAAACATTATCGCCCAGGGCCAGGGTGATGCGCTCAACCATCTCTCCCAGCAGCCGCTCGGCCGCGGGCTGGTCATCCGACCAGACGCGCAAGTGGATCTGAATTTCACCGGGCGAAGCGAGGATGGTGGTCTGTGCGTCCACATAGCTCCGGTAGATCGGCGCGATGAGCTGATCCACGCTCGATTCTGCCATCCCGGTGACGCGCAATTCCCGCGCGAATAATTGCACGCCGCGCGCCGCGCCTTCCAGCCTGGGCGCTACATGGTCCAGGAACATCGGCTCGAGCTCGGGCGGCGGGCCGGGCAGCAGGACCACCACATGCCCGCTGGATTCAAGCCACAGTCCCGGCGCCGTGCCGCGCTTGTTGGGCAGCACCACCGCGCCCTCGGGTACCTGGGCCTGCTTGGCGTTAACGGGGGGCATGGTTCGCCCGAATCGGCGGAAGCGCTCCTCGATATTGCGCAGTATTTCTTCGTCTTGCCGCAAGGCGAGGCCCAGCAATTCGGAAATGGTTTCGCGGGTCAGGTCATCCGCGGTGGGCCCCAGGCCGCCAATGGCGACCACCAGGCCTACGCGCTCCAGGGCAGCGCGAAAGGTGTCGCGGAGATTCTCGCGGTTATCGCCGACCACGTGTTTGCGCAGGACTTCGATCCCCAGGCGGTTCAATTGATGAGTCAGGAAGAGGGAATTAGTGTCCACGCGAAAGGGTGTCAGCAGTTCCGAGCCAATGGCGATGATCTCTGCTTTCATGGACTCTATTTTCTACCCGATGCGTAGTGCCAGCGCAAGCAGCACCACAGGAGGCAACCCAAAGGCCCAGGTACCTCTGTACCGTTAGCTTTGAGACAACAGGGTCATTGTGGGGGGTGGGGCCCCGGGGTAACCTACAGAACGTCATGCCGGTAGGAGGACAGTGCCCAGCTCGATCCCCCGCCGGAGACCCGACTTCCTCTGAGCAATCGAGAGTCGGTTCTGAGGAGGCACCCGCTCAGATGGTGAGCAGGCCGATTACCGCTGACCCCACCGCGCTGGTAGACCAGCCCAGGCACGTCACGTCCAACCGTCCGGAGGAGGCGCTCCGCCAGTTGGCGGCTGACCTCTCGCAAGTTTCCACGGTCGTGGTGCAGACCGAAGCGCTGAGCTGGAAGATGGTCGAGTTGGGACAATCGCTGGCGCAGCTCAAGCCGGCCGTCGAAGATGCCGCCCGCTGTCTGACGGAAACAAACCAGAAAGTTTGTGCGGCGTCCGATCGTTTATACCGCTCCGCCGATGCCCTGGAAGAGAATTACAGGAATGCCACCGAGGTGATCGAGAAGCGCCTGCGCATCCTTACCCGCCTGGTGACCTGGTCGCTAGTGCTTGGCGCCGGTTCAGTCGCCGCGGCCCTCGCTGGAATGTTCCTCTACATCTCCCGGCTATAGATTTTACTGCCAAAATATCTGGCAATCCACTTGATCAGGGCACGGCATTAGCCGCTGAGGGTGGGGGGTTGTGCGCAAGAATTGGATGAGAGCTCTTGCGATGGACTCAACTAGTGTTGGGTCTCACGAAGATCTGGTAATTCTTAGGGGCTCACGGGCGGGGCAAGCCCCGCCCCTACAACCCGTCTCGTGCCTGGACTCTTGGTAGTTTCGGCTGGGACACAACACTAGTACGGCAAGGGGGCGCCTTCGACATCCCAGTCGAGGGTGAGGACGGCGGAATTGGTGGCCAGGATCGCACGGCGCGATGGCAACAGGGCCAGCCCCACCAGCCCGCTGCCGCTGATCACAATCTCAGCCTTTGCTTCCGGCGAAATACGCACCACCCCGCGACGTCCGCCGAACGAAGCGGCAACGTAAAGATTTCCCCGGGCGTCGAAGGCCATTCCCTGCGGGCGTCCCAATCCGCGGAAAAAGGAGCTGACGTTTCCTCCCGGCGTAATCCTGTAGATGAGGTCATAACTGGAGGTGGTTGGACCGGTGACGAAAAGGTCTCCAGCGGCGTTAAAGGCCAGGTGGTAAGCGGCGATGGATGGTTCGAGCGTGGCGTAGACCAGGATCTGCCGGTCTGGATTGATTTTAAAGATGGTTCCGCTGCGGTCACCGACATACAAGCTCCCGCCGCGGTCAAATGCCAATCCCGTGGCGATGCCCATGCCCTCCACCCAGCGCGATGCGCGGCCATCGGGGGTGACACGGTGGATGGTGCCGTCGTTGCGGCAGGAAACGTACAGAACACCGTTGGCGTCCACGGCGAGACCGGTGGGATTGATCAGCTCGGTGACGTAGGGTTTGACCAGGTAGCTCGGCGTAATTTTGTAAAGAGGGACAGGGACCTTTTCGCCGCGGGGGCCGCTGTAAGTGACGTAGACGTTGCCCTCGGCATCCACTGCGGGGTTGGCCACCGGATGCAGGTTGTCGGCGATCTGTACTCCCAGGGCGATGCGATGCGCCTTGCTCTCTGCGCCGGCCGCAGCGACCTTCACGGTGTTTCCCGCCGCGCCCTCGGGCACACGCGCCACCAGATAGCGATCGGAAGATAGCAGGATGCTGCCCTCGGTCTCCCCGAAGAAGACGCTGGGCCGCGCGCCATTGCGCTGTGCGAAACCGCTGCCTCGAATGGCCACCTCACCGCCGGGGATCGCGGCGGCTGGCCAGACACTGTCGATGCGTGGGTTATCGGCCATCAGTCTCGAGCCTTCGTAGGGGCGGCTTTACGCCGCCCGGTGATTGCATTTGTTGGTGCGTACCCGCCGCTGCGCGGGGGCGGGGCAAGCCCCGCCCCTACCAACCGAAATATCTCGCCACCCAAAGCCCCGCGGCGGCATAGACTCCCGCCACCAAGTCATCCGCCATGATGCCCCATCCGCCCGGCAGAGCTTCGGCGCGCCGGGCAGGAAACGGCTTCCAAATATCAAAGACGCGAAAGAGTATAAATCCCAGGCTATAGGATTTCCAGTTTACCGCGCCCTCGAAAAGCGCGGGCCCTAAGAGCAGCGCCAGCATCTGCCCGTAGACTTCGTCAATCACCACTACCTGGGGATCCTTGGTTCCCAGGTGTTCCTCGGCGCGCCCGGCCGCCCAAACTCCCAACAGGCTGATGACAGCGCACCACAGGTAGGGATTTAGCGGCAGGACGATCCCTGTCTGGAAAACGGCGAGTCTCTGCTGAAGCGTCTCGAGGACCCAGAGCAGCGCCAATCCCCCTAGCGATCCCCAGGTGCCCGGCGCTTGGGGCAGGTAGCCGAGCCCCAAGGCGGTGGCGACGAGGAGGGCCAAGCGCGGACGGTTCTGCGTCGCCGTCGGGATCGGTCCTAACTCGCTAGATGCAGGATCAGTCGTCGACATCGTCGGGGTGGGGAATATGCGGCGCGGTCTGGTCTGCGTAAGGCTCGGAAATCACGTAGCGCCCGGTAGCCCAGTTGCCCAGATCAGTCAAGCGGCAGCGCTCGCTGCAGAAAGGAAAGTCGGCGTGGGTTTCCGGAACAGCCGGCTTGTGGCAAATGGGACATGAGACCGTCAGGGCCATGGAGTTTCCTCGGCGCCGGCGCGCTCAGCTCAAAATGCGCAACGCAGGATCGGCAGCAGGCGCAACCGGCGGCAGGACCATTGATTGCGACAACGCGGGCCGCGGCGAGTCCATAATACCGACCACGCGGCCGACCAGATCATAAGGCAGCGCTTCGGTGATCTCGATAGTGACCATCGCTCCGGCTAGCCCGGAGAGGGCGTCAGCATCGGCCACTCCCGCGATGGCGCAATCGGTGATGTACACCTTGCCGTCAATCTCCGGCGCCATGCCTTCGAGCCGCGCTTCCCACACCATGTCATTCTGCTTGGACGGCCCTTCGAGCAAGGCGGTGTAGCGGCGACCCACGCGCGCTTTCAGCCTGCGCGCAGAGATCTTGTTCTGGATGGCCATCAGGCGCTCGCGCCGCCCGGCAATCGTTTCGGCATCCACTTTGCGGTCGAGGGCATAACTTTCCGCGGTTTCGTCGTCAGAATAGGCAAACACGCCCAGCCAGTCAAACTCGGCGGCGCGGACGAAGCCGCACAATTCGCGGAAATCGGCATCGGTCTCTCCGGGGAATCCGGTGATGAAGGATGTGCGCAGCGAGACGCCGGGGATGGTCGTGCGGATGCGCTCGATCATTTTGAGGAAGGCATCGCCGCTCGATCCGCGCTTCATCCGCGCCAGCACGCGGCGGCTGGCATGTTGCAGCGGGATGTCCATGTACTTGGCGAGGCGCGGATGCGCGGCCATGGTATCGAGCAGCCGCGGCGTGATGCGGTTCGGGTAGCAGTAGAGGAAGCGCACCCAGGCCAGGTCTTCGATTTGCGCCAGCCTCTCGAGCAGCACCGGGAGGCCATCGCGCACGCCCAGGTCTTCGCCGTAGGCGGTGGTGTCCTGGCCGATCAGGGTGACCTCGCGCGCACCGCCGGCGGCGAGGTTTTCCGCCTCGCGCACGACCGATTCGAACCGCCGGCTACGGAATTTGCCGCGCAGCTCGGGGATGATGCAGAAGGTGCAGGGGTGGTCGCAGCCCTCGTTGATCTTGATGTAGGCGCTGTGCCGCGGCGTGGTCAGGATGCGCGGGGTCAGGTCGTGGTAGAGAAAAGCCGGCGGCTCGGGAGGAAGCTCGCGCAGTTCGCCAATCGCTGCTTCGAGGATGCGCTCGACCTCGCCGGTGCCGATTACCGCGTCTACTTCGGGGATCTGCTCGAGAATCTGCTGGCGGAAACGCTCGACCAGGCAGCCGGCCACAATCAAGCGGCGGGCGCGGCCAAACTTTTTGTGTTCGGCCATTTCCAGGATGGTGTCCACCGATTCCTGCTGCGCGGGGGCGATAAAGCTGCAGGTGTTGACCACCAGCAGGTCGGCTTCTTCCGGGCGGGGCGTCAGCTCGTGGCCGTTGCGTGCGAGAATGCCCATCATCACCTCGCTGTCGACGAGGTTCTTGGGGCAACCGAGGCTGATGAATCCCACCTTAGGCACAGATTTCTCCGGGACAAGAACGCAATCCTGACAGTTTACCACGGAGACTCATCGGGCGGCGCCCGCACACCCGGAGCTTGCTTTGGCGCTCCGGCTCCCTTGTCTACAACGATTGCCAGAACAAAATGTACGACGAGGACCACAAACCGCTAGGAATCGAGCCCCGCGGCTGGCTGGTGAGAATGATCTTGAACGAATGGCGGTCCCCGGCGAGCGCCTCCAGAGGTTTTGCCGCCCCTGCCGCGCTGCGGGGCTGAACCAGCGCCAACTCGCGCAAGATGTCGTAGATGCTCTCGCTCGCCGGCCCCATGGGGATCATCTCGCGCTCAATGTGAAATGCCATCTCCGCATTCACCTGATAGAAATGCCAGGCCAGGCAAGCGCAGAGAGAGACGCCGCGCTCGAATTTCCCGGCGAGATCTAGCGTCGGGGGTTGGCCCGCCTCCTGCTCGTGCAGCACGGGATCGAACACCAGGACCACTTGCCGTTCATCCTCGCGCGTGAACTCGCGCACCTTCAGCGTGCCGGTCCGCGCCGAGGCTTTCCAATCCACAAACCTGGCGCTGTCGGTGTTCTGGTAGTCGCGGATCGAGTAGAGGTCGTGGCCGCGCCCGCGGTAGTAGCTCTCCATCTCCCCGCTCACCAGCGGCAAAATCTCGTAAAACTCTTCGGTGGGCGAGACCGGGGGATAGACCAGGACTTCCACCGGCGATTCCACGCGCCGCGTCTTTTCCAGGAAGCCGAACGGGAAACGCGTGCGGATTCCGAAAGCGTCCTGGCGATAGAGGCCGCGGCGCGCGAACAGAAGCTCGACGCGCTGTTGAGCGCTGGACTGCCGCGGGATAAAGGGAAAGTAGACCGGTTGCAGGAGCACCTGCCCGCGGGGGGAATTCTTCTGGGCTTTCTTCTGATCGGCGACGATGCGCAGGGAGAAAGAAGGCAAAGTATCTTTTTCGTTGGTCAGCTTCACCAGTGCCAGGGCGGGCTGGCCGGCGAAGATGTGCTCGGGGACTTCCATCTCCAGCGTGTTGCCGCTGAGCACGACCGTGGAGAGCACGCCGCTCATGACGATCCCGGCGAGCATGGCGGAGAGGATGAGGAACAGCAGGTTATTTCCGGTGTTCAGCGCGGCCAGGGCGAGCAGAAAGATCCCGATGATATAGACCCCACCTTCTTTCGTCAGGCGAAAATGGACGGGGATATTCCACCAGCGCAGAGACGTCCGCCGGGCCAGCGCAGGCACAATGGTGACCGCCACCCATCCGGCCAGGGCCAGAGAAAGCACCGCCGCGGCGGCGGCCAGGCCAACTTGCCCGACTTCGGCGGCCGCTGCGGAGTACAGCGAGAGCGCCAGGGCAACACCCAGCGCGGCCATGGCAATGGCGAAATTGCGCCAGCCGGGTCTGTCCAGGCCGCGCCACCATCGCGCGAACAGGTGTTCTGCCATTAAAGGGGAACGCGCGTCGAGTCGATAATCTCAGAGAGGATGGTTTCGGCCTGCTCGGAGCGGCGTTGCGTGGAGATATAGCGGGTGTTCACCACCACGCGGTGGGCGAAGACGGGGATGATGAGCTTCTTGAAATCGTCGGGGGTGGCGTAATCCCGCCCGGCGACCAGAGCGCGAGCCTGCGCCGCGCGGTGCAGCATCATCGAGCCGCGCGGGCTGACACCCAGCAGCAGGTGATCGTTCTGCCGCGTGCGCTCGACGATTTCCAGCGCGTAGTCGAGCAGGCTTTCGTCCACGCGCACGCGTTGCGCTGTGGCTTGCAGGTTGAGCACATCCTGCGCTTCCATGGCCGGGCGTTGCGCGTCCGTCGCATCCCTGCCGATGTGGTTGGTGATGATCTCCTTCTCGCTGGCGCGCGAGGGATAGCCCATGCGGATGCGCAGCAGGAAGCGGTCGAGCTGCGATTCCGGCAGCGGATAGGTGCCGTGATGCTCGATGGGATTCTGCGTGGCCAGCACCAGGAACGGCTGGGGGAGCGGGTGAGTGTGGTTGTCCACGGTCACCTGCGCCTCGTTCATGGCCTCGAGCAGCGCTGATTGCGTCTTGGGCGTGGTGCGGTTGATCTCGTCGGCCAGGACCACGTTGGCGAACAGCGGTCCGGGCTTGAACTCGAATTGCTGGGTCGAAGGAATGAACACGCTGGTGCCGATCACGTCGCTGGGCAGAAGGTCGGAGGTGAATTGTATGCGTTGGAATGTGCAATGGAACGATCGCGCCAATGCCTGCGCCAGCGTGGTTTTCCCCACGCCGGGGACGTCTTCAATCAGCAGGTGGCCGCGCGCCAGCAGGGTGACCAGGGCCAGCTCGATGGCTTCGTCCTTGCCGCGCACCACGCGCGCGATCGAGTTGCGCAGCTCGGCAATCTGGGCGGTAGCGGCGGTTGGCGTCATCGAGTTGAAAAAGAACTCTCCTTTTGCTACAAACGTATCAGCCGGGCGATTAGCTCAGTTGGTTAGAGCGTTCCCCTCACACGGGAGAGGTCCAAGGTTCGAGTCCTTGATCGCCCACCACATCTTTTTCATCGGCAGCACAAGCGGATATTCTAGCGGAAACCCATGATGACAACCATCCTGCGATTTCTGGCCGTTCTTGCATTAGGCACCTGGGTCGGCAGCACGATCTTTCTGATGTTTTTTGTGGCTCCCGACGCCTTTCGCTTGATGCCCACGCGCGACTTTGCCGGCGCAATTGTGGGGCTGTCGCTCACGCGGCTGCACTTGATGGGAATGGTGGCGGCGTTGATCTTTCTGGTGTGTCATACCTGGCTTATCAAGCGGCCCGAGGCGCTGATTCGCCCGGCGGCGTTGCTCGTCCTCCTGATGGTCATCCTGACCGCGGCGTCGCAATATGGCGTTACTCCGCGCATGGCGGATTTGCGGCAGGAAATGGTCGCCGAACACGGCTCGGTGGATGGGACCCCGCGGACCCATCCGCTGCGCCTCGCTTTCGGCCGACTCCATGCCGTCTCGGCCACAATGGAAATGACCATTCTCCTTCTCGGACTTATCGCCTTGTTCATCCTCGTCCGCCGCATCGGCCTCCCGTAGCTCCGGCTCGCGCTGAGGGACGAAGCGCTGCTCGCCGGCCTCGTGGTTTTCTCCCTGTGCTAAACTCCCCAAGCTCATATGCGCACAGGAATCATCGGATTGCCCGGCGTCGGCAAGACAAGCCTGTTCAAAATCCTTACGCGCGCCCACCTGGATGCCAAGGCGGCGCGCGACTCGATGCACGTGGGCATCGCGCGCGTGCCCGACAAGCGCCTGGAGCAGCTCGCCCCGCTCTATAAACCCAAGAAAGTAACCTACGCGACCATCGAATATGTGGACGTGGCCGGACTGGCCAAAGACCGCACGCGCGATTCCGCGCTGCTGGTCGAAATGCGGCAGACCGACGCGCTCATTACCGTGGTGCGGCTTTTCGAAGACCCCGCCAACCCGCATCCCGCCGGCTCGCTCGATGCCGCGCGCGATTTCGACAGCGTTGAAATCGAGCTGATGCTCCACGACCTGGACCAGATCTCCCGCCGCCTGGACCGGCTGGAAAAAGACATCAAGAAAAAGCGCGACCCGGTGCTGGAAAAAGAGCAGGCCGTGCTCCTGCGTTGCCGCGTTGCGCTGGAAGCGGAAACGGCCCTCCGCGGGCTCGACCTGACCGCCGAGGAGCAGAAAATCATCGGCGGCTACATGTTCCTTTCCCGCAAGCCGATGCTGTGCGTCGTAAATCTGGGCGACGCCGAGGCGCCGCAGATTTCGGGCGTGGTTGAAAAATACAATCTCGCGGCGATGGCCGCAAAGCCGCGCACCGCCGTCGTCCCTATCTGCGGAAAAATCGAATCCGAGTTGGCCGAGTTGGACGACGCCGAGGCGGCGGAGATGATGTCCGGCTACGGCCTGGCCGATTCCGGCCGCGATCGCCTGATCCGCGCCACCTACCAATTGCTCGGACTGATCTCTTTCCTCACCGCGGGCGAGCCGGAAGTGCGCGCCTGGACCATTCCGCAGGGCTTCACTGCCGGGCAAGCCGCAGGAGCCATCCACACGGATATTGAGCGCGGCTTCATCAAAGCCGAAGTGGTCTTCTGGGAGCATCTTCTCGCCGCCGGTAGCGTGGCTGCGGCGCGCGAGCGCGCCCAGGTGCGCCTCGAAGGGAAGGAATACGTCGTCCGCGACGGCGACGTCATCCTGTTCCGCCACAGCGGATGAGCATCATGCTGCGCGCCCCGCTGCCGAGCTCCGCTTCAGCAACCGCCTGGCTGAGTTTCGCCGGTGGTGTGGCTGCAGCAGCAGCCACGATCGC
Source organism: Terriglobia bacterium (assembly GCA_041485165.1). GTDB lineage: Bacteria > Acidobacteriota > Terriglobia > Acidiferrales > UBA7541 > JAAFGT01. Next base: position 4,828 of record JBGPJC010000045.1, on the reverse strand, counting down.
CGGCGGTTGGCTTGTAACCCGGCGGGAATGGTCGCGCAGATATCTTCGCTACCTGGTGGCTGCGGGCGCCGGCTTCATGCTCGGCGCAATTTTTCTCGAGATGGTGCCCGAATCGTTTGCACTCTCCGGCCGCCGCTCCCTGCTTTACCTTCTGGCCGGCTACCTGTTGGTCCACTTCGCGGAACATACCCTGGCCAGCCATTTCCATTTCGGCGAGGAGACTCACGTCGAAGAAGTCCGCCGCGGAATCACCGGAGAAGTGGCGCTGGCCGGGCTCCTGCTGCATGCGCTGTTCGACGGGGTGGCGGTCGGCGCCGGGTTTTTGATCTCGCCCTACCTCGGCGGGGTCATCCTAATGGCCATCATGCTGCACAAACTGCCGGAGGGGTTCACGGTGGCCTCGCTGATGCTTGCGCGGGGACGCAGCCGCGCGGGCGCATTCTGGGCGGCGTGCGCGCTGGGGGCGGCAACTTTGATCGGGGCGCTGCTGACCAATTTTTTTCACGGGCAGGCCGGAGTGGTGCTGCCGCTCTCGGCGGGTCTCACCCTTTACGTCGCCGCGTCGGACCTCATCCCCGAAGTGAACCGCGAGCACAATGTTTCCACGGCACTCACCGTATTCCTCGGCGCCGCAATCGTCGCCGCAGTGCATTACCTCTTGCCCTGAGGATGTAGCTACAACTCGACCCCAAAGCGGCGGCGTGACAGAATGCACGTCGCCGGCTCATGTTCCTCCCCGCAAACGAGCTTCGCGCGTTTCGCCGCAGCCTGCTGGGCTGGTATCGCCGGCACCGGCGCGACCTGCCCTGGCGGCGCACGAAAGATTCCTATCGCATCTGGATCTCTGAAGTGATGCTTCAGCAGACGCGTGTCGCCGCCGTGCTGCCGTACTACCACCAGTTCCTCGAGCGATTCCCAAATCTTCCATCACTCGCCAGCGCGCCGGTCGAACACTTGCTGAAGTTCTGGGCCGGGCTCGGTTATTACAGCCGCGCGCGGAATCTCCATCGCGCTGCGAAGGAAATGGTGGCGCGGCACGGCGGGCGATTCCCTCGTACGCTGGAAGCGGCGCTGGCACTGCCCGGCGTGGGGCGGTACACCGCTGCGGCGGTGCTGAGCATCGCCCACGGTGAGCGGCTCGCCGTGCTCGATGGCAACGTGGCGCGAGTGCTGGCAAGGCTGGGAGCGGTGCGCGGCGACCTGCGCGCTCCTCGACGGTGGCGGCGCCTGGAAGCCGAAGCGCAGCGAATGCTCGCGGCGCGCGCACCAGGCGAATGGAACCAGGCCATGATGGAGTTGGGCGCTACGGTGTGCACGCCGCGTGCGCCGCGCTGCGTCGAATGTCCCGTGCAGAGGCACTGCCGCGCCCAGGCGCTGGGGATTGTGGAAACGCTACCCGAAAAACCCAAAAAGCGGCAGACCGTTTCGGTGCACATCGCCGCCGCCGTCCTGCTGGACCCCGCGGGCCGCACATTATTGCTCCGCTCGGCCCACGGCAAGATCGCCGAACTCTTTTCCCGCATGTGGCGCTTTCCGGCGATCGAGACGCAGAGCGACGTCCAGGAAGAAACGGCGCTTCTGCTCTTCCGGCACCTGAAGCAGGCGCTGGGAATGGCGCAGGCTGAGATCGAAGCCCTCTCTGCCGCGCGGCACACGGTGACCTACCATCGCATCACCCTGCTGCCGTTTCTTGCGCGGGTAGAGCATCTTCCATCCGCGCTCTCCGCTTACGCGGGAAGTGCGTGTACAGAGCTGCTGCGTCCACTGCTCTCGGAAATCGAGATGCTGCCGGCCAGCAGCGCTACGCGCAAGATCGCCCGCGCCGCGCGCGATGGCTCGCCAAGCCGGTTGCGGCTGGCCGGTGGCGCGCCGGAGCCTCGCTCGCGAGCAAACGTGTCTGATTGAGCGCCGGCGCCGGGCCTCCATCGTCCGCCGCCGGGGCGAGGTGTTAGAATTATTCCTCGATGGCCATGGCCACCACGGCTCACCTACCGGAACTGCAACGCGGCCATCTTTCCGCTCTGGCGCGCTACTCGGAAGTATCGCTCTTCCTGATGCTTTCCTCTGGCATGCTGGCGCTGGTGTGGACCGGCAAGCTCGACCCGCTGACTACGGTGCTGGTGCCTGTGGCCCTGGTCTTCAAGGCATTGCGTTACTGGCGCCGGAAACCGCCGGAGCTGACGGCGCGCGTGGCCACCTGGCTGGTGGTCGGCTATTTGCCCTTCTACGTGCTGGACCTGGCATTTTTCTCCCGGGCCTTTGTTTCCGGCTCGCCCAACGGGTTGTTGTACGCGGCGCTGCACGCTTCCGTGCACCTGACACTGTTTGTGCTGGTGGTGCGGCTCTATTCCGCCACGCGCACGCGCGACCTGCTGTTTCTCTCCATGATGGCGCTGGCTTGCCTTCTGGCCGCGGCGATTTTCACCGTGGACACCGCGTTTCTTGCCTTTCTTCTGGGCTTCCTGGTGCTGGGTGTCTCGACGTTCATGGGTCTGGAGATGCGCCGCAGCGCCGAGGGCGCGGTGGCGCCGCCGCTGGAGACCGGCACGCCCGCCGCACGGCGATTGGGCCGGGCGTTGGGAGTGACTGCTGTGGCCATGACCATGGGCGCGGCGGTGGTGGCGTCGGTGATCTTCCTGGTTCTGCCGCGGCTCCCAACCGGCTACATGGGCAGCCTCAACTTCAACCCCACGCTGATTTCAGGCTTCAGCGACAACGTCGAACTGGGCCGCATCGGAGAGATCAAGCTGCAGACCTCGGTGGTCATGCGCACGCGCATGGACGTCACACCCGAGGGGGCGCCGAACTTGCGCTGGCGAGGAATCGTGCTGACCAGCTTCGACGGCCACCGCTGGTACACCGAGGCGCATAAAAACGTTGCCGTCCTGCCGGATGACGACGGATGGTTCCCGCTGGACGACGGCTCCGAAGGCCTGGGGCAGGACACTTTTCGACATGTGCATTTCACCGTGCTGCTCGAGCCCCTGGCCACCGACGCGATTTTCGTTTTGGCCCACCCGGTAGCGGTGCGCGGAACTTTCTTACCGGGAGGTGACAGGAGAATCCCGGAGGTCCGTCGAGGCTACCTGCAAGTGGACCGGACGCAATCGGTCTACAATCCCAACAACAATTTCAACAAGACGTCGTACGAGGGCCAGGCCCTGGTGCCGAAAATGGCGCCCGAGGTGTTGCGGCGCAGCGTGGCTCCCTACCCACCGGGAATCCTGGACGTTTACACGCAACTCCCCCCACTCGACATTCGCATCCCGCGGCTGGCGCAAGAAATCACTGCGCGCGCACCCACCGTCTATGACAAAGCGAATGCCATCGAGCTTTACCTGCACACGCGCTTCGGATACACCCTGCAGCTCCCCGATCCGGCCCCGGCCGACCCGCTGGCGCATTTTCTGTTCGAGCGCCGCGCCGGACATTGCGAGTACTTCGCCACGGCGATGACGGTGATGCTTCGTTCGCTGGGCGTGCCGGCGCGTTACGTCAATGGATTTCTCCCCGGCGAATACAACGATGTGGCTGACTCGTACATCGTTCGCGGGAGCGATGCGCATAGCTGGGTGGAAGTCTATTTCCCGGAATACGGCTGGATCCCGTTCGATCCCACTCCTTCCGCGGGTGAGCGACCGAAATTCTTCCTTGGGCGCCTGGCCTATTACTGGGACTGGTTTGAGATGACCTGGAGCGAGTGGGTAGTCAATTTCACCTCCGTGCAGCAGCTCCACCTGGCTGCCAGCGCGCAGCGCGCCACCCGCGAGTGGGGGAACTGGGTTCGTGATTTCCTTGCCGATTACCGCCGCAGAGCGGTGGAGCGCCTCAAGATTCTTCATTTCCAGGTGCGCGGCGCGATCCGGCATCACCCCGGGACGCTTCTGGCCCCGGCGTTCTTGCTGGCGCTGGCGGTGCTCTTGCTGCTTCGAGGCAGGTCTGTGGCTGACGCCCTGGCCGCTCTGGTCGCGCGAAGCGGCTTGCGCCTGGGCCACGGCGGCGCGGCCAATCCCCGCCTGGCGACGATTTACTACTCTCGTTTGCTTCGCATGCTCGAAGGCCGCGGCCTCAATAAGCCGCCCGGCCAGACTCCGCTGGAATTTGCCCGCAGCGTTCCGGGAGAGCAGCTTGGCGGGATGGTCGGCAGACTGACGGAGCTTTATCAGGCCACGCGCTTCGGAGCTTCGCCGGTGGATGCGGGGGAGATGGTGCACCAGTTGGGCGCAATTCAAGCCTTCCTCCGAACCCAGCCGCGGTCCTAGAGTAGGCTCCCACCCCACCCCGTGCCTGACCGTAACCCGGCCAGACGGAGCAACTTTGTGCCCGCTTCCGGGTTCACTATACTGTGGATGTCATGATCAGGTCTGACGTCCAGTTAATGCTGGCGGTGAAGCAGGGAGATGAAGCTTGCTTCGAGCTTCTTCTCCAGCGCTACCGCACGCCGCTCTGCCATTTCCTCTCCCGCATGGTGCGGGACCCGGCGATGGCCGAAGACCTGGCGCAGGAAGTTTTTATGCGCGTGTACCGGGCGAGGAAGGAGTACAGGCCCAGCGCCAAGTTCACCACCTGGCTCTTCCGTATCGCCACCAATCTGGCGCTCAACTCCCTCCGGGATACCCGGTACCGCCAGTTGGAGGATTCGTTGGACGAGCCGCAGGAAGGAGAGGATGGCCCCCAGCCGGCGCTGGAGGTGCCCGACCGCCAGCCATTGGTCGAACAGCGTCTTATCGAACGCGACCGCGCTGCGGTAATCCAACGCTCCATCCTTGCCCTGCCGGAAAAACAACGCGCCGCCGTCCTGCTGCATAAATATCACGAGCTCGATTAC
>JBGPJC010000044.1:0-29592 GCA_041485165.1 Terriglobia bacterium | reverse complement strand
GACGCTCTCCCCGCTACCATCTCGGTGTTCTACGCCACCGCCGGGGTGTTGATCTCCGCGATGATCGGCATATTCTTCGGCATCTACCCGGCGTGGAAAGCTTCCAAGCTCGATCCCGTCGAAGCGCTGCGCTACGAATAAGGGAAACACCCAGCCCGGCTTGACGCTCCTTCCGGCGGCTGCGTAGACTCGTCCGAGGATTCCCAGGGCCGCGCTCCCACTTGGCCCCGCAGGACATTCGGGCTTCGGTGATGGACGACACGCAAATCGGCGGCACTTCGGGGAAGTTTCCCGTCACGCGATGGTCGGTAATCCTGGCAGTGCGCAGTCAGGACTCCGCGGAACGTGCGCGCGCTCTCGACCTGTTGGTGGCCGGTTACTGGAAGCCGGTGTACAAATACATCCGCCTGCGCTGGGGAAAATCCGGTGAAGACGCCAAAGATCTGACCCAGGAATTCTTTACCCGTCTGATCGAGAAAAAAATTCTGGAGAGTTACGATCCCGCGCGGGCGCGCTTGCGCACCTACCTGCGCACTTGTGTGGATGGACTGGTGATGAATCAGGATCGCGCCGAGCACCGCCTGAAGCGGGGCGGCGACGCGCCACATCATTCCCTTGATTTTGCGGCCGCCGATGGCGAGTTGACACGCCTCGAGCCCGCTGCGCCGGCGGAGATGGACCAGTTCTTCGAGAAAGAGTGGGCGCGCAGCGTGTTCAGCGTGGCTGTCGAAAAGCTGCGCGCCGAATGCGCCGCTCGCGGCAAGTCCACCCACTTCCGTATCTTCGAGCTGTACGATCTGCTGGACACGCTCGCCGATGGACCCGACCGGCGGCCCAGCTACGAAGACCTCGCCCGCCAATTCGGGATCGCCGTCACCGACGTGACCAACTTCCTGGCCTACGCGCGCCGCGAATTCCGCCGCATCACCCTCGATTTCCTGCGACAGATTACCGGCTCCGAAGAAGAGTTCCGCCGCGAAGCGCAAGCCCTGCTCGGAGCGGCTCGGGAATGAGTTGGCTCTCCGATGGCGCCGTCCAGCGTCTCCGCCGCGCTGCCGAGGCTCCCGATCTTTCCGGCACGCGCTATCGCCTGCTGGAGCGCCTCGGCCGCGGCGGCATGGGCGTGGTGTTCCTGGCCGATGACCTGACCCTGGATCGCCGCGTGGCCCTGAAGGTCCTCGACCTCCCCGACGACTCGGGCGAGCTTTCCGCGCGGTTGCTGCGCGAGGCGCACATCCTTGCGCGCCTCGAACACCCTGGCATCGTCCCCATTCACGACGCCGGCACGCTCGCCGACGGCCGCGTTTTTTACGCCATGAAGTACGTCGAGGGCAACCGCCTCGAGGCTCATGCCGCGGCGCTGGCCTCTCTGCCCGACCGTCTGCGCGTGTTCCAGAAAATTTGCGATGCTGTGGCTTTTGCCCACAGCCGCGGCGTGCTGCATCGCGACCTCAAGCCGGACAACATCATGGTTGGACATTTCGGCGAGGTCCTGGTGCTGGACTGGGGCGTGGCGAAAATCCTTCGAGATCGCTCACCCGAATCCGGTTCGGTTATCGGCACGCCATTTGCGCCCGCGGAAAACGCACCCATCACCGCGCACGGCACTGTCCTGGGGACACCGGGCTATATGTCTCCGGAGCAGGCTCGCGGCGATTCGGCGCACATTGACCAGCGCAGCGACGTTTACGCCATGGGCGCGCTGCTCCGGCTTCTCCTCACAAGCCGTTCTCCAGAGGTTGTGGCCTCGGATGGCACCGGAACGCCGCCGGCGCTCTCCGCGGTGTGTTTCAAAGCGATGGCCCCGGAACCGGCCGGGCGCTATGCTTCCGTCGTGGAGATGGCTGCCGATGTGACGCGCTTCCTGCAAGGCGTGGCGCTGGTGGCTTATCCCGACAATCTTTTTCGCAAGGCGGGGCGCTTCCTCGACCGGCATAAAACCGCCGTCCTGCTCGTCCTCGCCTATCTTGTGACCCGAGTATTGCTGATCATTCTTGCAAGGCGCTAACCGGCTTCCGAAGAAACTGGGCGAAATACTGTATGGGCGTGTTTATCCCGCCCACGAACCGTCAAGGAACCAACGAGGGCGAGGCAAGCCTCGCCCCTACAACGAAGCGGGTGACGCTTGGGCTGATCGTGGGTACGTTCAAAATCTGGAAGACCCTAAGAGATTGGGTAAGGATGACGAGATTCCCCTGTAGGGGCGGGGCTTGCGCTGCCCGCGGCGGATCCCCCTCGGCACGATTTTCTCATCGGCGTCTTAAAGGAATCCCCGGACCCGGTGAATAGAAATCCAGGGGACACACAACCGAGACCCGCAAGAGTTGCGGCAAGACAGGAGAGTAGCAATGAATAAAATTGTGGTGGGGCTTCTGCTCGGCACCGTTCTGGGATTCTTTGACGGCTGGACCGCGTGGTTCACGCCCGAGGCCAGGCCGGGTATTGTGGGGATTGTCATCGGTTCGACCTTCAAGGGGCTGATCGCCGGCGTGCTCATCGGCTTTTTTGCGCGCAAGGTGCAATCTTTGCCGCTGGGGCTCCTGTTCGGTTTGGGCGTGGGTCTGCTGCTGGCTTTCTTCATCGCCTACATGCAGCACAAGTACTACTTCGAAATTATGGTGCCCGGCGGTCTGGTAGGTCTCATCGTCGGCTACGCAACGCAGAAATTCGGCCGCGGCCCTTCACCCGCCGCCTCGCGCGCATAAAGCCTGCTCGCGCTGAGGAACGAAGCGCAACCTGCCCGCTGCTTGCTGGCGGGTCTTGCCGGCGCTCCAGAGGCGCTTCCGTTATACTTCAAGGCGATGAGCGGAAACTCACTCCGGCAGTTTGTCGGGCAGAAATACCTGAGTCTCGAAACGCTGCGCAAGAATGGCACCGCCGTGCGCACGCCGCTCTGGTTCGCAAAGGCCGGGGGCGTCTTCTATCTCTATTCGCTCGCCGACGCCGGTAAGGTCAAGCGCATCCGCAACAACCCCAGCGTGCGCATCGCACCCTGCGACATTCGCGGCAAGCTGCGCGGCGAATGGGTTCCGGCCAGGGCCCGTATTCTCGACGGCGAGGAAGCTGCTCGCGCCAACGCGATGCTCGACGAAAAATACGGCGTCATAAAGAAAATCGGCAATATCTTCGCGAAATTCCGCCCAAGAAAACGCGCCTTTCTGGCCATCTCGCCGGACGCATCTGTTTGAAGGATAGGCAGCCGGAGGAGTAGACTGGCTGGGTTCGCCGCACGAATCCACCTTTACCTGGAGGCCTTTTGGCCACAGTACAGCCGCTCACCAGAGAAGCTGCCGCCGCGGGTGCGCAGGAGATCTTCGACGCACTGGCCAAGAAAATAGGCAAGGTGCCGAACTTCTTCGCCCTGATGGCCCACCGCCCGGACGTCCTGGGCAAGTTCCTGCCGTTCTACGGCGCGGTCATCGAAGGCGGCACGGTCGAACCGCGCTTCAAGGAGCTGGCGTACCTGAAGACGTCGCTCATCAACGGCTGCGAATATTGAACGCGCGCCCACACCGCTTCGTCGAAGCGGATCGGCATCACCCAGGAACAGATTCAGGCGCTGACGTTCTACGAGAGGAGCCCTCTTTTCGACGCCAAGGATAAAGCTACGATCCTGTATGCCGAGCGGATGACGCGAGGCGCGGCGGCGATGCGGGACGCTTCCGTCGAGGACTTGCGCAAGCACTACGACGACGGCCAGATCGTCGAGCTGACTCTGGTGATCTGCGCGGCCAATTTCACCAACCGGTTCAATGACGCTCTGCGGGCGCATCCCGACCTTGGCGTCTGAGGCCGGCGGCAAGCGCGGAGGGACCGCCTCGCATTTGGCGCAATTACGGCGCACCTCCCGTTGCGGCACGCCTGGCTTTCAGACTACTGTTGCGCGAACGATCCGCTGTGCACGCAAAATCCGCGGGGGCGCGGTTTCACAGGTCAACGATGAAGCAATGCCCGCTTTGCCTGGCCGAATACACTGACGAAAACACCACTTGTCCTTCCGATGGTGCGCGCCTCGCCGCCACCCGCGAGTGGGCGCCCGGCACGGTGATTGGCGACAAGTACCGCATCGTCGCCAAAATCGGACAGGGCGGGATGGGGACGGTGTACAAAGCCGTACACATGGCCCTGGAAGAAGTTTGTGCCCTCAAGGTGATGGACTCGCGGCTGGCTAGCGATCCCAAATTCCTGGCGCGCTTCCGGCAGGAGGCCAGGGTGGCGCGGAAGCTGCGACATCCCAACATCGTCCACGTAGACGACCTCGACCAGGCCGATGACGGCAGCCTCTTTATAGCCATGGAATTCGTGGATGGCGTGACCCTGCGGAATTTGCTGGCAGCCACCGCCGGTCCGCTGCCTCTCTCCCGCGCGCTGTGGATCGCCCGCGGCGTCACGGAAGCACTGCGTGCGGCCCACGCCCTCGGGTTGGTCCACCGCGACATCAAGCCGGACAACATCCTGCTGGCGCGCAGCACCGAGGGGCGCGAAATCCCCAAGGTGCTGGACTTCGGCATCGTGGCCCTGCGCGAGAGTTCGGCCAACCTCAGTTCGCGCCCGCTGATGACACCGGCCTATGCCCCGCCGGAGCAATGGGCGGGGATGAAGAGTTCGGAGTTCGACGGCCGCACGGATCTCTACGCCTTGGGCATGACGCTTTACGAGATGCTGACCGGCAGCCCGCCTTTCCATCCCTACACCAATGAAGGATGGATGCGCGCCCACCTGCACGAGACGCCCCTCGCTCCCAGCGTGCACAATCCCGCGCTTGCGGGGCAGCCCGGCGTTGACCGGTTGGTGCTGAAGTTGTTAGCCAAACAGCGCGAACAGCGTCCAGCCAACGCTGAAGAAGTCATCGCCGACCTGAACCTGATCGAAGCTCAACACACCTGGGGAAAAGAGACGGTGGTAGTTCGGCCGGGCGCGCCGCCTCCCCCAGCACCGCCGCAGTCCCGCGGCGTGATGGACAGTCCCGCACCGGCAAACTTCGCTCGGGTCGCCATTCCGCGGTCCGCAGCTTCGCGGGCTCTTTCCGAAGTCGCGCCGGCTCCTGCGGACACTCCGCCTGCGGCGCAACCTCCGCCGGTCTATCACGTGCCGTTAACGCCCTTCGACCAGGAAGGCGCTGCGGCCGGCGCAGAGATCAGCATTTCTCAGCCCCCGCCTCGATCCGCCGCTCCCGGCATTCGACCGTTTGCGGGCTCGGGCGCGCCGGCCGGGGTGGCCGTCCGAAAAGAGAACCCGTTCGCTCCAGCCCGGAAAAAAAGTACAGCGACTCAGGTCGGGAGCATCGCGGGGGCTGTGGCGGGTCTCGTGCTCGGCAGCTATCTGGGTTTCGATCTGCTCGTGCCGCTGGCGGGAGCGGCCGGAGCGTTCTGGCTGGCGAATAAATTCTTACCGCCGGAGTTTAAACCTCTGCTTGCGGGATTCTCAATTCAGGCCGGACATCTAACGTGGTTCTTACTCGGCTATATGATGGCCGGTAGGATCGACGCCAATACACTGGATCTGATTCTTCTTGGCGGCGGGCTGGCCTGGCTGGCTATGAAGCCGGGGATCAAGCCGGTCGTCACGCTCACGGTATTCCAGGCGCTCGCGTTCATGGGAAACCTCAATGCCTTCGCCAGTGCCTCGTTTGGAAGCCCGCTCAGTCGTGCCTTGCTCACTCACCTGATCCTCCGGGGCGCCGGCGTGACTCTGATGTGGATTGGATTTCAGTCCTTCCAGCGTCAGAATCACGCCAGTCAGCCTTCTCCCGCACAAGGCTAAATCCGGAGAACTCGCCGCCTGGCGCGGCACGAAGGACTACTTTCCCGCCAGAGCTCGCAACGATTCCAGGTAGGGGGCGCGGGCCACGCCGCGCTCGGTGATGATCGCCGCAATCAGCCGCGCCGGAGTCACATCAAACGCCGGATTCTCCGCGGGGACGTCCGGGGCGATGCGCACGCCGCGAAGATGGGTCACCTCCTCCGGCGAACGCTCTTCGATGGGGATGTCCAGGCCGGAGGCCAGCGATAAATCCAAAGTGGAGACCGGCGCAGCGACGTAGAACGGCACGCCGTGTTCGCGCGCCAGGACCGCCATGGGGTAGGTGCCGATCTTGTTCGCGGTGTCGCCGTTGGAGGCGATGCGATCGGCGCCGACCACAACCGCCTTTATGCCCCCGGTCTTCAGAATGTGTCCCACCATATTGTCGGTGATCAGCGTCAGAGGAATTCCATCTTGCTGCAGCTCCCAGGCAGTGAGCCGCGCGCCTTGCAGGTAGGGCCGCGTCTCGGGGACCACCACCTCGAGGACATGGCCACTCTCGACCGCCATGCGGATGACTCCCAGAGCGCTTCCGATCCCACCGGTGGCCAGCGCGCCGGCGTTGCACTGCGTCATCACGCGGCCCGAGCGAGGCATCAGCTCCGCGCCCAGGCGCCCCATGGCTTCATCCTGCTCGCGGCGCTCTCTGTGAACCGCAATCGCTTCGGTCACCATGGCGCGGCGCACGGAATCGAGCGCTTGGCTGGCCTCCGTGGGAGCGGCTTCGGCCGTCGCGGCATCGAATCGCCGCCGCATACGCTCGATGGCCCAGAAGAGATCCACCGCGGTGGGCCGCGTCTTTGCCAGGGCATCACAGATCTGCGGGAACTCGACGCGCAACTCCTCGATGGTCCGCGCCGGCGAATGGATCACCCCAAGCGCCGCGCCCATCGCCGCGGCGACGCCGATGGCCGGCGCCCCGCGGATGACCATGTCCCGTATGGCGCTGGCCACCTCGCGATAGTCCGTATAGGTGTGGTGCACGACCTCGCCCGGCAGCCGGCGCTGGTCGAGCATCACCACTCCCTGTTCGGTCCACTCGATGGGTTTAGCGACGCGCATTACTTTGAATTCAACTCCGTATGGCCGGGGATCAGTGGCCGCCGGGGATGTGGCGCAGGCCGCCGGTGGCGAAGAAAAACCCTGCAAAGAGCAGCGAATTGTAACCCAGATGGAGCAGGTAGCTGGAAACGACCGACCCGGTCCAGGCGCGTATACCGGTAAAAATCGTCCCTACGAGCATCAGCAGTCCGATCTGTCCCCATGCTCCCCACAATTGCAGCGCGTGGACCAGACCGAAAAACATGCCGGTGAGGACCACGCCTGCCACCACGCCCAGCCGCCGGGCAATTACCGGGTAGATATAACCGCGGAAGACGGTTTCCTCCGCCAGCGGGGCCACCAGGATGCCGAAGCCCATCATCCACAGAGCGCTGCGTCGTTCGGTGAACAGCGCTTCAATGGGCACCTTGACATCGGTGGCCACAAATCGCGAAAGAACCTGGATGAGGATCGCCAGCGTCGCGCCGCTCACCAGGAAAAGAGCGCCCGCCGCCAGCGGATTCAGCGCCGGAGCGTCCAGTCTGCGCCAGCCCAGCGTGCGCCACACCGGCTGATCCGTCCGCCGGCGGACAACGGCATAGAGGAAAAGGAGAAGCGTGGCGAACCAGAAGACCTGGCGGATGACGATGAATGGGGCATTGGTCGCGGCGTAACTTTCGATGTGTCGCGGGTCGACCCCGTAGAACGTCACCACGAAAACGGCCAGCACGTTGGTGAGCAGCACCAACACTCCCACGGCGAAGGCGAGAAAGATCACCAAGTCCAGAGCGTCCCAGGGCGTGCGCAGGTCCGCGCGGATTTCGCGCGTCTGCGCGGAAGGCAACTCGCTCGCGGGCTCCGGAGCGATGTCCGGCGGCAGGCCGGGCGGCGAGAGAGGCTCGGAAGAAGAATCGTTCATCGCTTCCTTCGGGAAGGAGCCCGGCGCGGGGCGCGCCCGCTGCCTCGCGATTCGACCAGCGCCGCTGCCAGAAGCGGCATCAGGATCTCGTGATGTCCGGTGAGCGCGTAACCCCGCGAGCCGCTGCTTGCGGTCGGCCGGCGCACCACGTTCTGCTGCGGGCGGTAATGCTGGAAGAAATCGAAATTGGCGGTGGTGATGGAGCCCGGCGGCGTCCCCAGGTTGCGCGCCACGGAAACCGCTTTCAAAAACACTTCCGGCAGGATCACCGCGGAACCCCAGTTCAAATAGACACCGCCGGGATGCATCTTCTTGACCAGCGCGCAGAATAGACGAAAATCGCGGTGCGTGGCGGCGCCCAGCGACGCCCCATCCGCCGAGCGATGCATGTGCGGGATATCGGTGCCGATGGCCAGGTGCACGGTGACCGGAACCCGCGCGCGGTACGCGGCCAGGATCACGCTGCACTCCGGAAACTTGGCGCCGAGTCGCGGGCTGGAGAGTAGTTTGCCCGCTGCTTCGCCCAGGCCGATGCCGCTGCGCGCCGCGCCCACAGCGATTTCGTTCAGGTACAGCCCGGTCTCTTCCGCCATCCCAAACTTGCCCCGGCCGAGCACCGCTTCGACATCCTCGGAGGTGTTGCCCACCAGCGCGATCTCAAAATCATGGACAAGTGCCGCGCCATTCATGGCCAGGCCGGAGATGTATCCGCGGCGCAGCAGGTCAATCAGCACCGGCGCCAGCCCCACTTTGATGACGTGGCCGCCAAGGCCCCACAGGATGGGCCGCCTGCGCCGTCGGGCACGCTCGACCGCGGCGGCCACGGCTCGCAGATCCTCGCCCGCGAGGATTCGCGGCAGGCCGGCGAAAAACTCCGCGAGCGACGCCCCGCGCCGGTGCGGCCGGGCAAATTGCGCCACGCTCACCTTGCTGCGGCGCTTGCTGAGCGGATAGGTGCGGATCGCTTCGAAGCCAAGAGGCGCTGTGTCGTAGATGGTCATCCGAGCAATAACACTGTAACGGCTAGCCGCTTGGTGGGGCAAGCGCGGGAAGCGTTCCATGATTTCGGCATCAGCTTGTTCTCAATGAATGCAGCCCGCACTCCAAAAAAAACTTTCAGCCTACTCCGGCTTGTTCCCGCCGCCATTCGGACCATTTCCGTTGAGCAGACGCGCCAGCGCCATGCCGGTATAGGACTTCTTGTTCTTCGCCACCTGCTCGGGCGTGCCTTGGGCAACGATCTTTCCGCCTGCTTCTCCGCCCTCCGGCCCCAGGTCCACAATCCAATCGGCCTGCTTGATCACGTCGAGGTGGTGCTCGATCACGATCACCGTGTTGCCCAGATCCACCAGGCGGTTGAGGACGCGCATCAGCTTGTTGACGTCGTCGAAGTGCAGGCCGGTGGTCGGCTCGTCCAGGATGTAGAACGTCCGCCCGGTCTGCCGCTTGGAAAGCTCTTTGGCCAGCTTGATGCGCTGCGCTTCTCCGCCGGAAAGCGTGGTGGCCGGCTGGCCGAGTTGCGCGTAACCCAGGCCCACCTGCACCAGCGTGTCCAGCTTCTGCCGGATCTGCGGGATGTTCTCGAGCACACCCAGCGCCTGCTCGATGGGCATGTCCAGCAGATCGGCGATCGAATGCCCTTTGTAGCGCACCCCCAGCGTCTCCGAATTGTACCGCCGCCCCCGGCAAATTTCGCAGGTGACGAATACGTCGGGCAGGAAATTCATCTCGATGCGCCGCAGGCCGTCGCCCTGGCAGGCTTCGCACCGCCCGCCCTTCACATTGAAGCTGAATCGCCCGGGGCGGTAGCCGCGCTCGCGCGATTCCGGAAGCATGGCGAACAGCTCGCGGATGGGTGTGAACACGCCGGTGTAGGTGGCGGGGTTCGAGCGCGGCGTGCGTCCGATGGGCGCCTGGTCAATCTCGATGATCTTGTCGATGTGTTCGACGCCCAGAATCTCGCGGTGCTCGCCCGGGCAGGCCATCGAGCGGTAAAGCTTCTGCGCGATGGCGCGGTAGAGAATGTCGTTGACCAGCGTGGATTTTCCCGAGCCGGACACGCCGGTAACCAGAATCAGCATGCCGAGCGGGAAGCGCACGTCAATCATCTTCAGGTTGTTGGCCTGCGCTCCGAACACTTCGATGGCTTTACCGTTCGAGGCGCGCCGCTTTTCGGGCACGGGGATCTTCATCGTGCCGGCCAGATACCTCCCGGTCAGCGACGCGGTATTGCCGATGATCTCCGCGGGCGCGCCGCTGGCGACGACGTTTCCGCCGGCGGTGCCTGCGCCCGGCCCCAGGTCCACAACGTAATTCGCGCGGCGGATGGTCTCCTCGTCGTGCTCCACCACGAGCACGGTGTTGCCCAGGTCGCGCAGGTGTTCGAGGGTCTGCAACAGGCGTCCATTGTCCCGCGCGTGCAGGCCGATGGAGGGCTCGTCGAGCACGTACAGCACGCCGCGCAGCTTGGAGCCGATCTGCGTCGCCAGGCGAATACGCTGCGCCTCTCCACCCGAAAGCGTGGACGCCGTGCGGTCCAGGCACAAGTATCCCAACCCCACGGCCAGCAGAAAAGAAAGCCGCTCGCCGATCTCCGCCAGCAAGCGCCCGGCGATCTCGCGCTGTCGCGGGGTGAGTTGAGCTGAGATCCCCTCCGCGGCGGCCAGCGCCCGGCCCAGCGAGAGCGCGGTAAAATCGGCGATGGAATAACCACCCACGCGCACCGCCAGGCTCTCCGGCCGCAACCGTTTTTGCGCACAGGCGGCGCAGGGCGCGGGAGACATGTACTGCAGCAGCCATTCGCGGTAGCTGTCCGAACCCGAAGATTCGTAGTTGGATTTCAGGAATTCGAGCACGCCCGCAAAGCGCAGGGATTTGTTCTCCTGCAGCTTTCTGGCCCCACGCGCCGGCTTGCCGTCACTCCCGCTGGGCGGGTTGCCGTAGAGGATCAGGTTCTGTGCGTTGCGCGCCAGCTTTTCAAACGGCGTTTCGAGCTGGAAGCCGTGGGCCAGCGCCGCCAGCTTCAGCGTGCGCTGGAGGAAAGTCGAGCCCGCACCCGGGCCCAGGCCTCCTTCAAACAGCGGCTTCGACCAGTCCTGAATAATCTTGGCGGGGTCGAAATCGAATTTCGATCCCAAACCATTGCACTCTGGGCATGCGCCGTAGGGTGAGTTAAAGCTGAACGAGCGCGGCTCGAGTTGCGGCACGGAGATGCCGCAGTCCGGGCAGGCCAGCTTTTCGGAGTAAATTTGCTCCGCGCCGCCGACGATGGCCACGGTGACGATGCCGCCGGCCAGCTTCAGCGCCGTCTCGATGGACTCCTCGAGGCGCTTGGCGATTCCCGGCTTGACCAGCAGGCGGTCCACCAGCACCTCGATGCTGTGGTTCTTGCGGCGGTCGAGGCGGATCTCCTCATCCAGGCTGCGCAGCTCGCCGTCCACGCGCGCGCGGACAAAACCGTCGCGCGCAAGTTTTTCCAGTTCCTTGCGGTACTCGCCTTTTCGACCGCGGACGATCGGCGCCAGGATCATGATGCGGTCGTCGGGCCGCAGCGCCAGGATGGCCTGCACGATCTGCTCGGTGGACTGCCGCGCGATGGGCTTGCCGCAATTCGGGCAGTGTGGCCTGCCGACCGCGCTGTACAGCACGCGCAGGTAGTCGTAAATCTCCGTGATGGTGCCCACCGTCGAGCGCGGCGAGCGCGTCGTCGTCCTCTGCTCGATGGAGATGGCCGGGGAGAGTCCCTCGATCGAATCCACCTCGGGGCGTTCCATCTGGTCGAGGAACTGCCGGGCGTAGGCGGAGAGCGTCTCCACGTAGCGCCGCTGCCCCTCGGCGTAGAGCGTGTCGAAGGCCAGGGAAGACTTGCCCGAACCGGAAGGCCCGGTGATGACGGTCAGCGCATTGCGCGGGATTTCGAGACTGATGTTTTTGAGGTTGTGCTGTCGCGCGCCGCGGATGACGATTTTCTGCAGGCCCATTGCGATGTCTCGCCGGTCCAGGCGCCGGACTCCCCACAGAGAGGCCCAGCGCGCAGAGCCGAAGCCTTCAAACATAACAAGGCGCCGGGGGCGGGTCAAGACAGCCACCGGCACAGTAATTCTCAGATCCGCCGCGGGTGTGGCGCCAACACCATCCATCCAGCGTCCGAGAGTCTGCCGCGGCCTTCAACGAGCTGTGCACAAAATACGTGGCGGCAAGCCGCCGCATTCCAGCGAATCCTCAGCCGCCGTACACTTCGGAGATTTTACCGGGGGTATGACGTTTTTACCCGCAGCGGCGAGTCTAAGTAATTCTTCTTCAATCACTTAGGTTTGGTCTCCGGCTTGCACTCCTACAGCACTATGAGGGGACGGTGGGCGGCGAATCCCTTTTAACGGGGGATTTTGGGCTGGGCCCGTTCACCGCTCCCTTCTCCTGTTCGCGCCTCCCACTCCTCGATCTTGCCTGAAGATTGCCTGCAAATTTTCTCTTACTTGGCTGTTTCGGCTTGCTCGTTTCGGCTCTGCCTCACCAGAGTCGCTTTTCCATCTTTGACGTGATAATTTCCTCGGACTCCTCAAACCGCGGACGGGGTCAGGCATGGAATCCTCGCCCCCGGGCTGCGAGGCGCGGGGCAAGGATTTGGTCACTCCCAGACGATGATCACTCCCATCCGGCTGCGGATTTCAACTGCCTTCCTCATCCAATCTTCCAGGCCCATCCTCGTGGACACGGGAAGTCCGGGCGAGGCGCGCCGCATTGCTCGCGCCATCGAGAGGGCGGGTGTCCGCCTGCAGGATTTGGGGTTGATCCTGCACACCCACGGACACGCCGACCACTGCGGCAGCACGCAGGCGCTCAAGCGGCTCCACGACATCCCCGCGGCCATCCATCCCGGCGACGCGCGCAAATTGCGCCGCGGGGAGAAAGCCTCGCTTCGTCCAACGCGTTTCTTCAGCCGCATCCTGTTGCCTTTTATCAACGTGCCGTTCCCGGCGGTGACACCCGAAATCCTCACCAGCGAAGGCTTCTCCCTGCGCGAATACGGCATCCCCGCGGAAATCGTCTCCACTCCCGGACACACCGAGGGATCCATCTCCCTGGTCTTTGACGACGGCCAGGCCATTGCCGGCGACTTGCTGATGGGCGGCTACCTGGGAGGACTCTTCCGCGCCGACGAACCCGATTACCATTACTACGCCGAAGACCTTGCCGAGATACGGCGCAGCATCGTCAAGCTGCTGCAGCGCGGGGTCACAAAATTCCACGTCGGACATGGCGGCCCGCTCGATGCCGACCGCGTGTGGAAGCGTTTTTCGAAGGAAGTTCAAGCCGCATGAATCCGTGGCAAAAGAGGAAGTTCTGACGGATAAGCCTGAGTCCCGACTGCTCCGCGTCCTCGCTCCGGCACTCTGGGTCATCTTGCTGGGGTGGCTGAGCATCACGCTTGCCGGCCCGCCCGCCGCCGTGCCGGAGACCGCGCCGCCCGAGGTGTTCTCCGCGGAGCGCGCGATGAAACACGTCCGCGAGATCGCGCGCGCTCCTCATCCGGTCGGTTCCGCGGAGCATGACCGCGTCCGCGACTATCTCCTAGCGCAGTTCTCGGCTCTCGGGCTCGAGCCTGCGGTGCAAAAAACCACCGGGTTACTGGCGCGCTATGAATCTGCCGCTGCGGTGGAGAATATTCTGGCGCGGAAGAAGGGCAGCGCCACCGGCCCTGGCGTGCTGCTCGCCGCACATTACGACTCCGTCCCCGCCGGCCCCGGCGCGGGGGACGACGGCGCGGGCGTCGCCGCAATCCTCGAAACCGCACGCGCCTTGCAGACTGGCCCGGGGCTCCGCAACGATGTGATCTTTCTGCTGACCGATGCCGAAGAAATAGGTCTCCTCGGAGCGCAGGCCTTCACGGCCGAGCATCCCTGGGCAAAGCAAAGCGGGGTGGTGATCAACCTCGACAACCGCGGCACCAGCGGCGCGGTGGTCATGTACGAAACCAGCGCGAATAACGGCTGGCTGATCCGCCAGCTCGCCGATGCCGCTCCGCAGCCGCGCGCCTCTTCGTTGGCCTACGCCGTTTCTCAGCGCATGCCCAACAGCTCGGATATGCGGGTCTTCAAGGAGGCGGGGATTGCCGGACTGAATCTCGCCTTTATCGGCCATCCGCAGAACTATCACAGCCTGCAGGACACGCCGGAAAACCTCGACCCGCGCAGCCTGCAGCACCACGGCAATTACGCCCTCGCTCTGGCGCGCCATTTCGGCAACCTGGACCTCACCCACGTCGAGCGGCCCGACTCCGTCTATTTCAATCTCGTGGCTTCCTGGCTGGTGGTGTACTCCTCGAGTGGAGCGCGGATTCTTGGAATTTGCGCCGTGGTCTTGTGGTTGTTGGTTGCCGTCACCGGATTTCGAAGGGGCGCGCTGACCGTCTCCGTCGTCCTCTGGGGAATCCTGGCGTTCGCGCTGAGTTTTGCCGCGGCGTGGGGTCTGGCCTTGCTGGCGGGTTGGAGCTTGCCGCGCCTCCACGGACGCTGGCTCGCCGATGGTCCGTACTTCTTCAGCAGCATCTATGCGGCCGGTTTGATGAGCATGGTGGTTGCGGTGACTGCCGCCATCTGGGAGGTTTTCCTCCCAAGGGCATCCTGGTGCGCGCTCGGTTTTGTCGGCGCAACGCTCTGGACGGCTGCGGCTGCCTACACTGCTTTTCGCATTCAGGAAGCAAGTTATCTATTCCTTTGGCCGGCGGCGACGACGCTGGCGGCGCTGGGTGTCGCCTTCGCGCTATCTCCAGCGGTGCCGCGATGGAGCGTCGGCCTGATCGGGCTCGCCGCCGCGCCGGGCGTCTTCCTGGTCGCTCCCCTGCTTCCGCTTCTGACCCTGGCGCTGGGCTTTTCACGGCTGGGAACCCTGGCCATCGCCATCACCGTGGTGCTTTTTCTCTGGTTGCTCGCTCCGTTGCTGACCGGCCCGCGACCCACGCGCCAGTGGTCCCTCGCCGGCGCGGCCGTGCTTGCCGCGCTGATTATTCTGGGCTGGGGCGTGGCCACGGTGCGCTACGACGGACAGCATCCCCGGCCGGAAAGCATTCTTTACACGATGGACGCGGACTCCGGAATTGCCCGCTGGGTAAGCATCTCCAGCACTCCGCAAGGACAGAGTGATCCCGCGCCGGACGAATGGCGGCGGCAGTATCTCTCCGCCACGCCGGAGACGGTGTACTCCGAGGATTTCATGCCGCACTGGGCCGGGCAGCGGTTTCTCACGCACCAGGCCCCGCCTCTGTCCTTTGCACCTCCTCAGGCCACTCTGGTTGCGGAGACGAAGAGCGAAACCACGCGGACTCTGCGGCTGAGAATCACTTCGCTGCGCCACGCCAGGATGGCCGTGGTGCAGGTCACCAACGTGCCGGTGCTCGATTCTCACGTCAACGGCAAACAATTCAGCCCACCGCCGCGGCTGGTCACGAAAACAGTCGCTTTTCTATCTTCCGGCGCGCAGCTCGGGAGCCAAGTGAAGTACCAGTGGTTGGTCTTATTTGCGGGCCTGCCTCAATCGGGCTTTGAAATTACAATGGAAATTCCCGCAGGCCCGCGCATCCAGTTGAAAGTGATTGATTACCTGGAAGGCCTCCCCGTCATTCCCGGCCAGCACTTCGATGCGCGCCCCGATTCCGTCACCCAGAAGCACATCGCGGATATGACCATCGTCAGCAAGATGTTTCAGTTCTAGAGCGGCGAAGGGCCATTTCGCCCCGCACATTTTTTCTCTGCAGATTGAGTAGAATGGAAGGCTACAACTGGGGCGTGGTCCAATTGGTAGGACACCGCACTGTTAATGCGGACGGTGGAGGTTCGAATCCTCCCGCCCCAGCCAGAATTTTCCGCGACACTTCGGCCGGGACGCGGAGTTTCTAATCTTTTGCCACCGGCAGGCCGGCCTCGGTCCAGCCGCGCCAGCCGCCGTCCATCGAAACGGGCTTCTGATAGCCCATCTTCTTCAGGTTGTCGGCGGCCAGCGCCGATCGAAAACCGCCGCCGCAGTAGAGAATAATCTCGGCGGAAGGATCCGGGACCGCCTTCTCAATGTCGCGTTCGATCACGCCTTTGCCCAGATGGATGGCGCCGGGGATGTGTCCGCGGGCCCACTCACTTTCCTCGCGAACATCTACAATGACCAGCTTTTCACCCGCGTCCAAACGGTTTTTTACCTCCGCGACATTGGTCTCGCGGATGCGCGACTTCGCGTCATTGACCAGGCCTAGAAAACGAGTGGCGTGCGCCATATTTTTCCTCCGTATGAAATGGATGCCGAGAATACCATAGCCCAGCGGGGGTCGGTCTGCGCCCGCTCACTTCATATCGCGCCAGTTCGGACCTGACTTCACATCCACGACCAGCGGTACGCGCAGCTCAGCCGCCCGCTCCATTGCCGGCTTGACCAGTGCGCGAAGCGCGCTGAGTTCTCCCGCCGGCGCTTCGAACAGCAACTCGTCGTGCACCTGGAGAATCATCTTCGCGCGCAACTTCGACACCGCCAGCTCCCTATCAATGGTAATCATGGCCCGCTTGATCAGGTCCGCGGCGGTGCCCTGCAAAGGCGTGTTCAGGGCGATGCGCTCGCCAAAGCTGCGCACCTGCGGCTGCGGCGAGCTGAGCTCGGGGATCGGCCGGACGCGGCCGAACATCGTGCGCGTGAAGCCGGCCTGCCGGCTCTCGGCGAGCATGCGGTCAAGATATTCCTTTACCCCGCGGTAGCGCTGGAAATACGCGGCGATAAATTTCGCCGCCTCTTTCTGCTCGATGCCGAGTTGCTGCGCCAGGCCGAACGCGGAAAGCCCGTAGATGATCCCGAAGTTGATGGCCTTGGCTGCGCGGCGGTGCTCCGCGGTCTGCGCCATAGGGCCCACGCCGAACACTTCTTCCGCGGTGCGCGCGTGGACGTCCTGGCCGCGCTCGAACGCCTCGACCAGCACCGCGTCGCCGGAAAAATGTGCCAGGATGCGCAGCTCGATCTGGGAGTAATCGGCGGAAAACAGCATCGCGCCCAGCGGGGCCACAAACGCGGCGCGGATCTGCCGCCCAACTTCGCTGCGCACCGGGATGTTCTGCAAGTTGGGATTTGACGAGCTGAGCCGCCCGGTGGCCGTGCCCGTCTGGCTCAGGCTGGTGTGTAGGCGGCCGTCTCGCGGGTCAATCAGTTTGGGCAGTGCCTCGACGTAAGTGGACCGCAGCTTGGCCACTTCGCGAAATTCGATGATTTTCCGTGGCAGCGGGTGGCGCGCGGAAAGCTCCTCGAGCACGTCGGCCGCGGTCGAGCGCGCCTTGGTGCGCGATGACTTGCGCGGTGAGGGCAGGTTCAACTTGTCAAACAGCACCTCGGCGAGCTGCTGGGGCGACTGGATGTTGAACGGCGCGCCGGCCAGCTCGTAGATTTCTTTCTCGCGTCCGGCAATCTCTTTTTCCATCGCTGTGGACATTTCCGCCAGCGCCGCGGCATCCACCAGCACGCCATGGCTCTCCATGCGCGCCAGGACCGGGGCCAGCGGCAGATCAATCGTCTCGTAGAGCTGCGCCAGATCCTGCGATTCGACTTCGGCGCGTAACATCGGCGCAAGCTTTGCGACCACGCCGGCGCGCTCGTGGGGCGCGCTCCCCGGCGGCGCGCTCAGGTGGCGCAGGGCGACGTCTTCCAGGCTGTGTTTGGCCGTGGTGGGGCGAAGCAGATAGGAGTAGAGCATGGTCGCGTGGCGCACGCCGGCCAGGCTTCCCGGCCCGCCCAGAAGCAACTCGGCGAGCTTGGGATCGTGAACGATCTTGGGGCGGGCCGCGTCGGCCAGCCACGGTCGCAGCGCGCTGAGCATTGTGCCTGATTTGTCGAGCCAGGCCGCGCGCGACTCGCCGGCGGCTGTGCTCAGCCCTATGGCCGCGGCGCGCCGGCCATAACCCAGCTCACCTTGCTCCGCCTCAGCTTCGCCCGCGCGCGCGCCGCCGGAAGGCTCGACCCACAGCGCCACTTGCTCTCCCACCGGAACAGCGGCAAGAAACTCACGCAGTGCCGCGGGAGAATCGAGTGCGGCGGGGCCGGTCTTCGCTTCCTCGGCAGCGCCAGCTTGTTGCGGAGCCGGAGCCACGGATTCAGCCAGCTCACGCAGCAGCGAAGTGAAACCCAGCTCGGCATACAGATCGCGCAGCGCGGCGAAGTCGGCTTCGGTGCGCCGCAGCGCGGGCAGGTCGAGCTCGACCGGCGCCGCGGTGTCAATCGTGGCCAGTTTCTTGCTCAGCCGGACAAATTCTCCGTACTTCTCCAGCGCCTCGCGGTAGTTCGCGCGCTTCACTTCCCCGGCGCGCCGCAGCGCCTCTTCCGCGCTGCCGAATTCCTGAATAAGTTGCCGCGCGCCGACCTCCCCGATCCCCGCCTTGCGGCGTTCCCCGGCCGCGGGCTTTTCACTGGGGTCGCGCGCACCGGGGATGTTGTCGATGGTGTCGCCCATCAGCGCCATCACATCGGTGACCCGCGCGGGCGGCACGCCGAGGATCTCTTCCACTTTTTTCTCGTCCACCAGCAGGTTGTCCTTGGAAGGGTTTAGGAGGGAAACGGCGCCGCGCCGTCCATCGCCCGCGCGCACCAGTTGCATCATGTCCTTGTCGCTGGAGACGACAAAGACCTCGATCCCCTGCTCGGATCCCTGCCGCGCCAGCGTGCCGATTACGTCATCGGCTTCGTAGCCTTCCTTGGCCACCTGGGGCAATCGCATGGCCTCGCACACACGCCGGACGTAGGGAAGCTGCACGGCCAGATCTTCCGGCATCGGCGGGCGCTGCGCTTTGTATTCGGCAAAAAGTTTGTCGCGGAAGGTGGGTTTGTCCAGGTCGAAGACCACCGCGAGGTAGTCCGGCTGCCAGTCGCGCATCAGCTTGCGCAGCATGTTGGCGAACAGGTAGGGCACCTTGGTGGGGATGCCCTGCGGGCTGCGGAGACGGTCCATCGGCGCGTAGAACGCGCGGAAGATGAAACCCATGGCGTCAACCAGGAAAATCCGCTGGGGTTGGGATGCGGGCATGCAATCCTCGCCGTCGATTTGCGAAACGGCGAGTATAGCAGAGGCGCGCAGGCGCTTCGCGCTTGTCAACACGATGTCGAAGGGCTGTGCAAGTCGTGCAGAAGAAGGCTATTACGCAGTTCCACTACGGAAGGAACGCCGGATTGTTATCTCTCAAACCGCGTCTTGACATGCATATCCATACGGGATAAAAGGGTTCCACCAGCCCGGGACGTGGCCGGGCTCTCCATGTTCCTCCTGAGGGTGCTGTAGCCACGTACTAGGAGGGACCACCAGTGAAGAAAGATATGTCGCAGATCCCGCATGAGGAAAACCTCGCCGTCACGACTAAGAACGACCACCCGCTCGATAAGCCTGACGCTTCGGCCACTCTAGGCCGTCGCTCCTTCCTCGGGAAAGCCAGCGGCTTGGCTGCCGCGGCTATGGCAGCCGGCGCGATTCCACTCGAGCCGCTGTTGGGCGGCAAGCACTCCGTCGCCGAGGCCTCGGTTGTCCACTATGACTCGGACAAGCGCGAAGACGCCAGCTTCGATTACCGCACAGACACCGCCAAGGCTCGGAAGATTGACGTCGGAGTTCAACCCGACAATGGCGATGCGGAGAGGTTCACGGACTTCAGCGGCAGCTACAGCAAAGCCCTGTTGCACGACGGCCTAGGCGTCCCCGACAGTGCTTCCTATCACAGCTTTAAGCACGCCCTCAAGACCGGCGAGTTCTCAGACTTTGAAAACATCATTGTTGGGACGCCCGGCGGCGGGGGCAATTCGAAGCAAAATGGCCCACAGGTTGCCTTTGCATTCGACTTGGAAGGCCTCGACTCGCATGCCACAGTCATCCCACCCGCGCCGAGCGTGGCCAGCGCGCAGACGGCGGCCGAGCAAGTCGAGCACTACTGGGCGGCCCTGCTGGGCGACGTGCCGTTCAGCGACTACCCGACGAATCCGGTGGTCGCGCAGGCTGTGGCGGACATGAACCGGCTGTCGTTCCTCAGGAGTTCGCGGAATAACCAGTTCCCGTTCCCGGTTACACCGCACAATCTGTTCTGCGGGCAGTTCGTTCCGGGCGACGGAAACGTCCAGGGGCCATACGTCTCTCAGTTTATGGTCCAGCCGACGTTCTGCGGGGTGCAGCCCCTCAGCCAGCAGTACCAGACTTTCCTTCCCGTGGGCGGCGGCGGCAGCGAGTACATGACCGATCCCACAGAGTACCAACTGGTTGCGAACGGCGGGGACTCGGGCCGCCATCTGGCCTTTGATCCAACATTCCGGCACGTCCGGGACGGTCGAGACCTCGCTGCTTATACACGCGCGGACGTGCTCTATCAGGGTTACTTCGTCGCCTTCCTCGTCCTGGCCGGAATCGGCGCACCACCGAACCCGGGGAACCCCTATATTGGCTCGAGGACGGAAAAAGCCTTCGCTACCCTTGGCGGGCCCGACGCCGCGGGGACGATTGCAGAAATGGCCACGCGAGCGCTCAAAGCCGCATGGTTCCACAAGTGGATCAAGGACCTGCGCATGCGGCCGGAGGAATATGGGGCGCTGGTGCAAGCGCGCCTCACCAACACTAGCCCGGTTCCCCAGGCGTCCCACGCACTGCACCCGGACGTGCTGAATTCAGCTGTGCTGCCCATCACCCATTCCACCTATGACAGCTACCTGCTCCCGCAGGCATTCCCTGAGGGCTCGCCTACGCATCCCTGCTACCCCACCGGGCATGGAACGGTGGGCGGCGCGTGCATCACAGCGCTGAAATTCTTCTTTGACGGCACCCATAAGCTGCGGTCGCTGCTTACCAATGCCGGACGGGACGTGGTCGTGCCCAGTACGGATGGCCTCTCGCTCAACGACTATACGGGCGCGGACCGCGACAATCTGGACATCAACGGCGAACTCAATAAGCTGGCCTACAACGTCTCGTTTGGTCACGGAATCCACGCCGGCATCCACTTCCGCAGCTCCTCCTACTGGTCCCTTCTGCTCGGGGAGCAGGTGGCCCTCAGCGTCCTGCGCGACCGGGCCAAGTCCTACAACGAGCCGTTCACCATCCACATTACGAAATTCGACGGAACCACGGCGACCATCTCCAACCGAGGGAATCGGTAGGAGCACTGCATTCGAGCGGGGCGGCCCGGTCAACGGGGCCGCCCCTTATCTTTTTTCCCCTTTCAATTTCTTCCCGTAGGGGATCACCTCCATAGATCCTCGGGGTTCTCGAGTTAACTACCGTTCTCTAAAAGCCCGGTCAAAACCCCACTGCGGAAAGAGTCCAGCCACACGGATACGACATAAGTGTTGTATACTTGCAACACTCTATGGAGATCGCTTCTTCCATCCATTCTTAACTGTTTTATTTTATATTAGATACGGACATGAACCTTGGCAGCAAGATTGCCCCTATATCTGTGTCGATGGCATACCAGACTACACTTCGCCGACCTGCCGAGACCCAGGGCAGCGGCCTACACACCGCGGTTCGCGCTAATTTGCGGCTCCTCCCCGCCCCGGCGGATACCGGCATCGTTTTTCGCCGCACCGACCTCGAAAATTTCCAGATCGAGGCGCACGTGCGCAATGTGGCCCGCGTGAGCTACGCCACCAGCCTGATGAAAAAAGGTGTGCTCATCTCCACCACCGAGCATCTCCTCGCCGCGCTCTACTCCTGCCAGGTGGACAACGCCTACGTGGATATCGATGCGCTCGAAGTGCCCATCCTGGATGGCTCCTCGCAGCCCTTCATCGAAATGCTGGAATACGCCGGCATCCAGACGTTGCGCCGCCGCCGGCGTTACCTGCGCATCGTCAAGCCGCTGGAGGTGGCCGACGGCGGCCGGCACATCGGCATTTATCCCGCCGGGGAATTTCGCGTTCGCTGCCTGATCGACTTCCCGCACCCGGCGATTGGCAAGCAGGAAACCGAGCTGAAAGTGAATCGCGAGACCTTTCGCCACCTTCTGGCACCGGCGCGCACCTTTGGTTTCTTGAAGGACTTCGAAGGATTGCGGCGCATGGGTCTCATCCGCGGCGGCTCGCTGGAAAACGCCATCGTGCTGTCGGATGATGAAGTGACCAACGGTCCGCTGCGCTTTCCCGATGAGTTCGGCCGGCACAAAGCTCTCGACCTGATTGGCGACCTGGCACTGGTCGGGCTGCCCATGAAGGCCAGCGTGGTGGCGCACAAGGCCGGTCACGCGCTGCACACCCAGCTCGTCACCCGCCTCCTCGCCGACTCCAGCCGGTGGACGGAAACCACGGAAGAGGCATCTCCCTCGGCGCTTCATGGCGAGGCCGTCGCCGATTCCGCCGGCGTTTCCGCCGCAGACTAGCTCACACGTTCGTCCTTTGATGCGCAACGTGAAACCTAGCGCGTATGGCGTGCGGAAGCTTGCTTCCGCTTTTCTTCACCGGAACTTGCTCCGGCGCCGATCCGCAGTAACGATCCAAAACGCTTTGCGAAACGCCGGAACAGAGAAGGCTTTTCAAATCCCGTCGGCAAAGCGAGAATAGAAGGGTCATGACCCAGAAAGCCGCCGCATTTCCTGACTTTGTCGCGGTGGTCCTCGCCGCCGGTAGAGGCACGCGGCTGCGCTCGCAGCTCGCCAAAGTGCGGCACCGCGCCGGCGGACGCCCGCTGGTCGAGCACGCCGTGCGCGCCTGCCAGGCTCTCGGTCCGCGCGAGATTTTCGTGGTGGTCGGCCACCAGGCCGCGGCCATCGAAGAAATCGTCACCCCCCTCGGCGCCAAAACCATCCTGCAGGAACCGCAGCTCGGCACCGGACACGCACTGCAAGTGGCCCGCAAGTCGCTGGAAGGCGGGGCCAAGTTCGTCCTAGTGTTGCCCGGCGACGCGCCGCTCATCCACACGGACACGCTGGCTTCGCTCGCGCGGACGCACCGGGAAGGCGGGGCCGCGGCCACGGTGCTGAGTGCAATCCTTGAGAATCCCGCCGGCTATGGCCGCATCGTGCGCAAGAAAGACGGCAGCGTCGGCGCAATCGTGGAAGAAAAGGCCGCAGACAATGTGCAGCGCGCCATCCGCGAGATCAATTCCAGTCTCTATGCATTCACGCTGGACAAACTGTGGCCGTGCCTCGAAAAACTGCGGCCGACAAATGTACACAAAGAGCTCTACCTCACCGACGCCATCGCCCTGCTCGACCAGCGCGGCGAGCGCGTCCTGGCCGAGGTTGCCGCCGATCCATTCGAAGTTCTTGGCTGCAACACGCGCGCTGAGTTGGCCGAAGTGGACCGCATCTTCCGCGATCGCAAGCGCCGCGCGCTGATGGATTCGGGCGTGACCATTTATCTTCCGGAGACCGTGCTGGTCGACCCCGACGTGGAGGTGGGCGAGGACACAGTGATCGAGCCCGGCGTGCACTTGCTGGGCGCAACGCGCATCGGCGCCGGCTGCACGATTCGCACCGGAAGCGTGCTCACCGATGCGGTGCTCGACGATGGCGTCATCGTCCGCCAACATTGCATCATCTCGGCCAGCCGCCTGGGACCGGGAGCCGTGGTTGGCCCATTCGCTCACCTTCGCGACGGCGCGGAGCTAGCGGCACGCGTGAAAGTAGGCAACTTCGTCGAAGTGAAGAAGAGCAAGCTGGCTGAGGGCGTAAAGGCCCAGCACCTCGCCTACCTGGGCGACGCCACCATCGGCCGCGACACCAATATCGGCGCGGGAACCATCACCTGCAACTACGACGGCGTGCGCAAGAACCCTACCATCATCGGCGAGCGCGTTTTCGTGGGCAGCAATTCGGCGCTGGTCGCGCCGCTCACCGTCGGCGATGATGCCTACATCGCCGCAGGCTCCACGATTACCGAAGATGTCCCGGCCGATGCCCTGGCCATTGCCCGCGGCCGCCAGGCCAACAAAGAGGGCTGGGCCGTCGCCCGCCGCGCGGACATGACCGCGAAGACTGCGGAACCGGCAACCACGGCGGCATCTTCTGCCCGTCCAATGAGTTCACCGCGCCGCAAGTCTCGGCGAAAGACTCCCCGGCTTTCGAAGAAATCTCCGCGCTGAATCCACCCGCAGGTACATCTTAGGAACATTGTACCGGCGGCGTGGCGGTGTTATCGTCCGCGGAGCCGTGCCCTGCGAGGTGTCATCCCATGAATAATTGGGTCAACTGGATGCTGGTCATTGTGGGTGTGGTGTGCATCATCGTCGAGCTGCTCATGGGGGCGATCACGGGTTTCGACCTGGCTCTGCTCGGAGTGGCTCTCTCCGCCGGCGGGGCCGTAGGACTGTTCTTCTCTTCGGCCAAGATTGGCTTGTTCTCGGCGGGCGCGCTGGCGTTTGTGTACATGGCGTTTATCCGTCGCTGGGTGCGCGCGAAACTTTCCGTGAAGAACCAACCCAGCAACGTGGACGCGCTGATCGGGCGCACCGGTATCGTGACCTCCCGCATCGCCGCGCACGAACCCGGGCGGGTGAAAATTGGCGAGGAAGTTTGGCGCGCCGAGCTCGCCAGACAGGACGGCGCGGCGCGGGACGCCGGCGCAGAGATCACCGTGGAATCCATCGAGGGCGTAACCCTCAGAGTGATGTAAGCAACCATGGGAGACAGCGTGTTTGTTTATTTCTTTCTCTTTGTCTTTGTCATTCTGGGACTTTCCGCCCTGGCCCGGGGTGCGCGCATCGTCAAGCAGTACGAGAAGGGCCTGGTGACGCGCCTGGGGAAATACCACGGCATGGCCAGTTCGGGGCTGACCTTCATCGTCCCGTTCGTGGACGACATGATCAACGTGGACATGCGCGAGCGGGTGATCAGCGTCGCTCCGCAGAAAGTGATCACCAAAGACAACGTGACCGTGGAAGTGGACGCGGTGGTCTATTACAAGGTGGTGGACCCGGTGAAATCGCAGTTTGAGGTGCAGAACTTCGACTACGCCTGCACCACGCTGGCGCAAACCAACCTCCGCAACCTGATCGGTGACCGCACCCTCGACGGCACGCTGACGGCGCGCGAGGACATCAACGCCAACCTCCGCGTAGTTCTCGACGAGGCCACCAATACCTGGGGCGTTAAAGTCACCCGCGTCGAAGTGCAGAAGATCGATCCACCAAAAGACATTACCGAAGCCATGTCCCGCCAGATGAAGGCCGAGCGCGACAAGCGCGCCGCCATCCTCGATGCCGAGGGCGTCAAGCAGAGCCAGATCCTCCAGGCCGAAGGCTTCAAGCAGTCGGAGATCCTCAAGGCTGAAGGCGATGCCCAGGCGCGCATCACCCGCGCCAATGCCGAGGCGGAAGCGGTCCGCCTGGTGTCCACAGCAGCCGAGACCTTCTTCAAGGAACGCGCCGAAGTGATGCGGCGTCTCGAGGTCTTGAACCACATCCTGGCGGACAACACGAAATATATCGTTCCCTCCAACTCCAGCCTGGTGAACGTCCTGGGTCTCGATGGCGTAAGCAAAGTGGCCGAGCTACCGGAACCGCCGCCGAAGAAGTACGCACAGACATGACACCGTCGGGCAGGCTGGCGCAGGGTTCTCATCGGACCCCCATTGTCAACAATTGACAACTATTGTTATCGCGGGTATAAGGGAAGAATGAACGTAAACCTCGGCCCCACCTTTGAAAAGTTTGTCGCTCAAATGCTGAGCACCGGTCTCTACCAGTCGCAAAGCGAAATCCTCCGGGAAGCGCTTCGCCTGCTCAAAGAGAGGGAGGAAGCGAAGAAATTGCGGCTCGCTGAGCTCCGCAGAGAAATTGCCGTCGGGGCCGAGCAAGCCGACCACGGCGAGTTTCTGGACGGGGCGGCGGTCTTCGCCGGTATCCGCCACAGGAGCAGGGAACGAAAGCGCGCCAGGGAATGACCGCGTTTGTTCTTACTCCCGCTGCCGCCCAAGACCTCGAAGCCATCTGGGAATTTGTCGCCCAGGACAATAGCGCAGCGGCCGACCGCGTCCTCAAGGCCCTCGAGAATGCGATGCGGAAGCTGGCCAGGAATCCGGGAATGGGTCATCGGAGAGAAGACCTGGCCGACCGGTGTCACCGTTTCCTTCTGGTCTATTCTTACCTGGTCGTTTATCGAGTTGAGACAGAACCCTTGCAGGTGCTTCGCGTGCTCCATGCCGCTCGCGACGTTCAAGCGCTCCTCGGCTTCACACTTGGGGAGACATGATGGATCGATGTTCGGCGCCCAAGAGAGGCGGGAGGACGTGGTAGAATTTGTGGGGGTAACGCAGCGATGAAATTCGGCGTCGTAGTGTTTCCGGGCTCGAATTGCGACGATGATACCCACCACGCGCTGGGCGCGGTCCTGGGCCAGCCGGTCGAATTCATCTGGCATCAATCCGAGCAGGTGCAGGGCTTTGACGCCATCATCCTGCCCGGCGGCTTCGCTTTCGGCGACTACCTGCGCACCGGAGCCATCGCGCGGTTTTCTCCGGTGATGCGCGCGGTGACGCGCTTTGCCCGCGGCGGCGGCCTGGTGCTGGGCATCTGCAACGGTTTTCAGATCCTACTCGAGGCCGGCCTGCTTCCCGGCGCGGTTCTGCGCAACCAGGGGCTGCGCTTCATCTGCCGGCAGGTTTACATCCGCGTCGAGAACAACGACACACCGTTCACCTGCGCCGCACGCGTGGGACAAGTGCTCAAGGTGCCCATCGCGCACTCCGACGGAAACTATTTCTGCGACGCGGCCACGCTGGCCGACCTGGAGCGCAACCGCCAGGTCATCTTTCGTTACACCACGCCGGAGGGCAAAGCTACGGCGGAATCGAACCCCAACGGCGCGCTGGCCAACATCGCCGGCATCTCGAACCGCGAGGGCAACATTGTCGGCCTGATGCCGCACCCGGAGCGCGCTTCTGAGGCTCCGCTGGGCTCCGCCGACGGCCTGGTGATTTTCCGCTCCATGGTGCATTGCCTGACGCGCCAACTGGGAATCCCTGCTTAGCACAACCGAGTGCCATGCAACGAAATGCTCGAAACTGAAGTAAAGGTCACGCCGGAAATCGCCGCCGAGCACGGGCTGACGCCCGAGGAGTACGCGCGCATCCTGCGCATCCTGGGCCGCGAGCCCAACCTCACCGAGTTGGGCATTTTCAGCGTGATGTGGAGCGAGCACTGCTCGTATAAATCCAGCAAGGTGCACCTCAAGCGTCTGCCCACGTGCGGCACACGCGTGCTGCAAGGGCCGGGCGAAAATGCCGGGGTGGTAGACATCGGCGACGGCTGGTGCGCCGTGTTCAAGATCGAATCGCACAACCATCCCAGTTTCGTCGAGCCATTCCAGGGCGCGGCCACCGGCGTCGGCGGCATCCTGCGCGACATCTTCACCATGGGCGCCCGGCCCATCGCCGTACTCGATTCGCTGCGCTTCGGCCCCATCACCGATGGCGCGGGCGCGAAGCATGAAGATGTTTTGCGCAATCGCCGCATCATGGACGGCGTGGTGCGCGGCATCGCGTTTTACGGCAATTGTTTCGGCGTGCCCACTGTCGGCGGCGAAGTGCAGTTCGAGCCCTGCTATTCCGCGAACCCGCTGGTCAACGCGCTGGCGCTGGGCATCGCCAAAAAAGACGAACTGTTCTTCGCTCGCGCCCGCGGCGAAGGCAATCCGGTGATCTACGTCGGCTCGAAGACCGGCCGCGACGGCATCCACGGTGCTTCGCTCCTGGCCTCGGCCGAGTTCACCGAAGAATCCCAGCAGAAGCGGCCCAACGTGCAAGTAGGCGACCCCTTCCTCGAAAAACTGCTACTCGAGGCGTGTCTCGAGGCCATGCGCACCGGCGCCGTCGTTGCCATCCAGGACATGGGCGCCGCCGGGCTCACCTGCTCGACCTGCGAGATGGCTTCGCGCGGCTCGACCGGCATCGAGATTGATCTCGCCCGCGTGCCGCAACGTGAGACCGGGATGACGCCCTACGAGATCATGCTCAGCGAATCGCAGGAGCGCATGCTGCTGGTGGCCGAGCGCGGCCGCGAGCAGGAAGTGTTCGGCGTCTTCCGCAAGTGGGACCTCGACGCCGTGGAGATCGGCCGTGTGACCGGAGATGGAATGCTCCGCGTGCTCGACCGCGGCAGCGTGGTGGCGGAAATCCCCGCCCACCCGCTGGCCGAGGAAGGGCCGGTGTATGAAAGGCCACTCTCGCCACCCGCGCGCCGCGAAGCAGGCTCAGCCGTCGAGCGGCTCATCACGTTTGCGCCCGTGGCCACGGACCTCACACCGAATTTCCTGAAGCTGCTCGCTGCGCCGGCCATCGCCTCAAAGCGCTGGGTGATCGAACAGTACGACCATATGGTGCGCACCAACACGCTGGTCGCGCCCGCGGCGGGAGACGCCGCGGTGGTGCGTGTCAAAGAAACCAAGCGGGCGCTGGCGCTGAGCACAGACGGCAACAGCCGCTGGTGCCAACTCGACCCGCGCGCCGGGGCCATGCACGCCGTGGCTGAGGCCGCGCGCAACGTGGCCTGCTCGGGCGCGCGTCCCATCGCCGCGACCAATTGCCTCAACTTCGGCAGCCCGGAAAAACCCGAAGTGATGTGGCAGTTCAGCCAGGCCGTTGACGGCATCGCCGAGGCCTGCCGCGCTCTGGACACACCCATCACCGGTGGAAACGTCAGCTTTTACAATGAGACCCTGGGGCGCTCGATTTATCCCACGCCGGTCATCGGCGTTCTCGGCATTCTCGAAGACGCTTCGCGGGCACTCGGTATGGGTTTCCGCAGCGCGGGCGACACGGTGATCCTGCTCGAAGGCCGCGCGCCATGGACCGCGCAGGAGTTAATCGCACGAGAATTCTCCTCCAGTGAATATGCGCGCACGCTCCACGGCATTACTTCCGGTTCACCGCCCGCCGTGGATCTCGGCGCCGAGAAGCACCTGGTGGATTGCCTGGTGGCCCTGGCCGATGCTGGTTTGCTGTGCTCGGCGCATGACCTGAGCGATGGCGGCCTCGCCGTGGCGCTGGCCGAGTGCTGCTTCGCGTCCGATGGCCTCGGTGTGGAGGCTTCGCTCGATGGCAGCGAGCCTGCCGAAGCGGCGATGTTTGGCGAGAGCGGGGCCCGCGCCATCATTAGCGCAACCCCGGCCGCGCTTGCCGCCGTCTTAGCTCTTGCGTCACAATACTCGCTCACAGCCCACACCATCGGCCACATTACCCGCGGTGATTTCCGTATCCAGTACAATGGCAGCTTGGTGCTGGCAGCGGCTTGCGGGTCTCTGCGCGCACCCTGGGCGGGCTCTCTCGAAAGCGTCCTGGCGTCCGCCGATGGTACCGGGAAGGAATGAGACACACGGAATGAACGGCTCTGTACATTTGCCGCGCGACCGTTTCCACGACGAATGCGGCGTGGTCGGCGTCTTTGGCCATCCCGAAGCGAGCAAGCTCGCCTACCTGGCGCTCTATGCCTTGCAGCACCGCGGGCAGGAGGCGGCGGGAATCGTTTCCAGCGATGTCGCCGACCTGCACGTGTGCAAGAGCATGGGCTTGGTCGAGGAAATTTTCACTCCGGAAGTGCTTGCGCAGCTCCCCGGCGAGTTCGCCATCGGGCATACACGCTATTCCACTGCGGGCGACAATTCGCTCTCCAACGCGCAGCCCATCCTGATTGATTGCAACAAGGGCAAGTTGGCGTTGGGGCACAACGGCAACCTGACCAATGCCAACGAGCTGCGCCGCAAGCTCGAACACCGCGGCTCGATCTTCCAGACCAACAGCGACACCGAGGTGATCGTCCACCTGGTGGCGCGCAGCGCGGCGCGCAACCTCCCCGGCGCTCTGGCTGACGCGCTGCAGCAGGTCGAGGGCGCCTATTCCATCGTCCTGCT
>JBGPJC010000043.1:0-29988 GCA_041485165.1 Terriglobia bacterium | reverse complement strand
TTCGAATTTCGCGTTTCGGTTTTCGAAGAGGGGTCTGAACTCACAATCTGGCGGAGGAGGAGGGATTCGAACCCCCGAGACCCTTTCAGGCCTAACGGTTTTCAAGACCGCCGCCTTCAACCACTCGGCCACTCCTCCGCGGCAACCATCATTATAGCGGTGACCGCCTTCTCGGCGGGCCGAATTTCGAGTTTCGTGTTCCGATTTTCGAGTTTCGCGTTTCGAATTTCGATCTTCTGATGCCGAATTCCGAGTTTCGAATGCCGAGTTTCGATTCTGAAGTGCCGAGTTTCGCTTTAGCCCCCCGCCGTCATTCCGAGCGGAGCGAGGAATCTCTCTTCTCATTTGTCCCTGCCCCACCCCTCAGCCCGTCATACCGCCGACGGCGTCATTCTGAGTCCGCCTGGGCGGACGAAGAATCCCTCCCCCGAATTTCGAATTTCGTTTTTCAAGTGCCGAGTTTCGCTTCAGGGGGCCTGCCTCCCCTCAACTGCTCTCCCTCTTCTCCGCGAGACCTCTGTGTCCTCTGCCTGCCCTGAGCGAAGTCGAAGGGTGCCTCTGCGGTAAAACGGCCCCGCTCTCCATCCCGATTTGCCTACCTCCCGACTCCCTCCGACACAAATGGAGTACCATCTGTGCCATAGTTCCTGCCCTAAGGAAGGCTTCCAATGAAATGCCCGGAATGCGGAAATGAAATGGAAAAAGGCTATCTATACGTCAGAGGACTTGGCGGAGCCCTCTACTGGGGCACGAAGGGGGATACGAGCTTTCTCACTCGCAGTGGACTGCAGCAGATCGATCTGAGCAAAGCAAGTGTGGTTTCCCCGGCGGCTCAAGCGGTGCTCAACGCTGCCAAGTGCGCCGCCTGCGGGACGGTGCATTTCAAGGCCTTTCCATGATTGCCTGCCAAAAAAAATAGTCTTGTCCCAAATTCCGAGAAGCCCAGTAGCACAGGCACTCACTGCATACCCCGAGCCCGCGAAGGGCCGTCATTCCGAGCGGAGCGAGGAATCTCTCTTCACTCCTGTTGGACGGGCCGCATTGCATCCTGGCGGGAGTCCGCCTGGGCGGACGAAGAATCTCGCAGTACAGCGTGTGCTGAGAGTTTCCCCAAATTCCGCGTAAAGCGCGAAGGCTGTGTCAGGGAGCGCCACCCTTAAACCACTTGAAGTGACCTGAGAACAGTTCGCCAGACAACATCCCGCGCTCTGAAACTTCACAGAAGACTTTATTATAGTAGTCTATCTGTGGTAATTATCTGGCCTACCGCTGACCGCCGTTCGCGACCATGGTGAAGATACCTCGAAGAGGTCGACGCAATCGTGCGTACCCTGGCCTAACACGGGTTGGAGGCAGTCCTGATGGCTCTCGCTACTAAGTTTGAGAAAGAACTTCAGAGGCTTTTCTATCGCCGGACATCCTGGCTTCGAAAGGCGGTTGGCAAGAATAGACCCGGACGACCACACATCTTCAATCGGAAGAAGGTCGAGCCCAAACTGTATGAGCTTGGTGAGCTAGCCACCCAGATTCTGGTCAAACGGCGAGCCCGTCGGGAGTTTCGCCGCGCTATTGACAGGAAGCGTCAATGGCACGTGAAACGGGGCAAGGGTTTTGGGATCGACGCGAAGCAGGGACAATTCAGGCGATGGTATGAGAAGTACATTGGAAACAAGAATTGCGTTTACGCCTTCTGGTCGAACAAAGAATGCGTGTACGTTGGTCGAACATCGCATGGGAAAGGCAGGCCTGCTGCGTGGTTCGATAGGGTCTGGTTTCAGCCCGTCACTCGCATTGACATCTACTCTGTACGCACACGCTCAGAAGTACCAAAAGCAGGATGCCTTGCTGTTCACCTATTCGACCCATCGGTGAACAAGAACTGGCCTTCGATTGGTAGCTATACAAAAAAATGTCCAATCTGCAAAGCGACGAAAGAAATCGATCACGAGCTTAAGAGTATCTTCAGGCTGCGCTGAGCGGAGGTTGAGTAAATGGCAGAAATAACGAGAAGGCGAGTAGGTGAGCTACAGCGCGGAGTTTTCAAAATACTCCTCGATCACTCAGACGGACTACCGGCCAACGAGGTCTTGGAGCACTTGGCAAAGCTCGTGCCGCCCACCGATTTCGAGAAAAGTGAGTATCCCAACCGTCCCGGCGTGCGGCGATTCGAGAAGATCGTGCGATTTGCAACGATTGCCCCTGTGAAAGCTGGTTGGCTCGTAAAGAGCAAGGGACGATGGAGTGTCACCGATGAAGGGAAGAAGGC
Source organism: Terriglobia bacterium (assembly GCA_041485165.1). Taxonomy (GTDB): domain Bacteria; phylum Acidobacteriota; class Terriglobia; order Acidiferrales; family UBA7541; genus JAAFGT01. Next base: position 27,722 of record JBGPJC010000043.1, on the reverse strand, counting down.
TTACGAGCGTTTTCAAGACCCAGAAAAATTTGTAAAAGAAGGCGGCAGATTGTACCGCCAATGGGCGGAGAGTCAGCCCGACACGGTCGAGGAAGTTGCCGAGGGAGCGCCTGGTGCAACGGGAACAACAGAGGAGGCGGAGGAGGCAGCTTGGGCTGAGATCGAACGGTACATGCAGAACATGCCCCCCTACGATTTCCAGAACCTAGTGGCGGCTCTCCTGCGCGCGATGGGTTATCACGTTTCTTGGGTCGCGCCCCCTGGCCCAGACAAGGGCATAGACATTCTGGCGCACACCGATCCGCTAGGAACCAAGGTCCCAAGAATCAAAGTCCAGGTGAAACGTCGAGAAGGTAAGACCAGTGCGGAAGGGCTTCGCTCCTTCATGGCAGTGCTGGGGGACCAAGATGTTGGAATATTCGTCTCCACAGGCGGGTTCACAAGCGAGGCGGAGTCCGAAGCTCGAACGCAAGAGAGAAGGAAGGTGACGCTGGTTGATTTAGAAAGGCTCTTTGATCTCTGGGTCCAGCACTACGGCAAAGTGGCGGAATCAGACAGACGCTTACTTCCACTCAAGCCAGTTTACTATCTTGCGCCCTCTGAGTAGCATATGATGTGAAATAGAAGGTCTAAAATCATCGAAAAACTTACCAAGGCCGAAATCAGACGTTGCTCGCGGATTCCCGTCAAGTGTCGAAGATTGAGTTACAGGGTGAGGAATCTAGCGGATTATTTCGCGCTCATAAGTGGTGTCATCCGCAAGGATGCCCCTTTTTGGTTTCGAGGACATGAAAACCTAGCTTGGAAATTAGTCCCGCTTGCCCTGCGCTACCCTACGGAACACCAACGTTCCAATGCATTAGCTCTGATATCTGAGTTCATGCGTATAGCTGAAATCAAGCTCCCAAGGCCACCACAGCAGACTGAAAAGTTGAAATGGATTCAGATCGCCCGACATTTTGGATTGCCTACGCGTTTGCTGGATTGGACAGAGAATGCCAGCTTCGGTCTTTTCTTCGCCTGCAGAGATGTTAGGCAAGATGGCTTGGTTTTTATGTTGAATCCCATTGATCTTAATCGACTCAGTTACCCCGCAAAACCACGAATTCTAGATGCGAATCTGGATGGAACGGAAATCGAGCAATACTTGGGCCTCGATGCGAGGTTTCGATCTTCCGGCAAGAATCCAATAGCCATCAATCCCGTCTGGAATTCCGAAAGGTTAATGGTGCAGAGGGGAGTTTTCACATTGCACGGGTCACGGTTTGATCTCAGTGGAGATAGAATCCCGTCGCTTGTCGCATTGCCCATCCTCAAGGAATCGAAGGAAACGCTTCGAAGAGAATTGGGACGGGTCGGTGTTGATGAGATGACGGTTTTTCCAGAACTGGAACATTCCTGTATCCATTTGAGATTCAAAGCTGGGTTAGAATTGGCGGAGTAACATGGCTGATCACATCCCATTCATTTACAGCAGCAAAGATTGCACGATTCTCAGAAAAACTTATTCCGACTCGTTGGCAGTTCGACTGTCCCTCGACACCTTGAGCAAGGTAATCTCACACCTGCCCACTGGACCTCTGCGATGGCTAGACCCTGCCATAGACGGGATTCATCGGTGGAAGAACGTATCCAGCGTAAGCGACGCTTACAAGATTCATATCGAGAGATTCGCGGGCCACGAGCAACTAACAGACCCTGCGTCCCAGAAAGCCCCAAACAAAGATATCGTCCGACAGTTTGTGAATGCTGTGCTGGATGAATGTACGAAAACGATACAACCAGATTGGCTATCGGTACCTCAGCTCCCATCGGTGAGCGATTCCAGTCGGAACAGGATAAATAGATGCCTCGCAGCGGCTGCAAGTGAATGGAAGTCAGCAAAGCGCTTCGCAGGCAAATTGATTCTTCCCGTCATCATCACCCACATAAAGCAGATTCAACAAAAGGCTGATCGTAATAAACGGGTGGAGTTACTTACATCGTGCTGTGAACTCGCGAAGGCTGATGGATACTGGATTGTGGATTGTTCTCTGAAAGATCAGGAAGGGGCTAAACCCCTAGAAAATGTGAGATTTCCGGCGCTGATCAATTTTCATCAAGAGGTGTCGGAAGCAATCTCTAAAGATGCGATTTCGGTGGCAGGTCCCTATTGGGGGATGAATCTAATCCTTTGGGCTCGTGGCCTTGTGCGTCATCCAGCCGTGAACTTAGGGAAGTCATATCAATATCATTTGCCAGGAGGCAAGCTTCCAGCCGGCAGTGAACGGGTTGCCCTCCCCCCCATAAAACGATGGGCCGTTGCGAGTCCACAATTGGAAACATGGTTAGGTGACGTCCTGAAACGTATTCCCAAGGGCGACGACGCCCATTCTCAGTTTTCCGAAATCCTTCATAATTTCTCGCATCTCATGCAGGATTCGCGCGAGCAGGTCGCTAGCTTTTATAAGAGTTGGTTCGACAAACTCGCTTCCGTTCCAGAACCCGGAAGATCACTTGCATTGTTTCAGGATTTTTCCTCCGCTTATGTTCTCGGAAAAGGCTTAAGGGATTTGCCCGCGAGAGAAGGGTCAGGCAGGAAGCCCTCTCGCGTCGCGAAGCAGTTTATGGTTAATTGTCTCTAACGCGCGTCCTCCAGAAGCGTTCGACGCAATGCATCTGGAGAACTTTGTCTTGTTCTGCTGAACTCTGACCCTGGGAACGCACGACTACTTCACAATGCGTTGGACTGACCGCAACAATCCCCACACCTAAGTTCAAGAAATCGCGCCGACGGGTGCTCTGGGCCACTCGCAATGCCAATTCACTAGGGAGACCGACGTATGAGTGTGTGGCGAATCTCAGATGGGAGCGCGCTTGGTTGAGCGCCTCTTCGACTCTCCTAAGCTTGAGTTCCAAGGCGACTATCCGCCAATGAAGCGGCACCCACCCGTTGAGCTTCTGAAGGCAGCCCGAGTGGACTGTGACTACAAAACCGGACTCGATCAAGTTTCTCAATGCTCTCTGAATCTCACAAGGAGTAAGCAAGTCATTGAATTCACTCTCTAACCGGGCGGGAGCGACCGTTTCCCCGGCCTCCGAGTCAGGAATTCGATTGAGAAGTGCAATTCTAAGAGGCGGGCCGATAGCTTCACGTTGCCCCAGATTCAACCGTTGTCGTACCCGTTCCTGTGAGAAGGAGACACCAACAAGATCACAGATTCCCCAAGGCGTGGAAAACTCTTCTTTGATGAGGAGACCTTGCCTTTTCAGCCATTCACGGCCGGGAGTTGCCATCTCGCGCTCTAGCCGAAAAACGCCCTCGGTGTCCACGCGAACCCCCCTTGCATTATGCCTCAGTTGCAGAAATGTGTGAGCTAGAAATCTGCGGTGTACGCTTATGATTCACGCGAGTACTGCCAGTCTCGACAGCGGACATGAACCTGAGCTTGCTACACTCAAGTGCGCGAGGGGCCGGGTGCCCATTTTTCCCGACACTGCCGGGAAACGTGGGGTTTCCGGTCCCGCTCGTACCCCAGGATTAGGGTTGAGGCCGGTGTCGCAGCCTTTCGCTCCGTGCCGAATTCGACGAGGCCACATCGCCCGCGCTTTACCCGTCCAAGAGCCGGCCGTTCGAGCCACCTTTAGCACAGCCCCTCCGACTAGCTCATGGCAGGCAAGAGTGACTGTTCCACTTTGAAACAATCCTCCCTTTTATCCTGAGCCCGCGAAGGGCCCCCATAAATAAGTCTTTTCTTTGCTTCCCTCTCTAGTTCTACCCAATATTCCCTTGACTTTTGATTACCAGTAAGGTATCATCAGTTAGGGGACGCATCGATGCGACTCGCTACTCATCACTATTCACTAGCCACTGTCTCTAACTCCTTTAAAAGCCACTCTTACGAACCCCCGCTCTCTAAGTCCTTTAGAAGCCACTCTTACGAAAAACACCCCCGGGGGGGTACCCAGGACCAGCAAATGCTTTCAGAACCCAGATTCCCGTGAGGCACTAGACTATGTCCAAAACCCCTTCCGAGAATCGTTGCCAGCAGACCACGTCATCCGGACGACGCTGCCGCTCGCCTCACAGCGCGGCCCATCCATCACTCTGCTCCTACCATGCCCGTGAAGAGAGCCAGAAGAACAACAGTCCCCTCGCTCTCGCTGTGGATCTTCTCGGCCCTATCCACGACTTCCGCACTGCCACTTCCGTGAATCACGTCCTGGGAAAACTTCTCGTCCTTCTGGCCTCCGACCGCGTTCCTCCTCGCAACGCCGCCGTCCTTGCCTACATCTGCCAACTGCTCCTGCAATCTCTCTCGGACGTTAAACATGAACTCTACGTTGGCAAGCAGGAGCCCGACATGAAGAAAGCGCTCAGGCAGGTCCTTCATGCCCCTCCGATTGGCACCGAAGCCTCCAAATTCGCAGACCAAGTCTTCAAAATGACCCTGAGTGCGCTGGAGCGGACCGAAGGTCCCGCTCTCGTCAAATCCAATGCTGTCGTGGCTGGCTCGGAATGACGGGCTTCGTTCGGAATCACGGCTTGGGCGGGATGACGGGCTTGTCGCTATGTCGTCATTCCGAGCGGAGCGAGGAATCTCTCCGTGTCACCGGCCCGACTACGCCCCGCCATCATTCCGAGGCACCCTGGGTGCCGAGGAATCTCTCCTCACTACAGCCCTTCGCTCAGGTCCGCCCAGTCCTTGTTCTTGGCTTCAATCAACGCCACTTTCTTGGCCCGCCGCCAGGCCTTGATCTCCTTCTCCCGAGCGATGGCGCTTGTGGCCCTGCCATGGATCTCAAACCAGACCAGTTTCGTCACATTGTATTTCTGCGTGAATCCCGGGATTCGCTTCTGCCTGTGCTCCCAAACGCGGCGGACCAGATTATTGGTCATGCCGGTGTAAAGCACTCCAGACTTGCTGGCCAGGAGGTAGACGTAGAAAGTTCTGTCCATAGGCCCTCCGCGGGGTCGCCAAGAAGGGACGGCGGGGAATATAGCTCCTCGATGCGCTGGGAAGGAAGAGAGATTCCTCCCTTCGCTCGGAATGACGGCGTCGGTGGAATGACGGGCTTTGATGGGAATGACGGGGTGGTGGAATGACGCCTCGTCGCTATGACGTCATTCCGAGCGGAGCGAGGAATCTCTCCATGTCAGCGTGCGAGTCACGGCCGTCAATGCGCAGACTTGATCTAATCCGCAGCCGAGGGGCTGTCTTCGGGCTTCCAGTCCGATGGCGGAAAGTCAATCCCCCAGAAGTGCGGTGCGGGGGAAACGAACTCGAGCCCCACGCGATGGCCGCGCTCGGACGCGCCGCCGATGTAGACCACGCGGCTCTCCTGCTCTTCCTCGTTGGCCGGGCTGCGCAGCATTACCAGAGAACCCATTTCCAGGAAGGCGTTGATGTAGATCAAACCTCCGTGAGCATTGACCACGATGGTTTCCGCCTGCTCGTGGAATTTTCTGCCCTGGGAGTTCTTTCCCGAGGCGCGCACCGACATGCGCGCGAAAACCCGCGAGCTGCGACGCTTATTTTCTTCGTCCCTGGAGGTCATGTTGCCGGTATCGTGCACCAAGCGGGCCTCGCCGTCAATTGCGGTGTTTTCGGGGCTGGGGATGCGCGCAGGCCGAAGGCCTTTGAGTGCGGCAGGTCGCCCGGCAAGCTCCCGCACTCCACAAAAGAGCGGGTGCGCTTGCTGACGCGCGCGCTGGCTGCGTACAATAGCGGGCTGCTCTGCTGAACCCTTCTACCGAGGAGAGACCACGCATGGATGTGATGGGATACATCGAATCGCACCGCGACGCTCACCTGCACGAGCTGATCGAGCTGCTGAAAATCCCCAGCGTCAGCACCATGTCCGAGCACAAGCCGGACATCGAAAAGGCCGCGCGCTGGGTGGCCGACAAACTGCGCGGGGCCTTCCAGACCGTGGAGATCATCACCACTACCGGCCACCCGCTGGTGTATGCCGAGTCGGCGCAGATTGCCGGCAAACCCACTGTGCTGTTCTACGGCCACTACGACGTCCAGCCCGCCGAGCCGCTCGAGCTGTGGACTTCGCCGGCCTTCGAGCCCACCGTGCGCGGCGGAAACCTCTACGGCCGCGGCACCGCCGACGACAAAGGCCAGATCCACATCCACATGGCCGCCTTCGACGCGCTGCACAAGACCCTTGGCAAGCTGCCCATCAACGTCAAGGTGCTGATCGAGGGCGAAGAGGAAACCGGCAGCGAGGCGCTGTGGGCTTTCGTCAAGAACAGCAAGGAAAAGCTGCGCGCCGACGCCCTGGTGGTCTCCGACACTTCCATGCTCGCTCCCGGCGTGCCCTCGGTGACCTACGGCCTGCGCGGGCTGAACTACTACCAGATAGAAATCACCGGCCCGGCGCAGGACCTGCACTCCGGCGTATTCGGCGGCGCAGTGCCCAACCCGCTCACCATTCTTTGCGAGCTCTTTGCCAAGCTGCACGATAAGAATTTCCGTGTCACCGTTCCCGGCTTCTACGACGATGTCGCCAAGCTCTCCAAGAAGGAGCGCAAGGCCCTGAATTCCCTGCCGTGGAAAGCCAAAGACTTCAAGAAAACCGTGGGCGCCCCGGCGCTGTGCGGCGAGAAGGGCTTCTCCATCGTCGAACAGGTGTGGTGCCGGCCGACGTTCGAGCTCAACGGCATGTGGGGCGGCTACATCGGCGAGGGCGCGAAGACGGTGATCCCCGGGAAGGCCTGGGCGAAGTTTTCCACGCGTCTGGTGCCGGACCAGAACGCGGAGAAGATCGCCCGGCAAGTTGAAAAATACATTCGCAAGCTGCTGCCCAGAACGGTCGAGTGCACCAAGTTCGAAGTGCTCAGCACGGGCAAAGCCTGGGTGGCGCCGTATACGCATCCGTTCTTCGAAGCCGCGCATCGCGCGCTGGAGCACGGCTTCGGCAAGCGCGCGGTGTTTATCCGCGAGGGCGGGTCGATCCCCTTCGTCACCGAGATGCACGACACCTTTCACGTGCCCTGCATCCTGATGGGCTTCGGCCTGCCCGACGAAAACGCGCATGCGCCGGATGAACACATCTCGCTGGAGAACTACTTCGGCGGGATCAAAGCCGCGGCAGAGTTTTATCAGGACCTGGCTAAGCTGTAAGTGGAAACGCGGATGGGGAGGCGCAGAGCCCGCGGCCGCGGGTGGTCCCGCGGGGCACAAGGAAAACGCCGCAAAACCGGGGTTTCCTGTATTTATTTTCCTTGCCTTTCCTGTTGCGGCGCGGCTATAGTGCCGCGGTTGCCCGGCGGTAGAGGGAATTCCGGTCCAAAATAATTTTCAATAGCACGAAGGAGAAAAGCGTACATGGCAGCAAAGCCGATGAGCAAGACCAAGGTCGTCGCCTCTCTGGCCGAGAAGTGCGGCACCACCAAGAAGGCGATGGTGATGTTTTTCGAAGCACTCCAACAGCTCGCCGCCAAGGAGTGCAAGGGTCCGGCGGGCAAGTTCGTCATCCCCGGCCTGGGCCGCGCCGTAAAACGGCACCGCGCCGCGCGCATGGGGCGCAATCCGCAAACCGGCGAGGCCCTCAAGATCAAGGCCAAGACCGTAGTGAAGCTGCTGGCCGCCAAGGCGTTCAAAGACGCTGTATTGGGACCCAAGTAGCTCACGGGATATCCCCAGGTAATTGAAACAGGCCCCCGGAATCGCCCGCCGACCGTGAATGGCGAAGCCTCCGGGGGTCTGTCTTTTGGGACGCCGAAATTCCCGCCAGAGCCTCGCCGCGATAGCACATGCGGATAAACCTAGAGTGTCTTCAGGTAGACCATGAGGTTGCGGATCTCTTCCACGCGGAGGGTATCCTTGAACGAAGGCATGGTCTTGCCGCCCTTTTCAATCCAGGCGCGCAAGCTGGCATCGTCGATCTTGTTCCCGTCGGCAAACTTCTCGCGCTTGCCCAGCCCCTTGAGACCCGGACCGATTTTCTTTTCCGTGCTGTCGCTCAGGTGGCAGATGCCGCAATACGTGGCGTAAGCCGCCTTGCCGGCCTTGAATTGGCCGGGATTGACGGCCTGAGTTTTGACCGTCGGCGGCGGAGATTTCTTTTGCTTGGCCTGAGAGGCTTGACTGGCGGCGTGAGTAGTCCTGCCGGGCAGCGCGATCCGGGCCATCGGGCCCACACACAGAGTGCCGCAAACTGCAAAGTAAAGAGAAAGCCTCATCGTTTGTCCTGCGACTCCGCTGTTTCAAGCTCAGATCCCAGCACGATTATGCTGACGGCGGAGGCACTGCCGCGCCCGGTTTGAAGATGCGATCGTAGACTAGCATCAGCAGCGTGGTGGCGATGCCTACCCCGGTTACCACCAGCCACATCTGCTTCGGCCGGTGCAGCACTTCGCCATAGTGGTAAACCAGGTAGCCGCCCAGCCGCCCGGCGATCAGGTATCCGATGGCGATGGGCAGAAACGCAGTGCCCATATACAGCCCTTGCTGGCCCGGCGGGGCCAGCCGGGAAATGTACTCGTAGTAGCGCGGAGATTGCGTCATCTCGCCCAAGGCCAACACCACCAGCGCGGCCACAAAGAGCCAGGTGGAATTGCCGAGAGTGAGGAGAAGCCAGGACGCTCCGGTGATCAATGTCCCCAGCGTCATGGCCGCGAAGGTGGGGATCTTGCGGGTCATCATGCTCACCGCGATCTGAAGGACGATCACCGTGGCACCATCCACCGAGAGCAGCAGCTCGATGTTGAAGTCCGGACTCACGTAGTCGTGGATATAGAGCGGCAATGAGATGTATTGCTGCCAGAAGACCACCCAGTAGCCCGAGAAAACGAGCAGGAAAAGCACAAACCTCCAGTTGAGCAGGGCTCGGAAGATGTTTCCCAGCGCCTGGCCAACGCTGCTGACCTCACCTTTGCCCGCGCGCTCGGGCTCGCGGAAATAGAGGACAGTAACCAGAAACATCAGAAAAGCGGTGGAAGAAGAGAGATAGAAAACGTATTCCCTGCCGAGTCCGAGATTGTGAACCACGACCGATGCCAGCAGGGGCCCCAGCATCCCCCCCACGTTCACCAGCGTGTAGTAGATCGAAAAGCCGAGCGATCGGACGTTTTCGCTCGAGGCCACAGCCGTTGTTCCCACCACGCAAGGCTTTACGAACGAGGGTCCCAGGGCGGTAATGAGCAGGATCCCGAACACAAGCCAGTAGGGCGAAAAGATGTTCCGCGCCGGCGCCATCCACCCTGCTGAGAGCGAACCAAGCAGAAAATACCCGAGCGTGAGCACCAGATAGGCAAAAGACAGCATCCTGCGAAAACCGAAGCGATCGGCCAGAGCCCCGCCGAGCACCGGCAGGAAAAATACGGCGAAGCCGAAGTATCCCATCAGGGCGCCGGTCTGCTCGGAGGAGAGCTTGAGCTGCTGGCTCAAGAACAGCGCCAGCACGGCCTGCTGCCCATAGAACGCCAACCGCTCGAACAGCTCAGTGAGGTTGGCCACCCAGAATGCGGGATGAAATCCGGTGCGGATTTCTTGCAGGCGTGCGCTCAAACTCAACCGTCACCTCCGCGCGGCACGGGATGCGCTTCGCATCACCGGACGCCCCGGCGGGAAGCGGGCCCCGCCGGCGAACGGAAATTGTAGCGAATCTTCCCGAGTGTGTCCGCACGAATCGCGCGGAAGGGGCGTTCCGGAACCGCTCCCCTTTGGGCCGGCCTTGCGGCTGTGTTAGCATCCTGCTTCGTCGCAGGCCCTCCGGAGAATTTCATGCCCGCCATGAAAATGAAGGCCCTTCGCAAAGTGCGTCCCGCGAGCGGGGCCGAAATCGAGATGGTGGATGTCCCGCGCGCCAGACCGGGCGAGGCGCTGGTCCGCGTGCGGGCCGCCTCCATCTGCGGAACCGACCTGCACATCTATGATTGGGACGCCTGGTCCGCGTCCCGGATGAAGCCTCCGGTCACCTTCGGTCATGAATTCTGCGGAGTCGTCGAACAGTTGGGAGAAGGGGTGGAGTCGGTCCGCCCGGGTGATTTTGTCAGCGCCGAGATGCACCTGGCTTGTGGGCACTGCCACCAGTGCCGCATTGGCGAGCCGCACATCTGCCAGAACCTGAAAATCGCGGGGATCGACCAGGACGGCTGCTTTGCGGAATTCGTGCGGCTTCCGGCGGGCAATCTGTGGAAGATCGATCCGGCGATTCCTGAACACTACGCGGCCATACTTGACCCACTGGGCAATGCCGTGCACACCGTCCTGGCGGGTGAGATTGCCGGCCGGACTGTCGGAGTCACTGGTTGCGGGCCCATCGGTCTGATGGCTATCGCCGTGGCTAAGGCCTGCGGCTGCTCGACGGTTTTCGCCATTGAGGTCAATGCCCACCGGCTCGCGCTGGCTGCACAGATGGGAGCGGATCACGCCATCCAGCCAACTGAAATCGATCCAGTTCGGCGTGTCCTCGAGTTCACTGGGGGAACCGGGGTGGATGTCCTCCTGGAGATGAGCGGGAATCCGGTCGCAATTCAGCAGGGGTTTCAGATGTTGCGAGCCGGCGGACGCGCCTCGCTGCTGGGCATCCCTGCGAGACCGGTGACATTCGACCTGGTCGCAGACATCATCTTCAAGGGTGCAACAGTTCAGGGCATTTATGGACGCCGGATGTTCGAAACCTGGGTGCAGGCGACAGCGCTTCTTAAGGGGAAGAGGCTCCACCTGGAGCCGCTCTTTCACGAACGCTTGCCGCTGGAGCGTTTTAGCGAGGCGTTCGAGAAGCTGAAGACTGGTGGCGCAGGAAAGATTCTCCTCTATCCCAACGGTCAACTCTAGTAGTATTCCAACCTGTTGATTAATAATAGCTTACGGATCGAGTGCCGGATGGGCGCGCTCGTTCGGCAGTTGCCAATATTGAGACCCGGGCCAAGAGGGGCAGGCAAGCAGCTTTCGGAGCAAGAGGGAATGAAAAAGGCCTCTGAAAGCGTTGATTGTGAAGCATCTTGCATATTTGCGCCCATGCTTCGGACTTATGAGATGAGGGCGGGTGGGCGTTCTATTCAAAACACAAGACTTAAACATAAAGAAGCGTCTGGCGCCAAAATTGCTCATACTTCACCGCTTGATTAAAAGAGTCTAACTCGAAGTGTGGAGGGGTTTCGTGGCCGCTCGCAGAATTCTTCTGATCGTAGCAGCAATGCTCTTTTTGGCTCCTGGAATCCTCCATGCCGATGCCTTGAATTTTACCTTCTCCGGCGGTCTGGTTGTGATCTCAACCGGTCTGGTGGCTACCCCGGGGGCTGGCGTCATCAGCAATGCCCCGGCCAACTCGATCCCGGGCGGACAGCTGGCTGTCCCTTCCAATCTTACGAGTATCTTTACGCTTCCTGCCGGACTGACGAGCTTTTCGGGGACGAGCCTCGGTTCGGTGATCTTCACTACGGGGACCGTGATTCAGGGTTCTAAGGCCTCCGGGCAGTACACGTTCAACCCGGGGGGCGGGATCTCAGTGACTGCTAACGCTTTGGGGCTTGGTGGTGTAGTTGCTCCCAACGCCACGCTCTTTTCTGGCGTCTTTAGCGGGATCACCTCCTTCACGAACCCAACGACGCCAATTGGCCCGTGGACCCTGACCGGAAAGATCACTACAACTTCCCTCAACGCGGCATTGCTGCAAGCACTGGGCATTCCCTCCCAGCCTACGGGCAACTTTGTGGCCCTGGAGATCGACGTGGCCTTCAGGCTGCAGGGGGGCGCCATCCAGTCAGGCACGATCACCTTGGTCCCTGAGCCCGGCACTCTCGTCCTGGCTGGGACCGGTTTGATCGGCTTGGCGGGCGTTCTGCGTCGCCGCCTGAAAAAGAGCTAACTCGAGCCACTGACGTTCTTCCAGGACCCCTTCCCGCTGCTCGCGGGAAGGGGCTTTGTTTTGTACCTGTAAAACATCGCATCAAACCTGACCGCAGATGCAGGCCTCGCGCCTTTCCGCGCCAGCTTGGTTCGCTCGCGGTGCGAGTCTATAATCATCCCCTGCTGCATTTCTCAATCCTGGAGGAGTGATGTCCACCGCCGAGCGCCCGCAGCTCTCTTTCTTGCACGCCGCCCTCGAGGAGTTGAAATCAAAACACCTCTACTTCCATCTCCGCGTTCTGGAGGGTGAGCAGAAGCCGGTCTGCGTGATAGACGGCAAGGAAGTGGTCAACCTGAGCTCGAACAACTATCTGGGCCTGACCACCCATCCGAAACTGCGCCGTGCGGCGCTGGAGGCCATCCGCCGCTACGGTGTGGGCACAGGGGCGGTGCGCACGATTGCTGGCACCATGCGTCCGCACATGGAACTCGAGGAACAGATCGCGCGTTTCAAGCACACCGAAGCGTGCGTAGTCTTCCAGTCCGGCTTCACCGCCAATGCCGGGACGGTGGCGGCCATTCTGGGCAAGGAAGATCTGATCATCTCCGACGAGCTCAACCACGCCTCCATCATTGACGGTTGCCGGCTTTCCAGAGCGACCATCAAGGTCTTCAAACACAGGGATGTCCCCGACTGCGCGCGCATCTGCGAGGAGACCCGAACGTGGCCGGGACACAAGCTCCTGATCACCGACGGCGTGTTCAGTATGGACGGCGATATCGCCCCGCTCCCGCAACTCTGCGACCTGGCGGAAAAATACGGATGCATCATGATGGTGGACGACGCGCATTCTTCGGGCGTGCTCGGAAAAGGCGGCCGCGGCACGGTGGATCATCTGGGCTGCCAGGGCCGGGTGGATATCCAGGTGGGCACGCTCAGCAAGGCCATTGGCGCCATGGGCGGGTACGTGTGCGGCTCACGCGATTTGATCGAATTCCTCTACCACCGCGCGCGTCCTTTCTTATTCTCCACATCACATCCGCCCTCGGTGACGGCCACTTGCCAGGCCGCATTTTCCCTACTGGATTCACCGGAAGGCGAGAAGCTGCTGCGCAGGCTGTGGAGCAACACGCGATTCTTCAAACGCGGATTGAAAAAACTGGGTTTCGCGGCAAGCCGCAGCGAGACCCCCATCGCGCCCATTCACGTGGGAGATGCCGGCAAGGCCTTCGAGTTTTCCCGCCAGCTGTTTGAAGAGGGCCTGTACGCCCCGGCGGTGGGCTTCCCGACGGTGCCGGAAGGCAAAGCGCGGCTGCGGGCTATAGTCACAGCGACGCACAAGAGAAAAGAACTCGAGCGGGCCCTGGAAATCCTGGGACGCGTGGGAAAAAGTCTGGAAATCGTCTGATGCCCTGCTGACCGGACCGAGCAGCAGGCATCGTTTCCACTTCGGGTTATTTCCACCCTGGAGCGCGTGCACATTCTCCATCCCGCGCCGAGCAAAATCTACGCGGCGCGAGATGGACCGATCTTGTAAATTATTGATATATGGACCCTTACGCCTAGCGTACATCGGCCATTTGCTTGCTATCTCTTAGTTATCCTAAAACTTTGTTTTTGAGGGGGAAGCCAGGTGCTAAACAATCCGGTTCGATTCGTCGCCCTGTTTTTATTGGTCGCCATGCTCACCAGTTGCGGAGGGGGGATCACGGTTTCCCCTGTGGTCCCAGGAGGAGGCAACACCTCAAGGGCTACCCTGAGTCTACGGGATGCTCCTCCCACCAACGTAACCGTCCTGTCGTTTGAGGTGACCGTAACCGGGGCGGTATTGCAGCCGGGGAATCAGGCCCTGGTGAGCAATCCCATCCGTGTGGAAGTGAAGCAGTTGGAGGTGGAAGCGGCCTTCCTGAACACCCTCAACGTGCCCGCAGGGACGTACAACAGCCTGGTGATCACCGTCTCGAACCCGGAGCTGACCATTCAAAACAACTCCGGCGTTGCAATCCTCGGGTGCGCCGATAAAGCCATCTGCGAGGTCAAACCGCAGCTCGCTTCCGCCACGGCGACGGCAAACTTCAACCCGCCGCTGACATTGGTGGCGGGGACGCCGGTGGGCCTGCTGTTGGATCTCGATCTCGCAAATTCGATCCCGATGAGCCTCTCCCCAATTTCTCCCACGTTCACAATCTCCCAACTCCCCGCCGTTCAGGGCACCGGGAAGGTGGAAGACCTTGAGGACCTGGTCGGGACGGTGCAGTCCAAGGATGCGGCCAACAACTCCTTCACTCTGCAAACGGATCCGGCGATTCCCCCGCTGACGATCAAGGTGGACAGCAACACGAAGTTCAAGGACTTCGACGAAGTTAATTGCGCCGCTGGCGATTTCACCTGTGTGACCACGGGCCAGATGGTCGAAGTGGACGCCAGCCTGACGGCTGGAGGAATGCTTCTTGCTAAGAAGGTGAGTATTGAGAACGAGGACCAGAACCCCGAGGAACTGAAGGGAATCATTGCCGCCATCGCCAGTCCGACGCAGTTCCAGATTGTCGTCCTCGACGAAATGCCGAATATCAACAACGTCAGCGTCGGAAACCTGCTGACCGTCAACCTGCTTCTCAACACAAAGTTCTCGATCCAGAAGGGAGACATTGACCGCCTGGACACCTCGGGATTGAACTTTGCTGCGGCCTCCGATCTCCTGGTCGGCCAGTTTGTGCAGATCCGGCCGGCGGCGCCCATCTCGGGTACCCCGCCGGCTGTGGACACCGACCGTGTGCGGCTGAAGAGAAGCTCGCTCACGGCGACGGTCAAGGCCCCGCCGGTCGGGACGAATCTTACAATCGACAATCTGCCTTCCCTGTTCACTACGGCGGGGATCATGGAGATCGATGTCCGCGCCTCGAACACCGACTTTGAAGACGACCATTCCAGCAGCGGCGGGGTCGCCGGACTCAAGGCCGGAGATATGGTATCGGTCCGCGGGCTGCTGTTCAAAACTTTGTCCGGGAATCCCGTGCTGGCTGCGGCGAAAGTTAGAAAGCGCTAGAGTAAACAGAGATTATCCGGAGAGACCACGAGCCGCCCTGCAATTCGGACGGTTCGCGGTCTCTGGTTTTTCCATGCGGCAGCGACGCCGCGTCACGCGGCCGGCGCCACGGCTACAGCGGCGGCCGGCTGTGGCGGCGCTGCCGGCCGCTGCCTGCGGCGGTAAATCACCAGGGCCAGCGCGCCCATCCCCAGCACACACGACAGAAACCTCACCCACCCGCCCAGGAACGGGATCATGGCGCCGACGCGCAGGATGAACAATCCCAGCGCCAGGCGCCCGGTCAGGGGCCAGGTGCCTGACGTGGCCCCCAAGATGGCCTCTCCCAGCCACACGGCCGCAAACACCTGCGCAAAGAACATCATGAAGATCCACAGGAAGAGCGCGGAAATCCCCAAGCCCAGGCCCACGACGGTCACGCAAGCGATCACCGCGGCGATGGGCAGGACAATGAACGACACGAGGCCAATCCCCAAAGGAGCGCCAATCCTACCCACCTCGCGGGAGGTTTCTTGCACCAGGCCGGGCGCCAAGGAGATAAAAACCAAGCCCACCAGGAACGCCATCCCCCAGATCATGGCGTTGTACCAATAGCTGAGAGAGCGGAAGTATGCGGGGCGCTCGGAGACGAGCTGCACTTGCGGGGCACTGGCCAGGTGGGCTTTGGAAGAGACATCAGGCGCCTTGGGGCCGCGGTACTGGAAGGTGCCGGCGACGTCGGCTCGAGGGCCCACCACCACGACACCGTGGGTGTGCCTGTCCTGGTAGAGGCGCACCTCGCCGCCCACCTGGCCGTCGAGATAGCCCTCGCCGAAGAAGGCGCAAAGATCACGGCCGAGCTGGCCCCGCACCTGCATGTCTCCGACAAACAGCGTGGCGCTACCGTCAACCTTGGCGCCGGAAGGCAACTCAAAATGGGAGACGAAACTCATCACGTTGCGGGCCACCTGGCCTTCAATGGTGATCGACTGATTAAAAGAACGGACGTTGCCGCCCACTTTGCCCTTGATGCGGACGGAATCAGCGAAGGCGATGACGTCACCGGTCACTTGCCCATCGACGGTGAGCGAGTGGCCAAAAAAGATGAGGTCGCCATCGAGCGTCCCGTCGATGTGCGCACTGTTCGCAAAAATAAAGAGGTCGCTGCGGCGCGTCTCACCCGACGGCAACTCATAGGTGTAGTGGGTCTTCACGAACTCGGTGGCTTGTGCCGCCGGCGGAAGCGCCAGGGCGAACAGCAGCGGTACCGCCAGGAACACGGACAGGGACGAAAACCGGCGCAGGTTCCTGCGGAACAGGAACAGCAGCCCGGCTCCCAGAACTGCGAGCGAACCCAAGATGATGAATTGCAGCATGTCGTTCCATCCTTTCCAGAAGGCGCCATTCAGCAGCAGCACGGTGAGGAAATACTGCCCGCCAAAGCCGGATTCCTGGACGCTCTGCATCCAGGGTTGAACATAGACGTTCCACAGCGTGTAAACACCAGAAGCTGCCAGCCCAAACGCCAGGACCCAGCCCCAGGAAATACCAGGCGACGTGCGAGGTGTAAGCAGGTGTGCGGGGACCGATTCGTTTTCCGCGAGCAGCGCCTGGCTCACTGCCAGCGTTTCATGCTGGAGGGCTACGAGGAGCCGGCGACACTCCGAACACGCGCCCAGGTGATCGGCAAGCTCCGCGGCGCGGGCGGCTTCGAGCTGCCCGTCGAGGTAGAGCAGGCAGGTCATCTCATCCAGGTGACTCATGGCGTCCCTCGCACACTGGCGATTTTTGCGGCTGCCGCCGGCACCGGGGCAAGCAGGTCGCGCAACTGGTGGCGTGCGCGCAGCAGCACCACACCGACGAAGGTGCGCCGCAGTCCAAGCGCTTCGGCAATTTCGTCGTAGTTCATGTCCGCGTAGTAGCGCAGCACCAGCACCATCCGCGCCCGCACCGGCAATCGCTCCAGGGCCTGCCGGACGCGCTCGCCGGACTGGGCGGAAATCAGCGCGTCGAGCTGGCCGGGGTCGGGATGCTCGAGCGGCAAGCTCTCCACGTCGCCGGTTTCAAGGTCTTGCCTCACATGGCGCCGGCGCAGGATATCCCAGCAGTGGTTCGCGGCCACTTTGTAGAGCCAAGCCTGGAATGGCCGCTCCGGGTTGTACTGGTCCAGCTTGCTGCGGAGCTTCAGAAAGATGTCCATGGTGGCGTCTTCAGCGTCCTG
Source organism: Terriglobia bacterium (assembly GCA_041485165.1). Classification (GTDB taxonomy): domain Bacteria; phylum Acidobacteriota; class Terriglobia; order Acidiferrales; family UBA7541; genus JAAFGT01. Next base: position 10,686 of record JBGPJC010000043.1, on the reverse strand, counting down.
GCGAGTGGGCATCACGCGCCGGCAGAACCGGAATATCGCTGCGGCGTAGCGCTGGTAGATCTCCCCCCAGGCTTCGGCGCTGCCGGCCCGAGCCCGGGCGATGGCATCTGCCAGCTCCACTCCACTCATCCCCTCGGATCGCCCTTCCCCTGTCACCATCTAGTACGCACCAGCCTGCGGAAATCTTTCATCATCCTGCGGTCAGGCGGGAAAAGGGTCAAGACCTGGAACCAAGCAAATGGAAGGAAGCCAACCGCGCGCTGTCCCCGGGGACTCGAGTGCGATACATTCTTCCCTGCCACAAAAAGGAAAGCGAGCCGGGATGTCGAAAAAGCTTCCATCCATCGTGATTGTCGGGCGTCCCAACGTCGGCAAATCCACGCTGTTCAATCGCATCACCGAATCGCGCCGCTCGATTGTAACCGATGAGCCGGGGATCACCCGCGACCGCATCTATGGCACCGCGCAGTGGAATGGGCGCGCCTTTGAGCTGGTGGACACCGGAGGCCTGCTCCCCGAGGACCAGGCAGAAATCCCACGTGAGATTTTCCGGCAGGCGTCCCTGGCCATCGAAGCCGCCGAGCGGCTGGTGTTGGTGGTGGACGCGCGGGCCGGGGTGACGCCTTCCGACGCCGAGCTGGCGCGGCTGCTGCGCCGCACCGGGAAGCCCTTCGTAATCGCCGCCAACAAAGTGGACAACGACAGCCAGGCCTCTCTGGCATCGCCGTTCTTCGAGCTGGCCAGCAAGGTCTATCCCGTGTCCGCGGAACACGGCTACGGCGTTGATGAGTTGCTCGACGAGTTGACCCAGGACGTGCCCGAAGCGGAAGTCGAGGAAGACACCACTTCAATCCGCGTAGCCATCATCGGCCGGCCGAATGTGGGCAAGTCTACGCTGCTGAACCGGCTGGCGGGGTCGGAGCGCGCGATCGTCTCGGCCGTGGCGGGCACCACGCGCGATGCCGTGGACGCGCTGGTGAAGCACGGCGATGGCCTGTTCCGCTTTGTGGACACCGCGGGGATCCGGCGCAAGGCCAAAACAAAATTGGTGGCGGAAAAGTTGAGCGTGATGATGGCTCACCGCCACCTCGAGCAATCCGATGTAGCCTTGCTGCTGATCGACGGCTCGCTCGGCGTCACCACTCAGGACGCGGCCATCGCCGGAGAGGCCGCGCGCTCCGGCCGTTCGGTGATCCTGGTGCTCAACAAGTGGGACCTGGCGCTCGAGGCCCACGCCGCGCACACGAAAAAGGCGCCGGATCCGCAGCGCTTGCGGGAAGAATACGAGGAGCTGATCCGGCAGAAACTGAAATTCCTGCACTACGCGCCACTGGTTTTTATCACCGCTTCGACCGGCCATCATACCGGCGAGCTCTTCAGTTTGATCGAGCGCGTGTACCAGGCACGGCGGCGTCGCATCTCCACGGGAGAGCTGAACCGCTGGCTCCGCGCGACCGACCTGGGACGCGGCACATCACCCGCTGCGCGCCGGGTGAAAATTTTCTACATCACGCAGTCGTCATCCTCACCGCCCACGTTCGTTTTGTTCACCAACCAGAAGCGCCCGTTCCATTTCAGCTTCCAGCGCTTCCTCGAGAACCAGCTCCGGGCGAGCTTCGATTTCATGGGCACACCCCTGCGCTTCTCGCAAAAACTGCGGAAGGAATAACTGCGACCTTCTCTAATTCTTGAGGGCGCCTGCGCGACGGTTGACAGGCTGCGAAAACGGCTTAGGATAGAAAGCCAGGATGTTGGGGAACGGGCAAGATCGGACCGACCTGCCGCAGAAGGATCTTTTCCGCATCGGCGAAGTCAGCCGTGTGACCAACACCAAGCCGTTCGTCCTGCGCTACTGGGAAACCGAATTCCCCATGCTCCAGCCGGTGAAGACGCCCAAGGGCCACCGCCTCTACCGGCGCGAAGACATCGACATGGTCCTGGCCATCAAGCGGCTGCTCTATGAGGAAGGCTTCACCATCGCCGGTGCGCGCCGCCATCTCGGCGAGCGGCCGGAGAACGGCCATGCGCATCCTGCGCAGAGCAGCAACGGACACTCCCGGGCGAAGGAAGAGACGGGCGCTGCCGTCTCCTCAGCGGCCGTGCAAGGACGGCCGGCCAACCAGAAGCACGCGCTGGCAGAGTTACGGAAGGAACTTCGCGCAATCTTGACCCTGCTCGAACCGCGGTGATAGTCTAGAAGTCCGGTCGGGACGTAGCGCAGCCTGGTAGCGCGCACGCTTGGGGTGCGTGAGGTCGCTGGTTCAAATCCAGTCGTCCCGACCATTTTTTCTGCCCGGCAGCCGCAGCGAAAGCCCGGACCGGATCGAGAAGCATGCCCAACATTCTGGTGACCAACGACGACGGGATTGAGGCTCCCGGCCTGCGCGCCTTGGTAGCGGCGCTCGAGGGGCTGGGCACGGTCTACGTGGTTGCTCCGCACCGCGAGCGCAGCGCAGCGGCGCAATCCATCACCATCCACGAACCCATTTTCTACCAGTCCACCGGCGAGCGAGAATGGGCCGTGCAGGGCACGCCCGCCGACGCGGTCATCCTGGCGCTCAACCGCCTGCTGCCCGAACCGCCCGCGCTGGTGCTCTCCGGCATCAACTATGGCGCAAACTTAGGGGAAAACGTCTACTACTCGGGAACCGTGGCTGCGGCGCAAGAAGGAGCGATCAACGGCATCCCTTCCTGCGCCCTCTCACTCGCAGCGCGCCGTGGAGGCGCGGACTTCACCGCCGCGGCGGAATTCTCCCGCCGTCTGGCCGCTGTGGCGTTAGAAGAGGGTCTGCCCCGGGGCGTCTTGCTAAGCGCAAACATTCCCCAGGACTGGAACGGCGGCGTGAGGTTCACACGCCAATCGAAGAAAATCACCCGCAACGTTTTGCGCGAGGATGTAGACCCGCGAGGACGCCCGTTTGTCTGGCTCTGCGAGCAAAAAGCCATCGAAGAGGTCGAGCCGGACACCGACTATGCCGCGGTCTTTGCCGGCTGCGTCTCGATCACGCCCCTCGAGCTCGATCGCACCCACTCCACATCACTCAATCACCTCTCGCACTGGGCCGCCCGCCTGGCCCGCCTCTAACGTAGAAGAAGCTTCCGCAATGGGTGTTTCCGTCGTCACCAAGGCCGCCGGGACGGCGGCGCTACGATACCGATCACTGTGTCGGCCAGTTTCACGACTGGAGGTCTTGCCGGACGGCAGCGAGCACCTCCGAAATCCTTGCATACCCCCCGGGATAGATCAGCCGGCGCACAGGGATGCGGCTGGCCAGGCGGGCGAAGAGCAGCAACTGCCGCTGCAACCGCGCTGGTGTGGTCACCGAATCGTTGCGCGTAAACCGCAGCAGCGCGCGGAATGCCTCGCGCGAAGTCAGCGGCTGGACGCGCACCCTTCTGCCGCTTACCGCGGGGCGCCGGTCGAGGAGGTAGATGCAAGCGATGGGGTGCGGCCCGCGCGCAGGTGCCAGGCGAAACGCGCTTTTCCCGGAAGCGAGCGCGCGCGCCCCCTTCTGCCAAGAGAGTCCCCGAGCCGCGCGCGGCATCAAGCGCAGTTCCGGCAAGCCGGGGTGCGCCAGAACACTCACGCCGCGCACGCTCAGCGGCAACAGGTCATCACAGAAGAAACGAGCGCCCTGACGCGAGAGCGCGGCGACCAGGGACGATTTGCCCGCGCCTGGAGGCCCCGCGAACGCAACGCATCTTCCCTTCAGAAGCGCCGCGGATGCATGGAGAGGCTCAAATCCGCGCGCGACCAGAAAGAAAGCGCAGAGCGGGCCGCGGAGCACCTCCTCAACTGCGTCGCGCCGGGCATTGCGCCGCAGAAAGCAGGAGGCGCGTGCTGCTCGAGCGTCGAGATCGAATGTGCCTGCGTCCGACCAGAAGAGGCGAAACTGGCCCTTGGGGCCGGTCTGCCAGTACACGAAGCGCGGACCGGGAGAAGCGGAGCGGCGCAGGATCTTTGCAGAGTGAGGCACGGGGGGCGGTGGCCCTGGGTGGCAGTCAACAAGCAAGCGCAAACCTGCCAGATGGATCACCGGTGGAGGAAAAGGAGTGACTTTCTTCACAGCGGGTGGCGATGCCAAAATTTTGGAGGAGACGCTGGGTACAGGTACTGGGCAGCGCCGAGAGAAGAAGTGCCAGGCTCAGGGTTTCGAGCGGCGGAATGGAGAATCAATTAGGCGACCCACACTTCCGCGGGTCAGATCCCGAAGGCTGCCAAAACGCTGCAACTTAGGGGGCACGAAAAACTGTTTTGCCGGTCGAGCGGAAGTGCGCTTCCTGGACCCCGTCTTCACTGCAACACCCCTCCAAAACGGACGCTCTAGTTATACCCAAGCGCCCTTGCTGAATCCAGAGAAAAAAACAGGCCAGTAACCAAACCGTACGCTGGGTACCGTCGTGCCCTCCGAGGAACGATTCCATCATCCCGGCGGCGCGATCCACGACGACGTAGCGAGAAACTTCCGTGTCGAGAGGCCGGAAAACCCGTCGGAGTGACTCCCCACCTTCGCGGCGCAGGCTGCTCTCGATCAATCCGCCGTAGTCCGCCTTCTCTCGCAAATCGCCGAGGCAGGAAGGCACCAAACCTGGAACGCCCAGCAATAGACTCTTGGGTCTCCCATCCTCCGACTTGCGCTCCCAGGGGATGGCAAACAGGAATTCGATCAGCCGCCGGTCGTAGAACGGTTGGCGGTATTCGATTCCGTGTTGTGACGCCGCCCACTCCTGCTGTTCGAGGAGGGCCACCGCCCGGCCGCGGGTAAGCGCTGAGTAGTCCAGAGCGGCGCAAAGAGAGCCAAACGGCAGCAACTCCGCTGTGCTTTGGATACGGCGCAGCAGACCCGTCCGCTCGGCAAAGCGCGGCTCGATCCAGGGGGGTGGCCGGCGCCACTTCAGTCTTCTCCAGAGGCCAATAACCCCGGCCGGGACCAAAAGTCGCAGGGATTGTTGCAGCAGTTCGGGTGAGGTCTTCTGGTGGTAATGCGCGAGAGTGCCGAGGACGCGCAGGCATTGCGCCACGCTGCCAGCGCGAAGCAGGTCCGCAACGTAGGCCTCGGGAGAATTGAACAGTTCGTCGCCGCCATCGCCCGTCAGAACTACCCGCGCGCCCCCGGCCGCGGCGCAAGCCAGTAGCCGCGATTCTTCCGTCCAGCCCTCTTGCAGAAACGGGGACCCTTGGCGCGCCAATTGAGTGCCCAGCCCTTCAAGAGGGTTTGCGGAGAGGAACGGGAGGCGCTCGAATGGCACGCCCAACTCGCGCGCTGCGCCCGCCGCCCTGTCGCTCTCATCCTGAGTGCCGGGAACTCCGATGGTGTACGCCCGCAGCGCTTGCCCCCCGGCCGCGCGCGCCGCCGCAGAAAGCACCGCCCCGGAGTCGAGTCCGCCGCTCAGGAAGACGGCCACGGGCGCAGGGGAGATGGCCCGGCAGGCCACAGCCTTGCCAAACAGCTCGCCAAACTGTTCGCCATATTCTTCGCGGCGTTGGTAACGGAGACGCCGCTCAGGATCCACGCGCCAGTAGCGGCGCTGCTCGAAGCCCTCCGCTGTCCAGAACATGTGGTGGGCCGGAAGCAGGCGCCGGACGTGGCGGTGAAATGTGCGTTCGGGGTCGGAGAAATCGGACCAGCCCAGCAGGAAGTCGCCCAGCATCACTTCGTCCGGCTCGCGCGAAATGCCGGGCAAATCGAGCAGAGCGTTTACTTCGCTGGCAAAGGCAAAAAAGCCGCTGCCCGCGGCATAGAAAAAGGGCCGAAGGCCGAGCGGGTCACGCGCCGCGAAAAGTGTTCGGCGCCGGAGGTCCCACAGCGCCCAGGCAAAATCGCCCAGCAGACGGGGAACGCAATCCTGTCCCCAGCGGGCAAACGCGCGCAGCACGATCTCCGCGTCGCTGAGCCGTTCACCGGGACGCGCCAGCAAATCGAGCAGCTCTTCGCGGTTATCCAGCCGGCCGTCCCAGACCAGAACGCGGCCGCTGGCTTCATCTTCGAGCGGCTGGCGCTGGGCATAGGATTCAGGCGAAGTGCCTTCGCCACGGCTGCCCAGCACGCCCAGCGCACATCCCTCGCGCTCCCAAGTTCCAGCGAGGTCGCGGCCGCGGTGGCGCAGCGCGGCCATCATCGTCCCAAACGGTGCGGCAAGCGAGGCGCCGGCGGCAGTGAAGCTTTCGGTCGCGAGCAGTCCAGCAATTCCGCTCATCTGTTGTGTCCGCAGGAAGGCCAAGGAATCTGCAGGTGGCGGACCAAATTACTCCTCGGCCGGGATGCGATACAGGGGACGAAAATCTTCAGCCTGTTGCGTCGCCGCATCGCCTACCCAGGCGTGTGCCTGCAAGCTGCCGCCGTGCAGTTGTACGCCAATGACCAGAGGAACGGAGAATCCCATGCGGCGGACCAGCGCCGCAGTGGCCAGGGAATCCAGCAGGCAATTGACCTCCACCGGCACCAGGCGGTGCGCCCGGCGGACGTTTTGTGTAGCCTGCTCGACCAGGGCCGCTTCCGCAGGCGGCATCTTTTCGTTAAGCTGCAAGCGGCGGAGAAGTTCCGGAAAGGCGTGCCGGCGCAGTCCCAGAGCCACACGGCACAACACCACTGCGGCGCCTCCCAGACCAGACAGATCGCGCCACGTCAGCCGGCTCACGCGCTGCGCTAAACTCTCGCTCACTTTCCCTCTTTCTCCCCGGTGGATGTCTTTCGTCTGCGCCCATCCGGCCCGCCGCCCGCGCCGGGCGTTTCGGCGGCGCCGGAGACCAGTAGGTTTTCTCCAGCCAGTTCATCCATCAAGGAGCGCACCGCTGCGGCAATTTCTTCTTTCGAAGCCTCGAACTTGTCTTCGATTTCCCGGCAGATGCCCTCAAAGCTGCTCTGCTCCTGAAGCGCGCGCCAGACCTCGGCGCCGGTGCGATTGAGCCCCCAGTAAACGCCGGTGCGCAAATTGAGCAGCACCAGGCCGTCGCCGACCTGTTCGGAGACTACATCCGGACTGACGCGAAGTGGATGTTTGGCGCCCATCAGTCTGCACTTCCGCGCTCCGCAGGGGTGCGCAGAGGCGCAGCAGTTTCGACGGAGGCGCCTGCGGGTGGGAGCTCGGAAAAAGATTCCGCCGCGGTCAAGCGCAGCAAGCGTACGGCGCGCGCCATCCAGGCGGCCGGCGCGCCGCGCAGTGAGCCGTCCGGCCGGGCCCATTCTGCGCGCGTCGGACGCACCAGCCAGGCGAGATACCGCAAACGCCCGGCTGGGCCGTCCTGACGGCGGAGGCGCTCGCGGTGCGCCGCGAACACGCCCGGGTCGCCGGCCGGCTGGAGAGGCCGGCGCAGGAGCTGCGCCGCTGTGCGGAAAGCGCGTGCGTCGCACAGAGATTCGACGGCAGGCCAGCGCACCCCACAATAGGCTTCCAGGAGAGCAAAGGTCACACCGGCGCGATGCCGCAGTGCGGCGCGCCGGCACCAGCCCAGAAACGTCGCAGGTTCCATTTCGTTTGCGAATTTCTTTACAAATTCGGCGATGTCACACAGCCAGTGCAGTGACCTCCAGCCGTGGCCGGCAAAGTGCGCGCAAAGGTAGAGCAGGTAGAGCTCCGCCGAGAGACCCCGCACCGCGCCGCCGGGCGTGTCGTAAGTGCGCAGCGCTCCCCATACCTCCCGCTCAGGTAGAGGCAGTATCTTCCAGTGCAGCTCGATTTGCAGCGAGACTCCCGCGCGTTCGGCGACATAAACCGACTCGGAGGTGTGTTCATCGGTGGAGCGGAGGAACGCCGGGAAACTCAACAGCTCGCGGGGCAAAGAGGAACGAAACCCTTCCGCCTCGAGCAGCCGGGCGGCAACGGCAACCTGCTCGCCTCGCACCAACAGATCTACGTCCGTGGTCGAGCGCGCCGAGGCATCTCCATAGAGGATGCGCGAGAGGGAGACGCCCTTGAGCGGAATGGCGTCAATCCCCTGAGCGAGGAGGCGCGCCAGCCACTCTTGCTCGGCGTGGGCCAGAAAGAGGTTGAATGCTGCTTGCGCGCGCGCGGCTGCGGACCAGCCCTCCTGCCACTCCGCGCAACTCGCGGCATCGCCATACTTCTCGGCGAACTCCGCCCAGCGTCCCAGCAAACCCAGCCGGGCGGCGAGTGCGGCATCGTCTCCAGGTACGCCGGAAAGGAGGGTAGGCGCATCCGCCTGGCCCCGGACTAGGCGCACCAGTCTTGCTTCGGCAGGAGAGAGCCGGTCCTCCAGGGTCCGTGCCAGCAGCCTGGCGGCGCTGCGTTCGAGCGAGGTTTCCGCGGGTAAAGGATGCTGTGAGGAATCGTTCAGCCTGTCTCCATTCACGCGCGTGCCCAAGGGATCCGCCAATGCGGGAGCAGGAAAACTCTCTCTTCGCTTATAGCAAAACCACCCGGGGTTTGCAATTTGCGCGGCGTGCGCTGAGTTTCCAGCCAACCGTCGCGAGGAAAAAGGTTCCGGTGAAACACCTGGGAGAGTCGGCCGCTTTGACTGCGCAGCGAATTTGCGTTAGGTTGAGGCCATGCGTAAGGTCCCAGCCGCAATCGCATTCTTCCTCTTGTTGTGCGCGGGGGCATGCACTTTCTGGAAGAACATGCACCAGGACAGCCAGGAACGAGAACAAATTCAAGCAGCGATTGACGCTTTTGTGTCGCAGAGCGGCGGAATCGACCTGAAAACCACGAACAAAGAGATTCAGGAATTCAACACCGATCGTGACCGCGCCGAAGTGTTGATGAAATTCACGCCCAAGCAGGGCGGCGCCGCGCAGCAGATGAAGTACAGGCTGGAGCGCGAGAAGGGAGTCTGGTCGGTCAAGAGTGCCACGCCTTTTGTCGGCGGCATGGAGACCAAACCGCAAGTCACGCTGCCAACAGCAAAGCCTCCGGCCCCGCGGGGCCGCTGAATTCTTTCACTTGCTGCAAGATTCTTCCGAAGATCGCGGCGGCAAGCCGAAGCACTCCAGGAAACCCTCACCAAGCGGCGCCCCGGGTGTGCTAGCATCGGGATTTCGCTGTCATGAGCCGGGCCGCCTATATCGCCAGCGCAGTGCGCACACCGATCGGTAAGTTTGGTGGAGCTTTGGCCGACCTTTCCGCCGCAGACCTTGGAGTGCACGTGGTCCGGGCAGCGCTGGAGCGGGCGTTTGGCGTGGCTCCGATCGAGCGGACCCCGGGCGAGCGAACCCCTTCCTCCACTTCCCCGCTGCCCTGCCGCGTTCACGAGTTGATTTTCGGCAACGCCCGTGCCGCCGGCGTGGGACCCAACCTGGCGCGGCAGATCGCCTGGCGCGCGGGACTGGGCGACGACGTGCCCGGCTTTACCGTGAACATGGCTTGCGCCTCGAGCCTGCGGGCCATTCTTCTGGGCTGGCAGCAAATCGTGCAGGGCGAAGCCGATGTAGTAGTGGTAGGCGGCGCCGAGTCCATGAGCCGCGTGCCCTACCTGGTGGACGCCCGCTGGGGCGTGAAGATGGGCCACCAGCCCCTGGTGGACGCCATGTACCGCGACGGTTTTCTCTGCCCCATTTCGCAGATGGTGATGGGTGAGACCGCGGAGTTGCTCGCCGAGGAGTACAAAATTTCGCGCGATGAACAGGACGCGTTCGCCCTCGAGAGCCACCAACGCGCCGCGCAGGCCGCGGAAAAATGCCATTCCCGCGCGGAATTGGTCCCGGTGAACAAGACCGACCGCAAAGGCGCGCGCATCGAAGTTGCCAAGGACGAGCACATTCGTCCCGATATCACCTTCGAAGGCCTGGGCAAGCTTCCGCCGGTGTTCTCTCGCACTGGAACAGTCACTGCCGGTAATTCCAGCGGCATCACCGACGCCGCAGCGGCGCTGGTCCTGGTGAGCGAAGCGAGGCTCGCCGATCTGCCCGCCGGACCGCTGGCGCGCATCGTGGATGCGACCGTGGCGGCGCTGGAACCGCACCGCATGGGCGTTGCACCGGTCCCGGCGATCCGCCGGCTCGAGCAGCGCACCGGCATGCGGCTGGCCGACTACGATGTGGTCGAGCTGAATGAGGCCTTTGCCGCTCAAGTGCTGGCCTGCGATCGCGAGCTGCACTTCGATCGCGAGCGACTGAACCCCAACGGAGGCGCCATAGCCCTCGGGCATCCGATCGGCGCGACTGGCGCGCGCATCACGGGCACTCTGGTGCACGAGTTGCGACGCAGAAGGGCACGCCATGGCTTGGCCACGCTGTGCGTTTCCGGGGGGCTCGGCGTGGCGCTGGCAGTAGAAAGCTGTTGAGCCTGGCAAGGGCGGTATAAACGGGAGGCCTGGCGATGTTGACGAAAGGAAGATCCAGCCGGGATGGCGGCAAGAAAGCGGTCGAATCACGCGTCGAGTCAACGCTGGGCAACGTGGCGCGTCCCAAGCCGGGGGAGTTCCACTTCGTTCTCTACCGCACCGAAGACTCCGTCACGCGGCTGACCCTGCACCGTCCCGAGCACAATCTGCTCAATGAAGAGATGCTGCGCGAACTGTGCGCGGGGATCGAAGCCGCGGGCGAATCCGATGCCATCAAGCTGATCGTGATTGATTCCGCGTGCAAAGCGTTTTCGGGCGGCATTGACATCGGCGAATACACGGCGCAACGCGTTTTCCAGATGGTGGATGCGTTCCATCAGGTGTTCACGGCGATGCTGGATGTGGGCAAGCCGGTGATGGGCGTAGTGAACGGTGCGGCGATCGGC